>JALYVY010000126.1 GCA_030852985.1 Gemmatimonadota bacterium | reverse complement strand
TTGCGCGCTTCTCGGACGTCCCCGTCATCAACGGGCTCACCGACCTGCTCCACCCCTGCCAGATCCTTGCCGATATCCTGACCATACGACAGCATCTCGGTGGCATCGACGGAAGGAAGGTGGCCTGGATTGGCGACGGAAACAACATGGCCAACTCCTGGATCAACGCCGCGTCCGTGCTCGGCTTCGAGCTGTCGCTCGCCTGCCCGGAAGGCTACGAGCCGGCGGATCACCTGATCGCGCGAGCGCGCGAGCGCGCGAGCATCACACTCGTGCGCGATCCGCGTGAGGCAGTGGAAGGCGCGCACGTCGTGAACACGGACGTGTGGGCAAGCATGGGTCAGGAGGAAGAGCAGAAGAAGCGCGAGCGCGATTTTGCCGGGTACACCGTGAGCGACTCACTCATGGGAGGCGCGGCGAAAGACGCGATCTTCCTGCACTGCCTTCCCGCGCATCGTGGTGAAGAGGTTACGGCCGACGTCATCGACGGTCCGCAGAGCCGAGTGTGGGATGAAGCCGAAAATCGGCTGCACATCCAGAAGGCCATCATGGCTGTGCTCATGGGTGGGGAGTCGCTCGCATGACCATGCCCGCCGTTGGAGACATGGCGCCGGAATTTTCCGGCCTCGCCGATGACGGCAGCACCATCACGCTGTCCGGGCTGCGTGGATCGCCGGTGGTGCTGTTCTTCTATCCCAAGGACGACACCTCCGGCTGCACCGTGGAGGCATGCGGATTTCAGGAGCTGTTGCCGCGCTTCGAAGGCCTCGCGGCGAAGGTGATCGGTGTGAGTCCTGATCCCGTGAAGAGTCATCTCAAGTTCAAGGCGAAGTTCGATCTCGTGTATCCGCTCATCGCGGACACCGAGAAGGTCATCTGCAACGCGTATGGTGTCTGGGCGGAGAAGTCGATGTACGGGCGAAAGTACTGGGGGGTAAACCGCACGACCTTCGTGATCGATGCCGACGGACGCATCGCGCGTGTGTTCGAGAAGGTGAAGCCGCAGGAGCATGCGACGGAAGTCGCGGAGGCCGTGGCGGCACTCTCGAAATGACGCCCGCGAGCGAGAAGCCTGCGACCGCAACGACGAAGGCGGTCATCATGGCGCGCGGACTGGGAAGTCGCATGCGCGCCGCCGCGAATGCCGGACTCACGGCCGATCAGGCGAGTGCCGCCGATGCCGGTGTGAAGGGCATGATCCCCATCGGTCGTCCGTTCCTCGATTTCGTCATCAGTGCACTCGCGGACGCCGGCATAACCGACGTGTGCCTCGTGATCGGGCCTGAGCACACTCGCATGCGCGAGTACTACGAGCGTGAAGTCGCGCTCACACGCGTGCGCGTGCACTTCGCCGTCCAGGACAAACCGCTCGGCACGGCCGACGCGGTCGTCGCCGCTGAGTCATTCGCCGGCGGTGAGCACGTACTCGTGCTCAACTCCGACAACTACTACCCCATCCACACATTGCGCGCGCTGCGCGTGCTCGGCGGGGCCGGCGTTGCGGCCTTCGAGCGCGATGCGCTGTTGGCACTCAGCAACATCGGGGCGGATCGCATCGCGAAGTTCTCCGTCGTTCGGATCGACGCGAATGGAATGCTGAAGGAGATCATCGAGAAGCCCGATGAGAACGTCATCGCGTCGCTGGGTCGCGACGTGTTCGTCGGCATGAACAGCTGGTCACTTCCGCCGGAGATCTACGACGCGTGCCGCCGCGTCGCGCCCTCGGTGCGTGGTGAGCTCGAACTTCAGGACGCCGTCAACTACGCGCGAGACGAGATGGGCATTCAGTTCAAGGTGCTTCAGTTTCATGATGGGGTGCTCGATCTCTCCAGTCGTGGCGACATCGCCTCGGTCGCTGAAGCGCTGCGTGACACGGAGCCGAGGCTTTGAAGGCGTTCGAGTCACATCTCGTGGCAGCGGGCATGTCGCTGCCCGAGGCCCAGGCGAAGGATGTGTTGTTCGTCGATTGCGCTGCCGCACTTACTGCATTGCACTTCGACGGCGGCCTGAGGGACGAGCCGCTCGCATTCTTCGTCCCGGGCCGCATCGAAGTGCTCGGCAAGCACACCGACTATGCTGGTGGGCGTAGCCTGCTGTGTGCCGTGGAGCGCGGCTTTGCGGTGCTTGCCACGCCACGCGATGACGCGATCATTCGCGTCGTCGCAGCGCAGCGTCACGAGACGAGAAGTGTGTCGCTCGATTCGCAAGTCCAGCCGGACGCGGGCGACTGGGCGACCTATGTGTCGACCGTCGTTCGGCGGGTCGCTCGGGATTTCCCAACGGCGACACGCGGGATGGACATCGTGTTCGCCAGCGACCTGCCGGCTGCCTCGGGGATGAGCAGTTCGAGCGCGCTCGTGATTGCGGTGTTTCTTGCGCTGCGCGAGGTAAATCATCTCGAGGAAGATCCCGCCTATCGCATGGCAATCACCTCGCTCGAGGAGCTTGGCGAATATCTCGGCGCGCTCGAGAATGGTCGTCCTTTCGGCGCCATGGAAGGTGGGCTCGGCGTCGGCACGCTGGGCGGTAGTCAGGACCAGACCGCGATACTCTGCTGCAAGGCCGGGATGCTGAGTCGCTATTCCTTCTGTCCCGTTCGCGCCGAAGGCACGTTCCCAAGTCCCGCCGATCATAGCTTCGTACTTGCCTACAGCGGCGTCGCGGCCGAGAAGACCGCGAGTGCGCGGTTGCGCTACAACGAGGCGTCGCTGGCCGTGAGCGAGATCGTGGACATCTGGAATGGGGCGACGAAGCGCACCGATCGGTGCCTCGGCGACGCTGTCACGAGCGCAGCGGATGCACCGGCACGCATCCGCGCGCTGCTGGCGCAGCGCGACTCGCAGGAATTCAGTCGGCAGCGCTTGCTGGATCGCTTCGATCAATTCCTGGCGGAGGCGTACGACATCATTCCGAAGGCGGCCGATGCCTTCGCGCGTTCCGATCTCGCGGCGATCGGCGAACAGGTGGCGCGGTCGCAGGATGGCGTGGAGCGCCTGCTCGGAAACCAGGTTCCGGAGACGATTGGCCTCGTGCGCATGGCGCGAGCGCTCGGCGCTGATGCGGCGTCTGCGTTTGGTGCCGGCTTCGGCGGGAGTGTGTGGGCATTCGTCGCATCGGAGCGCGCCGACGCATTCGCCGACGAGTGGCGCTCCGCATATGCGAACGCCTTCCCGGACGCAGCGTTACACGCGGAGTTCATGGTGACCCGCCCTGGGCCGGGAGCGATGCAGTTGTAGGAAGCTTCTTCCCTGACCGGGAACTTCCATTCTCTGGCTCGCGTGGTTCAACGGCCGCGAGAAATTCTACCCTGAGTCGTTCTGCCTGCTCGGCGATGCCGACGCGGGCCACTCAGCCGCGAGGCCGCACCAACCTCCACGCTGGGCATGACACCGGCCCGGACCGATGCGGAAGCGTATCGGCGACCGCCATCAACTCCACATCGAACACGAGGTCGGCGCGCGGTGGAATGACCGGTGGGTTGCCGCGGGCGCCATAGCCGAGCCGCCACGGTACCAGGAGGCGTCGCGTGCCGCCGACGCGCATGCTGTCGAATCCGATGTCCCAAGCATCGATGACCTGCCTGGCCCCCTGCGCAAAGGCGACTGGCTCTGCCGCGACGCCGGTTTGGCTGGTGTCGCGAGAGGCGTCGAACCTGGTTCCGTTCGCGAGCCATCCGACATAGTGCGTGTAGACGCATTTCCGCGGTGCGATGGGTGCGCCAGTGCCCTCGACAATGTCGATCACGCGAATCCCGCGGAGCTCGCGTGGGGTACCCGCGACGGGTGGTATGACACCGGGAATCATCACGGGGCTTTGGGTCGATGCGCACGCAATGCACAGGGCGGAGCCAAGCATGGTGAGCGCGATCATGCGTGGAGGGTTTGGCATTCGGCGAAGGTAGCGGGGCCGCCTTGGCGCCGGTAGCGGCCTCGGCGCGATGCCGAACGTCCGCGCGATGCGAGCGCACGAGGCACGCTCCCTGCCTTCATACTCCGTCGAGTCCACCTCTTCCTCGAACGAAACAACCATGACCGATCGCACTCCAGACCCCAACCGCGACAATACAAGCTCGACGGGCAAGAAGATCGATGAGCTGTACAAGCTGATCGAAGACATCGAGATCGCGATGTTCACCACGCGTCGTGCGGATGGACAGCTCGTGTCCCGTCCAATGGCGACACAGGAGCGTGTGTCAGGCTCCGATCTGTGGTTCGTCACCGACGTGTCTTCGCACAAGCTCGACGAGCTCGAGAGTGACTCTCACGTCAACCTGTCGTACTACAACATGAAGTCGCGGGAGTATGTGTCCGTCGCCGGAACCGCGACCCTGACGCAGGACAAGAATCTCATTCACGAACTCTACAAGCCAGACTGGAAGGCATGGTTCGGCGACGAGGGCGGCGCGAAGGACGGGGGTCCGGATGATCCACGACTCGCACTCGTGCTCGTCGAGGCACATTCGGTCGAATACCTCGTGACAACCAAGCCGCGCCCGGTGGTGCTCTTCGAGGTCGCGAAGGCGATGGTGACAGGAACGCCGCCGAAGGTCGGGGAACAGCGCACGCTCAGCGAGCGGGAGCTTCACAGCGCGCCGTCGCGAGAGGCGAGATAGCCGCTTCGCTTGTGCATCTGGGGCGCATCCGGCGAAGTTGCCGAATGCGCCCCATCGTTGCATTTCAGGGAGAGACCGGTGCCTTCAGTGAGAAGGCCGCGGAGCAGCTCGTGCCCGGCGATATCACCTTGTTCCCGTGCGCCTCGTTCGACGCCACTGTACGTGCGGTCGTGAACGGGCACGCGGATTTCGCCGCGATTCCCGTGAAGAATCTCATTGCCGGGCCGGTGTACGACGCACTCTCGGCGATTGCGCAGTTCTCGTCGCTCGAGCACGTGGGCGAGATGGTGTTGCCCATTCACCTCGCGATGCTCGGCCTTCCCGGCGCGCGAGTGGAGGACATCACCGAGGTGCTCAGCCATGGCATCGCGCTACAGCAGTGCAACCTGTTTCTGGGAAGGCATCCCGGGATCCGTACCGTTGAAGCGCACGACACTGCCGGCGCGGCACGGATGGTTGGCATTCGGCGCGATCCCTCTGTTGCGGCGATCGCTGCGCCATGGGCCGCGAAGCATTACGGACTGACCATCCTGGCGGAAGGGCTCGAAGACCGCCCCGACAACGTGACGACGTTCACGTTGATTCGCCGTCGTGGTGCGATCATCGAAGGGCGCTGAGCGTACGGGGACTGCTTACCGCGACCCCTGGGCGTATGCGCCCGGTGTGACCCCGATGATCGCGCGAAAGTCGCGGATGAAATGTGCCTGGTCCGCATACCCGAGTTCCCAAGCTCCGTCGCGGGCATCGGCGGGAGGACGCGCGGTCAGCCGCGCCGCTACGGCCTGAAGGCGATTCCGCCGGATGACCCACGCGGGGCTCACGCCGATGTACCGGGCGAACAGCCGATCGAGCGTGCGCTCGCTTCGTCCGCTGATCCTTACGAGGTCACTGATGCGCCTCACGTCAGCGTCCGCGGCGATCAACGCGACGAGAGCCCCGACCTTTTCCGTGTTGGTGTCACGCACCCGCACGCGGTCGCCAAGAAATGCGTTGAAGTGGGCACCGATGACCGCGGCGTGTTCCGTCGCCCCGCCAACGCACGCCATCGCTGCGTCACAAACAACGCCGTTCCCGATAACCAGTCCGAGAGCTTTTTCGCCATCACACTCTCGGCGTCGTTGTCCGTATCGGCGCTTGACGCGAGTCTTGCCTGGTACCGCGATGTCCTCGGACTCACCGTCACGCGCACGCACGATCGCGCGGGGAAGATGTTCGCCGTTTCGCTGAAGGCCGGCGACGTCGCGATCCTGCTCACCCAGGACGACGGAGCAAAGGGAGCGGATCGGCAAAAGGGAGAAGGAATTTCCCTTATGCTGACAACTGCCCAGAACATCGATGCCTTGGCCGCGGCCATCAAGGAACGTGGTGGCGTACTGGCATCAGAACCGGCCGACGCCATGGGCGCGCGTGTGTTTCGCCTTCGTGACCCCGACGGATTCAAGCTCGTGAACTCTTCCCAGCGCTGATTCGGGAACGCGCGCGCCTACCGACGTGGCTCACGCTCCAGGAACGCGACGATCGCCTGGACGAACGCACCCTGCCGCTCGAGGTGCGCCACGTGATCCGTGCCCGCGAGCACCACCCACGCGTGGTCGACGGACGCGATTCGCGAAAAGAACACCGGCATACCGGCTCCGGCCGCGTACGGATCCCGCTCGCCGTGAATGACCAGCGTGGGCGTATGCAGCTCAGCCGGATTGAGCGCGTTGAACTGTTCCTCGTGCCGCCAGTCGACACGCACCGGATCGAGGGCCATCGCTGACTTCACGTAGGCATCCTTCACTCCCGCCGGCGTCGATTCGGGCGAGATGAAATCCTCGGCAGCCCCATCCGCTGTCGTGCGTTCACGCGGTGGCGACGCAGGCTCCGCAGGTATTTCCGGCGGATGCTCCACGTTGTGATACGGCCCATACATGATGAGCGTCGAAAGCTTTTCCGGATGCCGCTGCGCGGCGAGCATTGCCGTCGCGGAGCCGCGTGAATAGCCGAGCAGGGCGGGGCGTCTCAACCGCGCGGAACGCGCAACCACCCAGTCGAGCACCGACTCGGCGTCAGCGGCCGCGCGCTCCGGCGTGAGCCACCCCGATGCATCGCGCGCGGTTGCACCGTACCCGCGCTGATCGAGCGCGTACACTGCGTAGCCTCGCGCGACAAGCGCATCCATCAACGACACCCGCTGACCGGCCACATGCAGGTCGAAGTTGGGCCGCGCGCTCCATGTTCGCCCGTGAAGAAGCACGATTTCACCCTTCGCGGACGTCGACGGCGACTTGGACCAGAGTACCAATCGCTGTCCGTCGGACGCCAGTACATCGTTGCGTGTGAGTCGCTGGGCGGAGCAGGGCCTTCCCAGCCCGAGCAGCGCAAGCGCGAGGAGGAGAAAGCGTGCTCGGGTCATGGTGAAGTGCTATTCGAGATGGGGTCGGTCAGGGCTTGATCTCGCGGATCTTGATGCTGCGATACCAAACCTCGTCCAAGTGATCCTGAAGGATGATGTGTCCCTCACGCTTGTCCGCGAAACCAGGAATTGCGTGGTACTTGCTCGCCGCGACGAGCGAATCCATGCGCGCCGTCTTCAGGTCGTAGCGCACCACGATCGCACCGTTGAGCCAGTGCTCGCCGTGATTGCCCTTGAGGATGATCACCGACTTGTTCCACTCGCCGACCGGCATCAGCCGCTTGTTTTCGTTCGGGGGAATGAGGTCGTACAGCGACCCAGCCCGGTGGTTCGGGATCTTGTTGTCCTCGTTGAGATTGTCGTCGAGCACCTGGTACTCGAAGCCGAGCGCCGCATGGTTGGGCGCGTTCTTCATGGACAGGTCTTCCGACACGTTGTACTTCACGCCGCCGTTCGCACCTGGGGCCACCCTCCATTCGAATGCCAGCTCGAAGTCGCGAAAGGAGCTCGTGGTCATCAGGTCGCCGCCCTGCGCCGGCTGTCCATCCGGAAGCCGTGGCACGGTCGCATCCGGAATCTTGTGAATTGCGCCCTGTACGATGTTCCAGTGCGCGCCCGGCACGGTGTCGTAGCCGAGTCCGCGCCAACCAGCGAAAGTGCTTCCGTCGAAGAGGAGCTTCCAGCCGGAGGAGCGCTCGCGAACGCTCAGGCCGTTGGGGCCCGGCTGCTGGGCGAGAGCGGTCGCTGTAGTTGCCGAAACAGCGACGATAGTCGAAAGAACGAGAAATCGAATGCGCATTGCCGAGTGTTCGCGTCGAGAGAGAAGTTCACCACCGGACCGTACGAACAGCTTTGACAGGCGCAGCATGAACCGCAAGTGGTCTCGTCCGTTCCACATGCTCCGCTGACCACTGCTGGCAGGCGGCTGACGACCGACAGCTCAGCGTCTGCATTCAATTTGACGGCCGAGAGCGCGCTGCCACACTGGCACCCGAGCATGCCAGCCGTGCATCTTCCGTTCTCACATCCTTCCTTTGAAAGCATGCCGCCCACACCACCCGCGTCGCTCAAGCGCACGCCGCTCCACGACATCCACGTCGCACTCGGCGCCAAGATGGTCCCGTTTGCCGGCTACGAGATGCCGGTGCAGTACCCCGCGGGAATCACCGCCGAGCACAAGGCGGTGCGTGAAGGGTGCGGGGTGTTCGACGTCTCGCACATGGGTGAATTCTGGGTGAACGGCGACCGCGCCATCGACTTCGTGAACCACGTGACGACGAACAACGTCGCCGCGTTGATTGACGGCCAGGTGCACTACTCCACCATCCTCAACGACCGCGGCACCATCGAGGACGACTGCCTCATCTACCGCTTCGGAGCGGACAAGGTGATGATGGTGGTGAACGCCAGCAATGCACCGAAGGACTACGCGCACATCGCCCGGCATTCCGAGGAGTTCGGCGTCACCATCCACGACGCCACCGACGACATGACACTACTCGCGGTACAGGGCCCGAAGACCGCGCCCATTCTCCAGGCGCTCACCGCCACTGACCTCTCGACGATCGCGTACTACCATTTCACCGAGGGTGAGGTCGCGGGACAGAAGGCGATCATCTCACGCACCGGCTACACCGGCGAGGACGGCTTTGAGCTGTACATCGCCAACGATGCCGCCGTCCCCATCTGGAAGGCATTGATGGCCACGGGCCAGATCACTCCGGCGGGACTTGGCGCGCGCGACTCATTGCGCCTCGAGATGGGCATGGCCCTCTACGGCAACGACATCGACGACACCGTTACACCGCTCGAGGCGAACCTCGCGTGGCTCGTGAAGCTCCCGAAGGGCGACTTCGTGGGCAAGGAGGCGCTCGTCGCACAGAAGGCCGAGGGTATCCAGAAGCGGCTCGTCGGCTTCACGATGGAAGACCGTAATTTCCCACGACACGGGTACCCGGTCTTCTATGATGGCGCCGCGAGTGGCGTCGTCTGCAGCGGTACGATGAGCCCCACCCTCGGCGTCGCCATCGGCACGGCTTACCTCCCCACCGCGGGCGCGAAGGAAGGAACGAGGTTCGAGGTCGAGATTCGCGGCAAGCGCTTGCCGGCGACCGTGACGAAGCCGCCGTTCTACAAGAACGCGTCGCATCTGTAGACGCGTTGATCTCGTGCGCATCGCCATCCTCACCATCTCTGACGCCGGCGCACGCGGCGAGCGCGCCGACACGAGCGGCGACGCGGTTGCCGCTTGGGCGGGCGACCGGCTCGTCGCGCGCGCGCTGGTGCCGGATGAAATCGTCCCGATCGTGCAGTGCCTGATGACCTGGTGCGACCACGATAAAGCTGACTTGGTAATCACCACCGGCGGCACGGGTCTCGCGCCGCGCGACGTCACGCCGGAGGCCACCATGTCCGTCATCGAGCGCAACGCGCCCGGCATCGCCGAGCGGATTCGTTTCGTGACCGGGCAGGCTTTCCCGCGCGCCGCGCTTGGCCGCGGCGTGGCGGGCATTCGCGCGAGCACCCTCATCGTGAACCTGCCCGGCAGCACGAGTGGCGTGACGGAATCGCTCGCGGCGCTCGAGCCCATTCTCGACCACGCAGTGAAGATCCTGCGCGGCGAGCACACGGACCACTCGTGAACGTCCTCATCACGCTGCACGACGTCGAGCCCGCGGTGCGCCTCAACGCGCGCCTCGAGGCCGACGGCGTCGACACGACGCTCGTGAGTCCACTCGATGACGTGCGCGCCGAGATCCGGCGCGCGAAGCCGCAGCTCGTCGTCCTCAGTGGGGATCTTACCGACAGCGCGAATGTGACGCTCGTGCGCGAGCTGCTCTGGGATGGCACCGGTGTGGTCGGGCTCGTGGACGGCGACGAGATGGCGCAGCGAGACCGGCTGCGCCAGATCGGTTACGTCGAAGTGTTTCCCAAACCCATCGCCGTCGACGACGTCGCCATCGGTGTGCGGCGCATCATGGAGCGCCGCGCACTCCAGGAGGCGACAGGCCTCATCGGCGAGAGCGAGCCGCTGCGCGAAGTGATGGTGAAGGTGGAGCAGATGGCGCCCGTGAGCAGCACGGTGCTTGTGCAGGGTGAGAGCGGCACCGGAAAGGAGCTCGTGGCGCGCGCCCTGGCGGCGCTCGGCCCACGTCGCAACAAGGCCTTCATTGCCGTGAACGTCGGCGCGCTGCCCGAGAGCCTGCTGGAGAGCGAGTTATTCGGACATGAGAAGGGTGCGTTTACCGGAGCCGCCGAGCGACGACTCGGGCGTTTCGAGCTGGCGGATGGGGGCACCCTGTTTCTCGACGAGATCTCCGAGATCCCACAGTCCACGCAGGTGAAGCTGCTGCGGGTGCTGGAGGAGCGGGAGTTCACGCGGGTGGGCGGGGTGCAGTCGATCTCGGTGAACGTGCGCGTGATCGCGGCCACCAACCGTCCGCTGCGGGAGTATGTGGAGGAGGGAAGCTTTCGCTCGGATCTCTACTATCGGCTCAACGTCCTGAGCATCTACCTGCCGCCCTTGCGGGAGCGGCCGGAGGACATCCCCGTGCTCGTCCGCCGGTTCATCAGGGATTTCACGGCAGAGCACGACCGTCCCTTCCCGGGCATCTCGGCGGCGACGATGGAGATGCTCGTGCAGTATCCCTGGCCGGGTAACGTGCGTGAGCTGCGAAACCTCGTGGAGAGCATGGTCGTGTTGTCGCACGGTCGCGAGATCGGGCCCGAGGACCTGCCCCGGCAGATCAGGGACGGCGGGAATGCGCGCTTCCTGCCCGTGCGAGTGGGTCCGGCGCCGTCGCAAGCGAGTCAGGCGGATGGGCGCGAGCTGGAGTTCATCCTCCGGAGCCTGCTGGAGCTCAAGCTGCAGGTGGAGGAGTTGCGCCGCAGGATCGACGATGATCGCGGTACGACCATCGGTGGCCCGCGAGTGAACTACATCGGCGAGGTGCTCGCTGCAACGTCTGTTGCACCGATTGTGTCCGGTATCGCACCTCGTGACGAAGCGGCCCCTCCAAACGTCGTATCGATAGCGCCGGGCACGAAGATGACGGACGTGGAGCGGGCGGTGATCGAGGCTGCGTTGAAGGAGACGCGTGGCAATCGCCGCAAGGCTGCGGACCTTCTTGGTATTGGTGAACGGACGCTGTATCGGAAGATCAAGGAATATCGGTTGCCTGAGCTGGAATATTCTCTTGACTAAATGTATAAACACTTAGAGATTCCTAAGCACGATTGATGACCGATAGTCCGCCGAGGCCGGCGGCCTATAGTCCGGGAAGTTCAGCCGGATGTTGACGGATCGCGATCACCCACCTCACGGCCTCTCCTACAAAACATTGTTGACGGTGTCGGCGATGCACGCAAACGCCCCCGCCTCCCCTTCGCCACGCCCGGACGGTGACGACGCGTCGCCTGTTGCGGGCACTCTCCTGCCGATTCAGCGGGCAGAGGAGCTGTTGGGGACGCTACCTGGTGTGTTGAACGTGAGGATCATCTCGGGACCCACCGGCGAGGTGACCGAGGTTCACGTGCTGACGACGACATCGGTGTCGCCGAAGCAGACCGTGCGCAACGTCGAGAGCGCATTGCTCGCGCAGTTGGGAATGCGGGTGAGCCACAAGAAGATTTCCGTCGCCACGAGTGAGGGGCCGGCGGCGGAGGCCATCAGGGCGAATCGACTGACACCGCCGTTGGGGAGTGTGGGAGTGATCGAGGAGCAACTCTCGGGGAAGTCGACCAAGCGGCGACTGTACTTCGAGGATGTGGAAGTCAAGCGGTCGCGCGCGAGTGGGATGAGCTGTCGTGTCACGATCCGTCAGGGCGACGAGATTTTTGTTGGTGAGGCGACTGGCCTGGAGAGTGACCGGTTGCGTGTGGAGACGGCGGCGAGGGCGGCGATTGCCGCGGTGCAACAGGCCGATGTGGCGAGACGGGTGCTCTCGTTTGAGGGAGCGCGGACGATCGACGCATTCGAGCGCGAGTTCGTGTTCGTGGCGCTCACGACGCGGGTGGGTCGGGAGACGGCGCTGCTAACAGGCAGTGCGGAAGTGAAGGACGGAGTCGAGACAGCGTGTGTGTTGGCAGTGTTGGATGCAACAAATAGGTGGATTGAGCTATAGGAGGTCGGCGAGCCTTTCTGTCGAGCGGAAGGAGTTGAGCGGAAACACAACAAGTGAGCGGAGCCTACAATCTGGACTGGCGTGGTAATCCCACGACTTTCTTTGATGGAGGTGACGTGAAATGAAATATCTCGCCTGGGTGTTTACTGCCGTAGCAAGTTTGGCTGGCTTGAACGGTTGGGGCTGATATAAAGAAGGCCAGAAGGGCCGCTGATCCTACCTCAAAAAGAGAATGAGAACAAATAGGTTTATAAGTCTTGTTTGTCTACTCGCAACGGGAGCAGCGTATGCGCTATGGTGCTACGCCCCACCCGATGCTGATTGGGCAATCCGTACTATTCTTCCGTTAGCCGCATTTGCTCTTACGGGAGAATTAATCGCCTTTCTTTTGCCGCGCGGTGCATCTGGATCGATTGCATTCGTTCCGTACATGACCGCAGTCATCCTCGTCCCAAATTTCTCCGCTCTCCTTGCGATTCCTGCTGCACGCTTTCTCGGCGAGGCTGCCCGTCGAAAAGACCCTAAGAAAACACTTTTCAACATCGCACAACTAACTCTTGCGTATTCGCTTGCGATCATGGCGTACAAGTGGTTAGGCGGCCGTAGTCTTTTAGCGTTACGAGGTGTTCCGGTCGCAGAAGTGACGATTCTAGTCGGCCTTCCAATGCTAGCCGCGTATTTTATTACCGTAGTGGTAAATACGCTTCTCGTCAGTCGGGTAATCGCTATCACTACCGGCGAACGGACGCTTCAGGTTTGGCGCGAAAACAATACGGCTACTATTGGACTTGATATCTTGGCT
>JALYVY010000317.1 GCA_030852985.1 Gemmatimonadota bacterium | reverse complement strand
GGCGTACCCTGTGGCGTAATGATCGAGACCTTCGCATTCGGCGTGAGGCGCGACTGTCCGTCCGTCACCACCTGTTCACCGCTCTTCAGGCCTGAGGCGAGCACGGACATCGATCCCGCGGTCCGCTCCACGACCACCGGGCGCTGCTGCGCCGTACCGCTGTCCGAGATGACGTACACATACGAACCGGTTTGCCCCGTCACGACCGCCTGCGTCGGCACCACCAGCGCCTGCTGCTCGACAAAGAGGTTGAGCTGGGTGGCGACGAACTCCCCCGCCCACAGCCGCTGGTTCGGGTTCGGGAACGTCGCCTTGAGCAACACGGTGCCCGTCGTGGTGTCCACGGCGTTGTCGATGAACGTGAGCGCGCCATGCTCCGCGGTGACGAGGCTGGAGAGCTGCGTCGAGGGACGCGCGGATCCGGTCGAGCTGGCGACCGACGGATCGGGCGCGCCGGGTGGCCCGTTCTGCGAGGACTTCTCCGCGTCGCTGCGACCCATGTTGAGACCCACCGGCTGCGGCCCGGGATCGACCGTCTGGTTTGATCCGGAATTCGGAGTCGCAGCGACGGCGAGACCGCCCGCAGACCCGTACTTCTGGAGCAGCGGCAGCTGCGTGGCGGGAATCGCGAAGCGCACGAGGATCGGGCTGACCTGGTTGATCACCACGAGCGGCGTGGAGCCGGACGCATGCACGAGGTTGCCTTCCTTCACCAGCAACGCGCCCGTGCGGCCGGAGATCGGCGCGCGGATGGTGGTGTTGTCAAGATTGAACTTCGCGGTCGCCAGCGCCGCCTCACTCCCGCCCACCGCTGCCGACGACGACGCCGCATTCGCGCGCTGCTGATCCGCCTGCTCCTTCGTCACGTAGTCCTGCGCCGCGAGCCCCGCGTAGCGATCGGCCTCGCGTCGTGAATTCTCCGCGTTGACCCTGTCGCGGGTCACCGCCGCCAGCGCCTGCTGGTAGGCGCCGCGATACGGACGCGGATCCACCTCGAACAGAACCTGTCCAGCGGTCACGTTCTGCCCCTCCGTAAAGGCGACGCGCTTGATGATGCCTTCCACCTGCGAGGCGACGACCGCCGCGCGGAGCGGAACGACCACGCCATTCGCCTCGATCGTGTACGGCACATCGGCCAGACGAGCACGCGTGACGACGACGGGCACTGACGCCTTGGAACACGCCGCGGCGAGCGACAACATCAGGATGGCGGCGAGGCGCATGCGCCGCATTGACAGGTACGTACCCATGGCGTGTCGAGACGAGCGAGGAGGGTTCATCGGCGGATGCCTGCCGAATCGGACGGAGTGCCGGTCTGGCCGCGCGGGCCAAGGACGCCGACGTCGTGTGAAAGTTGCGCCAATGCGGTGGCCCACACCCAGCGCGATTGCGCTCGTTGCGCGCGAGCGTTCGCGAGCGCGGTCTGCGCGGTGACGAGGTCCAGGATCGTCCCGACACCCGCGCGGTAGCGTCCACGCGCAACGGTCTCGGATTGCGTCGCGCTGGCCAGCAGCACATCCGACGTCCGTGCGCGTTGCGCCGCCGTCTGCAGCGCGTAGTACGCCGCGTAGACCTGCTGTCCCACCTGTACGCGGAGCAAGTCTGCGCGAGCGGACGCGACGTCCACCTGCGCCTGCGCCGCCGTGAGGTTGTACTGCCGCGCCAGGTTGAAGATGGGGAGTTGGATGCCGAGCGTGAAGCTGTAGTTGAGCCCCTGGAAGTTCGAGACGTCCGAGAACGACTTGCCAACGTTCGCTCCAAGCGTGACGGCCGGGAGCTCCGCGGATCGCGCGACCTTGACCTGGGCCTGCGCCTGCTGAATCTGCACGCGCAACGCCGCGAGGTCGGGTCGAAGGACGAGCGCGCGGTCGATCAGCGTATCCACTCCCGTGAGCGTCGCGTCGAGCGAGATGGTGTCGCTCAACGTGGCGAGGTCGAAGCGCGCATTCGCAGGAAGTCCCATCGCCACCGCGAGCGATCCGCGCGAGGTCTGTGCATTGCCCCCCGCGGTTTCCACGTCGAGCTGTGCCTGCGCGACCTGCACCTGGGCCTGGAGAACATCGGCGATGGTCGCAACGCCCGCCCTGTTGCGCTGCTGCGCGGACGCGAGGTTCGTGTCCGCCTCAGCGAGCGTCAGGCGAGCGGCACCGAGAAGTCCCGCCTGCGCCTGATACGTGAAGAACGCGGACTGCGCCTGAAGTGCCACATTCTGGAGTGCCGCGTTGTGGTTGAGGTCGAGCGCCACGGCCGCGGCGCGTGCCGAGGCAACGGTGCCACTCCGTCCGCCAAAGTCGAACAGCAGGTAGGAGAGACTCGCGGTCGGCGTGATCGTCGTGCGGCGGATGTTGTCCTGCTGCGACGAGGTCTGCGAACGGACGATGTTTGAACTTGCATCGAGCGTTGGCAGGTAGGCACCGGTTGCTGCGCCGTACTGCGCAGCGCCAACTCTCGCCTGCGACCACGTGAGCTGCGTCTGCGGATTGTTCCGCAGGGCAATATCAACGATCTGGCCGAGCACGAGCGGACCGCTGAAGAGTCCCGTGTCGGCGGCAGTCGTCGGCGTCGCTCGCGCGGGCTCGCGCGGCACCGTGCCAGCCGGCGGGCGCCACGGCTCCCCGCGCGACGGCGGTGCGGGCGCCGCGCCGTTAATGGTGGGGGCATTGCGCGAACAGCCGCCGACCGCCACGAGCAAGGCGAAAACGTATCCGAAGCGAAGCGGGCGAGACGCGGATGGACTATCCCGGTCCCGCCGCGGAAGTTTTGTGGTGCGCTTTGACCCGATCACGAACATCGCATGACATTGGTTGAATGCGACGACGTGTGCGTCGCGCGACTGCCTAGGCTGATACGGACCTGCTCCAGCAACCGCTGCAAGATGGCTACTTCGACCCGGTTGCGCTTGGTGCCTGCTGCTCCGCAGCCCCGCTCACGATGCGCACGCGCGTGCCGTCCACCAGGTCGGCATTCGGATTCAGTACCACCGTGGCGCCATCGATGAGACCGTCCGCCACCTCGACCGTTCCCCCGTAATCGCGACCGAGTCGAACCGAGCGAAAGTGAATCGTTCCTGCAGCGCTGCCCGGTGCATTCTCTACTACCATCACCTGCACTCCGTTGGAACGGATCACGAGCGCCGAGGCCGGAAGCAGCAGCGGCGGCGCGGTGCGCGGAAAATGGAGGGTGGCCTGGACCGACATTCCGGGCAGCAACGCGAAGTCGCGGTTCGGGACATCAATCTCCGTGAGCAGCGTCCGTGACGTCGCGTCCAGCGCATTCGACGTCCGCACGACGCGCCCGGGAAAGACCCGCCCCGGAATACCCTGCGCGGATACCTGCGCGTCGAGCCCCGTGCGTATCGACGTGGCGTAGCCCTCGGGAACGGTCAGGTAAATCCGCACGGTGTCCGTCTGCGCGATCCGGAACATGCTTCCCGCTGCCGCAGCGCCGCCGACCCCATTCGCCCCAATGGGAGCGCTCGTGCCGCCCGCGGGCGTAATGAGCGATCCGATGTCGATGTTGCGCGCCGTGATCACCCCGGTGAATGGTGCCGTCACACGTGTCCACTGACGCGTCTGCACGAGCCGCCGAAGGTTGGCATCGGCCGCGCCGGTGTTCGCCTGCGCGGCATCGAACGCGGCGCGCTTCTGGTCAAGCTCCTGACCCGTGACAGCACTATCACGCGCGAGCACGCGCCACCGGTCGAGGTCGGCCTTCGCGAGGCCAAGCGCCGCATGCGTCTGCGTGAGCTGTGCCTGCGCCTGCTCGGCCGATTGGGACAGTTCCGGCGCGTCGATCTCCGCGAGCAGCTGCCCCGTGTGAACGATCGAGCCAATGTCTGCATTCCACCGCTTCACGTAGCCCGTGACGCGCGCGTAGATCGCCGACTCGTGCAGTGCCTGGATCGTTCCGGGCAGCACGAGCTCCGTTCCCGCGGGTGCGCGCTTCACGGTGGTGACCTGCACCGCGGGCGCGCTGTCCCTCGCCGTCGCCTCGGCGCGGAGCTCCGTATCCACGGAGTGACGTGGAACCATCGTGACGACAAGCAGCAGCGCGAGGCCCGCTGCAGCCAAACCGCCAATCACGAATAGCCGACGACCGCTCATCGGTTCGACGGCAGGCGCTGACCCCACATCGGCGCCGTGATGAACGGGTGCCTGCCCGCTTCCTGCTGCGACATGTTGCGGCGGATCGACGTCTGCGGGGTTCATCGTGACTTCACAGGGAAGACGGAAGAATACTGCACGGGTCAGGCGGCGGAGCTGAGCGAATGGCGTACGTCGACCGAGGGCACGGGCGCGCCCACCCGCTCCTCGGTGCCGCGCCGCAGCACGCTGTAGATGAGAGGCACGATCACCAGCGTAAAGAAGGTCGCGACCAGCAGGCCGCCGATGACGGAGCGGCCGAGCGGCGCATTCTGCTCGCCGCCTTCGCC
>JALYVY010000020.1 GCA_030852985.1 Gemmatimonadota bacterium | reverse complement strand
CTCATAGGCCCCACAGCACAGGGTTCCGGGCCAGCTCGAGACGGCCAGCACGCAGTCGACGGTGCTCATGAGACGGAAATATTCATCATCCGTCAGGAAACCGGTCGGGATGAAGTTCTCCGGCCTCGACGCAATTACGGAAGCATAGGCCGGCTTCACTCGGCCGGAGATGTACACGGTGATCTTGCTGCCGAGCCGGCGACATACCTCAATGACTTCACGAATGGGCTCGTCCGTCTGCCAGGAGGACACAAACAAGACCCGCAAATCATTGTGCGTGGAGATTGCGGATTTTGGCACTTCCGTCAGTTCCGGATATGGATCCGGCAGTACGAATCCCCGTCCCGTTCCTCTTACGTAACGCTCGTCGATGTCGGAATTGGTGACGATGGTGAGGTCAGCGCGCCGAATTGAAAAGCGACTCATCCACAGGAGAAGGCGCCGTACCGGAGTCGAACGCGTCTCCTCGATCTGGGTGAAATTGGTGTGCCGGTCCACGATCAGGGTGTACCTGAGCATCGGCTTGCAAAACGCCGCGAGAGCCGCGAGGATCATCGACGGATTCTGTACGAAGACGATTCCACCGCGATTGGCAAAGAGCAGCCGCGCCGTTCGCATCATGGAAAGCGGATAGCGCCAGATGCCGTACCTGGCGAGATCGAGGATATGAAGCTCCGCGCCGACCTTGCGGGAGAGGGTGATGCTCCGACGCTGCGTCTCCCAGGCAATCCAGATGCGGCGCGCGCCGTGATGCTTCACCTCGCTCATTACGACGACTCGTTCGGTGTGGGGGATTTGAAACCAACAACTGCGTGAGGATGCCACTCTAAGGGCGAGGGATCGTCACGTTCACTCGTCAACTGCAGCCTGTTGGCACCTTCGACCGCCGGGGCGGGACATGCTCAGGCAAGATAACAGAGCGCCTAAACGCTCATTGTCGGCATCGCCGCTTGGCCCTCGAAAATGAAGCGCGGCGGGCGCGCCGGGTATCGCGCAGGATCGGGGCGGCGCCTGCGATCGGCACGGTGACTGAGCTGCACGTCGAATGTGTTCGCCGGGCAGTCAGTGCCCCGCGAAGCCCGCTCGTCCGTAGAGCTTCAGCGCGGCACACGCAGGCCCGTCGCCGGGCGGTTGCGGCGCGAAGACCAGGGAGTCGGACGATGGCGAGCGCTCCGGAACAATCCGGAACAGGTAGGCGTCGGGGGCGAAAGTGGCCAGCAGATGCAATCCCGTAGCGCACCGGGTCATCAGTATTGGCGTTACGACTTGCTCTGCTGGGTGGTGCGTGAGCAGCACATAATCCACACCGCGCTGGCGCAGCCGCTGCCAGAAGCGAGCACTGTCGAGACCCCGAAGGGTGAGGGTACCGACCGCTTGCCGGCCGGTATGTAAAAATACGGGGGCCGGCATGGCAGCCAACATCCTCACGTGGGGCGGAAGTGAGTCCACAACGAACCGGACGCCCTTCAGAAAGCTGCGCGCGTCCGCCGGGGCGCAGGAAGGATCGGCAAACAACGGTACTGGTTCGCAACGCAGGCGAGCGGAAACATCTGCCATCTCCGCGGGCAGGTGGAGCACGACCGTGAACGCCGTGGCAGCGACTACCAGTCCGGCTGCGAACCGCCGATCGAACAACGATCCAACGGAGTAGAGGCCGAAGAGATACAGAAGGATGAGAACCGGGAGAAACGGGACGAGAAACCGGTCAACGTGATATGGCCAGATTAGAAGGAGGCCACTGAGCACGACGAGGATCATCACGGCGAGCGGAGCTCGCCGAAACGAGTACGCCGCCCCGACCGTCAGACAACCCGCGACGATAATCGCCGCCACCGCGACGGCGAGGTGTGAGGATGAGACAATGGGGACAGAGAGCAGACGCGTCAGGGCGTAATCAGGGTAGTACAGCGCGTTCGTCACAACTCGCTTGAAAATGCCGACGACAAATGGCGCGTTCTGAGTCTTTTGCGTGAAATCCGCAACGTAGGATTCTCCGACCACACGCGCCGGATCATTGAGCATCCACCAGAGCAGCGGGCCTCCTATCACCGCAAAGGCGGCTGAGGCAATGACCGCAGCCCGTATGCGGCGACGCCAGAGCAGCTCGGCGATCACCGCCACAGGTACGACGAAACCCTCTGCGCGCAGGAATGGCGCAGCGATCGCCGCGAGGGTAATGATCGCCGTGCGCCGGCGCGATGGAGGAAGTGCAATTGCGGCCCAAACGACGAGCGCAACGCAGAACGTCAGCGCCGGCTCGGAGAAAACCACTTCGGCCCACTTGAGCAGGTCCGGGCTGACGGCCGCCACAATGAGCGCGCCCAGCACCACCGGGGCTGGCATCCAGCGGCGAACGGTGCTGAACATGAGAACGAGCGTGGCGACGCTCAGGACGACCTGCAGCCCGATCAGCCAGTCGAATCGCTCTCCACCAATAGCGGTCCACACTGCCACGAGCGCAGGAAAGCCTGGCGGATACATGTGATGCGGGGGCTGACCCGGCGTCCATAGCTCGCGATACGTGCCCTGCTTCAGTGCGCGGGAGAGCAGGAGATAACGTGCGTCGTCTTCGCCTGTCGCGACTCCGGACGCACGACTGAGCCAGAGCAGCAGGCCGTGCATCGTCACGAGGACAACCGGAAGCCCTCGCCAGGACTGCCACGTGACAGCTGATTCGACCGCCTCGCGAGACGAGTCGGATCGATGAGGTATCAGGCGTGCGGAGGGAGATCGGGTGCTCATGAACACGGGCGGGAGTGCAAGGCAGTGACTGCGATCGGCGACAAACGCGTTCTCGGGCACCTTCCGGACAACGATGGATATATTGCAGCATGATCCGCAACGACAAGGAACTCATCGTAGTCGGCGACCGGGTGCTCGTGAAGGTCGAGGAGGGAGAGGAGCGCACAAAAGTAGGCCTCTACCTCCCGTCGACCGCACTCGACAGCCAGGCCGTCCAGGGCGGAACGATTGTCGCGACGGGACCCGGACAACCGATGCCGAGCTTCGACGCTGCTTCGGGCGAGGAGCCATGGAAGGAGCCCGTGCGGGAAACCCGGTTCGTGCCCATGCAGGCACGACGCGGCGATTACGCGCTGTTCTTTCGCAAGGCGTCCGTCGAGATCACGTTCGAGAATGAGCGCTTCCTCGTCGTGCCGCAGGCCGCCATCCTGGCGCTCGTACGCGAGTAACCGCTCCCAGTCGCCGCATCCATTCTTCAGAGGTCATAGCCATGTACGACGAACGATTCATCACCCCCATGCGCCAGGAGCTCACCCGGCTCGGCGTGGAAGAAATGCGCGGAGCCGAGGAAGTCGACGCCAAGCTCAAGGATGCCTCGGGCACGACGCTGCTCGTCGTGAACTCGATGTGCGGGTGCGCGGCCCGGAATGCGCGCCCCGCTGTGGCATCGGCGCTCCAGAATGCGACGAAGCCGGACCATCTCACCACCGTATTTGCTGGACAGGACATCGAGGCAACGGCCCGCGCGCGCGCGTACATCACCGGCTACGCACCGAGCTCGCCGTCGATTGCACTTTTGAAGGATGGAAAGCCGGTTTTCATGCTGGAGCGCTTCCAGATCGAGGGACGCTCGGCGGCTGAGATCTCCAAGGACCTCGTGGGGGCTTTCGAGCAGTACTGCTGAGCTCGTAGGTCAGCCCGACAGTTTTGCGTCGAACTGCGCCTCTGCTGCGTTTTTCTGCGTTGCGAAGCCCGCGCATTGCTGCGTCCGCCGTTTTTAGTCACTTTGCCTCCGCGTGACGTCGCCCTCGTCGCACCGGCACGACCCCTGCACTTCTACGCGCCCAAGACTCACACCGCGGAGAGGTTTATGGAGAGCAACGACACTTTCGGAACGACGACTACTGGCAGCACGGGCACGACTGGCACGGGAAGCAGCGGGATGGGCGGAAGCAGCGGCGCGAGCGGGTCGGACGCGGGGTTCTCGCGTGACACCGGCAGCGATGCGCAGGGCTTGGCGGATCGCGCGAAGAGCGCGGCGGGAAGTGCAGGCGAAAAGCTCAGCGACGTCGGCTCCACAGTACGCGACAAGGCCGGAAGCTTCAAGGATTCGCTGGCGGACGCGCTGTCTTCGGGCGCTGATCGCCTACGGCAGCAAGGTGGTCAGGTAGCAGGCGCCACCGGCACAGGCGGAAGCACGAGCCTTACCACGGATGACAGCCGAATCGCACAGACGTCCAACCAGATCGCTGGTGGTATGCAGGGCGCGGCGGACTGGCTTCGCGACGCGGACCTTGATGGACTCAAGACCGGTCTCGAGAAGCAGGTGAAGGATCACCCGGGCCGCACGCTGGCCGTTGCAGTAGGCGTCGGCTACCTGCTCGGCAAGGCCTTCCGTAAGTAGGAGGAGCGAACCATGGCGGTCGATTCGGACGCTGACGGCCGTCGCGGGATCGGCGCACTCCTCCGCGACCTGGCGGAGGGGAGCGCGGACCTCGTTCGCGGAGAGGTTCGGCTGGCCCGGATTGAACTGGGGACAGCCGCTGGCGGCGCGGGCCGCGGCATCGCGTTCTTCGCGATGGGTGGCGTGCTCCTGCTCCTCGGAACGCTCGCCACGTTCACGGGAGTGATCCTGCTGGTCGGCGATCAATGGCTGCCGCGCGATCTCTACTGGCTCGCGGCGTTGCTCGTGGCTCTCATCGCCGGCGGTGTTGCCGCCTGGCTGGCTTCGCGAGGGCGAAAAGCGCTCTCGCCGTCCGCGCTCGCGCCGAAGGAAACGGTCGCGACGCTAAAGGAGGACAAGGAATGGCTGAAACAACGGCTGACGTAAAGCGCGACATCGAACTCACGCGCGCGCGCATGTCGGATACGCTCCAGGAGCTGGAGCAAAAGATGAACATCACGCAGATCGTCAAGAACAATCCGTGGCCGGCACTCGCGTTGGCGGTCGGTGCGGGTGTGGTGCTGAGCGGATCGCGTGCCGATATAAAGGCCACTGCAGCAACCTTGGCGGCCACACGCGGCGCCAGCGGCCGGGTCGGCACTGTGCTCGACGAGTTGGTGTCGCAGGTGGTGCAGGCGTTCCACGGTGCTATCGAACATCGCATCGAGTCGGTGGCGCAGGACGTCCGAAAGGCGATCGTCGCGCCGCTGACGGGAAGCATGGGAAACAGCAATTCAGGGGCGCGGAACTACGCGACGGCGCAGGGCGACGGCCTCAACGCCGGTACGCAGCGCGCGGACTGACGTCTGACGAAGCAGGCCCTTCCTCCCGTCGACTGCGTTATGCAGGCCGGCGGGAGTTTTGGTCACCGACTCGGTCAAGAGCGGAAATCCCTTCGCGATCTCGGTCCTTCCGGGCGCCCTGTCCCGATGGGAACTGGCGACAGAGAGACGAAAAAATAGCATCTCTCTGCCGCTCACGCTGAGCGTCAGCCAGCGTAGCGCACCCACCTCGCGAGCTCGCGGAACGACGGTCGCTTGCCGTACATCAGCAGCCCCACGCGATAGATCCGCGCCGACAGCCAGATGGATACGAGGCACGCAATTGCCACCCCGCCGAGAGACCCCGCGAGCTCGTACCACGGCACCGTCACGAGTGACATGCGTAGCGGCATCAGGATCGGCGCGGAGAAGGGCAGAAGCGTCATCGTTCTGGCGAGCGGGCTCCCAGGGTTGGTGAGGATCGGCGCCATGAAGATCACCGACGAGATCAGCATCAACATCACCGGCATGGACGCCTGCTGGACGTCTTCCTGGCTGCTCACCATGGCGCCCACTGCGGCGAACAGTGCCGAGTAGAAGATGAAACCGAGCACGAAGTAGGCGAGGATGACGAGTGCGGCTCCCGGCGTCGGCAGTGCGCTCGTGATTGCGCCCATTGGCATTCCGCTCGACGCCCCTCCGGCCGCGCCCGCGCTCGCAGCGGCTGTCGCCGCAGATGCCTTGGCGCCCGAAAAGAGCATCGGTCCCACGTAGAAGAGCATGCCGAGGGTGAGTGCCACCCACGACAGCACCTGCGTGATGGCAACGAGCCCGACGCCAAGCACCTTGCCCGCGAGCAGCGTGTCGGGCGACACGCTCGACAGGACGACCTCCGCAACGCGCGTGGTCTTCTCCTCCATGACGCCGCGCAGGATGTTCTGCCCGTACAGCACGATCATCATGTAGAGCAGGAAGGCGACGATGTAGCCGAAAGCGAGATTCCCCATTCCGCTGCCACCCTCCAGACCCTTGCTGCCGATCTTCTGCGTGATCGTCTCCAGCTTTTCGGAGGTGAGTGCCGTGACGCGCGCCGCATCGAGACCTTCGTGCTCGAGCCTCTGCGCGAGTACCTGTTGCTTCACTTTCGAGAGCAGTGCGGTCACGTCGCTGATGGAGCCGGCATTGCGGCCGGCGTACGTGAGCGACTTGTTCGCAACCGTGTTGGAGTCGAGCACGAGGAATCCGGTGATCTCCTTGCGCACGACGGCGTTGACGAGGGAGTCGCGGGTAACCGCCAGTCGCTCGGGCGGCAGCACCTTCACCGCAGGGGCGGGCGCCGCGGGGAATGTCTTGCCGAGCTCCGTGCTGACGCGCGCGCCGAGTCCCGTGCCCGTCGCATCGACGATGACGATGTTCGTGAGGTCGTCTCCTGGGCGCTGCTTCATGGAGAGGTACGTCGGGAGGATGGTGACCATCCCGAAGAATACCGGTCCGAGCAGGGTCCCGATGAGGAACCACTTGGAGCGCACGCGCTCGAGGTATTCGCGGCGGAATACTACACCGAGCTTGCGCATATCAACCCTGGCCACTCATCCCCTCCTCGACGCCTGTCGCGCCGACTTTTTCCAGGAAGATCTGGTGCAGCGACGGCTGCACCAGTTCGAACCGCTGAATGGTCGCTCCGGTGTCGACGACGCGCTCCAGCAACACCTGCGCGTCGGCGCCGCCGGCGAGCTGGATCTCGTAGTAGCGGTTCTGGTCGTCGACCCGCGCAACCAGCGAGCGATCGGCGAGCACGTGCGCGATTTGCTCGCGCGACTCGCTATTCACGGACAGCGCCACGACGCGCGCACCATGCTCCGCCTTCACGTTGGCGACGGTGCCGTCGAGCACCTTGTCGCCATGCGCAATGATGCACACCGAGTCACAGAGCCGCTCGGCGTTGTCCATGAGGTGCGTGCTGAAGATCACTGACTTGCCGAGCTTCTTGAGGTCGACAATGGTGTCCTTCAGCGCCTGCGCGTTGACGGGGTCGAGCCCCGAGAAGGGCTCGTCGAGGATGACGAGGTCGGGATCGTGAATGAGTGTCCCGATGAATTGCACCTTCTGCTGCATGCCGCGCGAAAGCTCGTCGATCTTCGAGAGTCCCCAATCCTTCTCGGAGGTCTTGAGGTTGAAGCGCTCCAACCAGTATTCAATCCGCTTGTCGGCATCCTTGCTGGACACGCCCTTCAACTCGGCGAGGAATTTCAGCACGCGCCTTACCTGCATCTTCTTGTAGAGGCCGCGCTCTTCAGGCAGGTAGCCGATGCGGTCGGTGATGCCGGCGCTGATGTGCGGCTTCCCGAAGAGCGAGATGGTGCCGCTGTCGGGAATGATGATGTTGAGGATCATGCGGATGGTCGTCGTCTTGCCGGCGCCGTTGGGGCCGAGCAACCCGTAGACGGCGCCGCGTGGAACGGCGAGGGAGAGATCGCGCACCGCGACGTGTTCATCGTAGCGCTTGGCGATGTTGCGGATTTCTATGGCGAGATCGGACATGGGCGGGGTGGAGAGTCGGCCGTCACGCGGGCGGAAGAGAATGTACGGCATCCGGCGGTCGGCGAGCAGTACGGAGATTCAGTACGCGTGTGCGCGGCCGATGTTACAGCGGGGTGGAGGACGGGAGCCTCCGCCGGCCGGGCTCGAGTGCCCCCGCCGCTTCGCCCGCGGCCCACGCCGATGCGAGCAGGAGGAACGGTGTCGCGCACGCCATCAGCCGCGCGACACTGCCCGGACGACCAGCGACCCGGCGCGCGGTCCGGACGAGGAACACGAACGGAACGAGCGGAGCGGCAAGCACGATCTTCCAGGGAGATCGACCACCGGCGGTTGCCCGCCACGCGCCGAAATGCCTGCCGTGCGCGAACCGCTGGCGCATGAAGGGCCACAGGCCCGGCGATCCTCCGAACGTGGCTTCCATTCCAGGCACGAGTGCGAGCGTGTGGCAATCGGCGCGCAGCCAGTGGTGTGCCTCGATCTCCCAGAAGCCGTGGTCGTAGGGACCATAGCGCGAGAGCACGTCGCGCCGATAAGCGGCATTGTCGCCGGCGATGTCGCGCACTTCGCGTCGCGCCTTTTCGCGGACGCCGAGAAATGCGGAGTAGCGGAGGAAGTAGATCGCCTGGCCGGTGAGTGACGTTTGATCCGCGAGGTCGAGCGTGCCACCGACGCCGGCATCGCCATGTGCGAGTCCATCGAGGATCGCACGCGCCCAGCCGCTGACGACGACGCATTGGTTGATGGAGAAGGCGACGATTTCCCGCTCGGACGCGGCGAGGCCCAGTCCCCAGAGCTGCGGAGTGAGGGAAGTGTTCGGCGCAGGGATGACACGAAGCGCCACGCCCTGTTCGCGGGCAGCGGCGGTAAGTGCGGATGACTGAGCGCCGAGATCGCCGGCGAGAATGAGCTCGGCGTCGACCGCCGTGGCCTCGCGGAGCAACGCGGTAAACCAGCCTTCCCTCGCGAGGTCACCGTACCCTGACGCAGATGGCTGAGCACTGCGAGTTCTGCCCTGGTTGCCGCGACCGACGTCCGTCACCGATACCACGATCGACATCCGCTCCGCCGACGTCACGCTCGACGTCACGCGCTGACCATCATGCGTTGAATTGTCTCGAGCGTCGTTGCGATGTTGACTGTTTCCGACGGTGAGATCGGCGCAGCGCCGCCTGTGGCGGCAGCGTCATAGAACTCCCGCACGAGCTCGCGAAGGCCTGGGTACGCGGGCTCGCGGGCCGCGGCACGGCGGGCGAGGTTGCCGGCTGCGGCGCCGAAATGCGAGGTGGCGTTCACGAATGGCTGCGTCACCTTGCCGGTGCGGGTCGTGCGCCCATGCGTCGCCACGCTGAAGCCGTGATAGAGGTCGATGCTGATACTTCCGCGCTCACCAATGAGCCGCAACTGATTTGCAGTTGGGCGGCCGCCCGTGGAGATGAGGACGGACACACTCGATCCGGCGAGCACGCCCGAAGCGCGCAGCTCACCCGGACGCGTGTGCGCCACCGACCACGCAACCTCGGCGATCTCACTCGACACGAGCGATGCGAGCAGCGACAGCGGATGCGGCAGCACCTCGAGCGCGATGCGATCCTGCTCGTCGTCTGGGCGTCCAGCCGCGCCGGCTGTGCAGGCGGTGAAGTCGACATGCAGGAGACGTCCAATGTCGGCGAGTGCGGCCTTCGCCTGCCGCACGCCGCGCTGAAACGGAAACTGGTGCACTGGGACCACGAGCAGACGGGCCGCGGTCGCGCGTTCGAGAACCATCGCCGTCTCCGCCGCGCTGGTCGCGAGTGGCTTCTCGGCGATCACGTGCGAGCCGCGGTTGATCGCCTGCATCGCAAGCTCGACGTGAGACGCCAGCGGCGTGCACACGTGCACCACATCTGAGCGCGGCGCATCGTGCAGGGTCGCGAATACACTCGCACCCGAGTGCGCGCGGGCAACCGCTGTCGCGCGGTCACGATCCGTGTCGACGACAGCGATGACGCTGTGACCCGCGCGCGCCACCGCGTGCGCGTGCCAGCGACCCATCAGCCCAGCGCCGACGATCGTCGCCCGAAGCGGACGACGTGCAGCGCCGTCGGTCATCACACCGAGGCGGCGACCGGTGCTGCGCCCATCTGTACCGATTCCAGCGCGCGCACTTCGGGGGTGTCGAGCACGAGGCGCTGACCGGTGGACGCAGACTTGTAGCACGCGACGATGACTTCCATGACGTCGCGGCCGCACTGTGCGCTGGCGGGCGGCTCGGTACCGTTGCGGAAGGCGTCGAACGACTTCTGCATGAGGTAGCGCGTGGCGAGCATGCCTGGCTCCTTCGGATTGCGGCCCAGGAACTTGCGCTGGCTGCCACGCTCGCTCCATGCCATGCCGGAGACGCCGTAGTCGAGACGCACGTGCGGCCTGGTGCTGCGATGCAGTCCGGCGGTGAGCCGTGCGCGTCCTCCGAAAGAAGCGCGCAGCGAATCGGTGAGCGTTTCGGCACGCACCTCGAAGTACTGCGTTTCGCCCTTGCACAGACGGTTCTGGACGATCTGCGCCAGACGGCCCCGCGAGAACTCGAGCGTGACCAGGGCGACGGCGTCGGTCTCGCCTTCGCGCACGCCGCAGGTGGACGTCGTGGCAGAAACGGCGACGGGCTTTTCCCCGAACAACGCCATCAGGAAGTCGACGAGGTGGACGCCTGCTTCGTACAGCGTGCGCTGGAGCATCTGGCCACGCCAGCCCGGCTCGGCCCAGGGCGGCAGATCCATGAGCTGCCAGACCTGCGCGAACACGATGTCCTTCGGCTGGGCGGCATCGCGCATGGCGCGGAAGATCGGCATCTCGCGGAACTCGTGATTCAGCGCGACATGACGGCCGTATTTCGCCGCCGCTGCGATAACACGATCGGCTTCCTCGAGACTGGAGACGAATGGCTTCTCGCAGAGTACGTGCGCGCCGGCGGCGAGGCTTTCGATGGTGTAATCGCAGTGGGTGTGCGGCGGAGTTCCAACCACGACGACATCCGGCTTCGTCTCCGCCAGCATGCGCGAGAAATTGTCGAAGACAGGAACCTTGAAGCGCTGCGCCGCGCGCTCACGCTGCTTCGCGTCCGTGTCGCACGCACCGACGACCTCAGCGTCCGCGATGCCTTCGAGCGCGGGAAGGTGCAGCGTATAACCCGCGTTTCCCAAACCAACGACGACCACGCGAAGCCTGGACATGAATCTTTCGAGCTGGAGAGAGTAGTGGATGTGCGGTGAGTTCAGCCCATCACGGCCGGCGGCCGCGCGCCTCGAGGAGGGGCGCGACCCACCGCATGATAGCGGGTAGTACGGGCAACGACCTCGCCCACGAGTAGACGGGACTCATCATCCGACCCGCCGCTCCAAGACGCGCATGGTCGCTCGGCAGCAACGGTGCTGGTCTAACGCGCACTGCCTCGAATCCGGCCTCACGCATGCCGCGCGCAAGCTCGCCTGCGGAGAGGATACGATGATGCAGGTACCCCTGTCCGCCACGCAGCCGCACGTAGCGGTCTGCCCATGACCGAGGTAGCAAACCGACACCCCACAGGTTCACGTGGGGCTCGGGCAGCAGCGAAAAACGATTGGTGGTGCGGACGACAACGTCTCCGTCGCCGCGAAGCACGCGCGCACCCTCTGCCAGCACCTCCTCGGCGCGACGACAGTGCTCGAGCGTGCCAACCGAGACCACCCGCGCGAATGCACCGTTGCGGAAGGGCAGGTGCTCGCCGTTCGCGCAGACCAGCGTGTATCGCGCCTGACGGAGCGACGCCCGCTTGCGCGCGAGCACAAGCCACCGCATGGCGACGTCGACTCCCACCGCCTCGATGCCGCGAGCCGCGCAGGTGGCGATGAGATCTCCACTCGCGCTGCCGATCTCCAACCATGCCCCCTGTTGCTCCGGAGCCGGTCCAATGGAATCGAGCCACTCGGCGGAACGACGCTCGCCGCCGAGCACGTATTCGGTGAAGCGCCGTGCGTATTCGGGCGGGGTGCCGGGGGTCATCTGCCAGTAGGCCTCCACGCTTTCGGCGAGCTCGCTTCCCTCGGTGATTTCCAGGAGGCGCTTCGCCTTGGCGCGGTCGTCCTCGAAGCTGATCCAGGGGTCGGGCTCCACGCGAAAGTCGGGAATGCCGAAGATGATTGGATAGACAGCCGAGCAGGACGCGCAGCGGAATTCATGCTCGCTCGCGTCGAGCTCGCGGTGGCACCTTGGACAGACGAAGTCGACGAGTGCCATGACGCGCGGCCCTTGCCTCAGCAGACCTTCTGCAGCGAATCGCCGGCGCCGAACCAGCTTCCCACCACCTCGCCCCAAGCCCATGCGCACACGAAGATCGCGATCATCGGAATGCTCCTGATGAGCTCTGCGCGATGCCGCTTCTTTGCGAAGATGCGCTGGATGGTGCGCGCGAAAAGCACCGGCGGCAGCGCGATGGAGGCGGCGCCGAAGGCCAGCCGTTTCGGCAATGATGCGCCGGCCACGCGGGCGCCGGCGTACGAGCGCGCGTAGAGGTAGCGCTGCGACAGATACTCGCCGAGTGTGTAGTACTTCTCGTGGCCCACGGTGATCTCCGGACGCAGAACGAGCGTGACGCCGTCATCCTTCATCAGGCCGTGGAGGTAATTCTCCCACTGGTCGGGAGAGAGCCGGTCCATGTAGCGCTGCAGGAGCGCGCGCGGATAGATGACGTTGTTGCCGGTAACCCAGTCGCTCGGGCCCGATGGCATCGGCGTGATGCAGTGGCTGTATTCGCAGAGGAACGCAGCCCAGTCCACGGTGCTGTGCGTGGCCGCATTCTCAACCGACCCGCCAACGATCGCATCCGCGCTCCCAGCTTCGCTGCGCGCGGCCTTCTCGGCAGCAAGGAGCGACGACGCCCACCCCTCGGGAACGATAACGTGATCCTCGATGACAGCGACGTACTCGCCGGTCGCGGCTTGAAAGGCCTGCTTGCGCATGGCGGGAATCGTCGCGGTTGCGGGTGCCTCGATGACGCGCACCGACGGATGGCGGCTTCGCACGGCGGTTCGCACGGAATCGCCAAGCCGGTCGACGAGGAGGATCTCCAACGCGACGCTCGCCTGTTCGCGCTCGAGGGCAGCGAGTGTGCGCTCGACGTCGGCCAATGTGTTGACGCTGGGCACGACGACCGACAGAAGCGGCGCGGCGGAATCGAGGCGAGGAGCGGTCATGAAGGATTCGAAAGTTGTGGCGCCGCCGATGGGCCGCGCAGGTAACCGACCGCTTCTCCCGCGGACCAGGCCGCGAGAAAGGCGAAGGTGAAGGGTAGCGCACGAAGGAATGCGACGGCGCGTGTCCTGGATCCAATCGCGGTTCGTGCAACGCGAAGCGTGAGCACCGGTGGAAGTGCCAGCGACGCTGCGATGCGAACCCACCGGTTCTGACCGGGGGAGAGCGCGAGGCGCACCCGGGCGTAGTCATGGCCATGCTGGAAGCGGTCGGCGCAGAAGGCACCGAGCGAGTACATGAGGTTCTGACCCACACGCGCGGCGCGATCGAACACCATTTTGGCGCCTGCCGCGCGAAGTCGGTCGTGCACGACGTTTTCCCACGCGCCATCGAGTGTCCATGCGACGACGTCCCCGAGCACGCGCCTGGCGTAGGCGACGTTGGCGCCGGTGAGGAGCAACGTGGTGCCTTCGGGCTGCGGTGGCCGCGGCGTGACGGCGCTGAAGAATCCATACTCGGCGAAGAACGCGCCCCACTCCAGTGCGCGTTCGGTGCGCGCGTTGTCCATTCCGCCGCCGACGACGTCGACGTTGGTGTTGGCATACGCGGCAAACGTCGACACCCAATTCTCCGCGGGGACGCAATGATCCTCAGTAAGCGCCACGATGTCTCCGCTCGCCGTCGCCAGTCCGGCACCACGCAGCTGGGGAATGCCCGTTCCCTTCGCCACGGAAATAACCCGCACTGCCGGATAGTCCTTCGCGAGCTGCTCCAGCCCCGCCGCGTGGTCGGCGCGCGAGACGATGAGCTCCGCACCGATGCGCTCGCACTGTGGCAGCAGGGCATCCATGCACGCGTCGAGTATGCGCCTGTCGCGAAACGACGCGACCACTACGGAAATCGTCATGGATTCACGAACGCAAATGAGTGCAGCGAAAGGACGTTCACGAGTCGCGCGCCCGCAACGCAGTCAGCTGACGAGTCACGCGGGCCACCAACGGCTGCGCATCCTCAGGCACTCCCACCAGCAGCAGTACCACCCCGTACACGGCACCGCCGAGCAGGATGGAGAGCAATACCTCGAGGTGGCCGCGCACCACCATGAGCGTCAAAGCCATGGCGCCGACCGCCACCGCGGAGGGACTGAGTACACTGAAGCGAATGGACCACCCCTTGGTGTGGCCGGCGATGATGCACAGCACGAGTGCGACGGCCTCAGAGCCCGCCGTGACGACCGCGGCACCAAGCGCACCGTAACGGGGCACCACGAGCAGGTTCGCAACCACGTTGAACACCGCGGCGGCCCCCATGATGACGAGGTCGCGCCGAGGGTCGCCCGCGGCGATCAGGCCGACGGTATATGCGCCATGGGCCATCGCGCAGCCAATGCTCAGGAGCAGCCATCCCAGCATGGCTGCTCCAGGGGCATACGCGTCGCCGAACAGGAGGGCCATCAGTGGCCTCCCGAGGACGATTCCACCAGCGATCAGCGGAAGGCCGACGGCTCCCGCGAGGCCGATCGCACGAGTGACCACCTTGCCGAGTGACGCTGGCGAATCCGCACGCGCGCCGGCGGCCCAATACGAGGAATGGAGCGCGGCCTGAATCGCGAGCACCAACAGGCACACGCGGTATGCCGCCGTGTACAGCCCGAGATCGGCGCGCATGCCGAGGAAGCCGAGCAGCAGCACGTCGAAGGTGAAGATGAGCGCGCGCAGCAGGCGCGTGATGCCGGGAACCGTGGCTGAGCGCAGCAGCCGGACCGCAGCCGGGATGGCGAGATGTCGCGCGCGCACCAGGAGCGGCAGCAGCAACACCGAGACGGCGATCACCTCTCCCATGAACTGCGAGATGGGCACCCAGCGGATGTCGGCAGTGGTGCGCACGAGGGCGAGCACCGCCACGAGCATGCAGATCTGACCGGCCACCAGCGCGATGGCCACGTGTGCGCCGCGCTCGAGGCCCTTGTACGCCCACGTGACGTCGAGCGCGAGGGTGAACAGGATGAGGCCGAAGAGGCGAATGAGGAGACGCTCGTCTTCCGTGAGGCGCACGAACGCGACCGCGATCCAGAGCGTGGCGAAGAGCACTACGGCGAAGGCGCCTCGCAGCAGGGCAACGCCGGCCACGAGATCCGGCGCATGCTCCGGATCGCGCGCGACAACATGCGCGCCCATGTTCGCCATGCCGCCGCTCACCAGCAGCCCGAAGTACGACGTGAAGGCGGCCGCGAAGCCCACCAGGCCGAAGCCCGCGGGCCCCAGCCGGCGCGATACGTATGCGGTGGCGATGAAACCGACAGCGCGCGATGCCACCTCGCCCGCCGCCATGAGTATCGCGTTGGAGAAAACGCTCCGCGTGCGCGGAGGTGCAGGTGATTCCGTCATCGGCCTTGCGTCGCGTTGGACGCGCGACGCAGCCCTGTCACCCAGCGTACGGCGATGGCAGGAGAAGGTCGTAGATAATGCCGATGAGGCGCCCCAGCGCATACCCCACGACAAAGCCGTACACGAACCCGATCAGGCCGCCGCCGAACGTGACGGAGTAGCCTGGGAAGAACACGGCGAGGAGGGCGAGATGTGGTCCCACCCGCGCGCCGCCTTCAAGCACGAGCACCCAGGTCGGTATGAGGATGCCCAGCCCAGCGAGGAGCGCAAACGCAATGCCCCAAGCTCGACCGTTGAGCCGCGCGAACGCCTGCTGCACGACGCGATCCGCCATTTCCGGCGCGCTGGTGGGATTCGATGAACGAGGTGTGGGCATGCCGTACTCCCGGATACTCAGATGTGATCGAGAAAGTCGCGCGTCTGGGACATGTTTTCCCGTACGCGAACGGCCAGGAGCCAGGTTGCGAGCACGAAGTTCCGTACAAAGGCGAGAAACCATCCGGCCACGAAGCCGACGGCGAATGCCCACGCGGCGCCAATGAAAACGCCTTGCCAGGACACGTCGTAGCCGCGGAAGTAAACGCTGAGCAGGCCCAGTCCCGTGTCATGAAGGCTTCCGATCAGCACCGCGAGCGTCGTGGCGCCGCCGAGCAGGATGGCGGCGGTAAGGCCGATCGCCATGCCGAAGACGCGCTTGTGGAGCGGCGCAAACGCGAGCACCATCGCGCGTTCGACCGCCTGTTCGAGCTCGGGACCGCTCACCCTTCGTTCCGGCAACGTGGCATCTGCCACGGATGGCTCGTGTGCGCTCGGCATGGAGAATCCTGGATGAGGCATTCAGTGGCGCATCAGCTGCGAACGCGCGACGTCGAAAAGCTATCATTGGGGCGACTGCCGCCGCGACGGGCGCTTGCGAAGTGCAGCAGCGCACCCCATGCGCCCGAAAACGCATTCAACACATAGTACGCCAGGCGCAAGGGTACGATCCCGAGTGCAAAGGTGCCACCGCGCATCCCGGCGAACCATCGCAGGAGGGGCGCATTGCCGGCGATGACAAGCGCGAGAGCGGCCGCGCCAGCGAACAGCATCCACAGCGAATGAAATGCGGCGGCCGCGAGCAGGAATATCACGCCGAGAGGAGCGAGGGCCGTGAACAGCTTCTCGCGCGCCTGCAGGTTGAGCGGGCCCGCTGCCGCAACCTCGCGCCGCTCCATGAGCAGTTGCATCCACGGCACGCCGCGGTCGCGAAAATCGGTAATGAATCCGCCCCGCAGCGTCCACCGTTTCAAGTGCTTGCCCTGGATCTCGGGGCAGAGGAGGATGGGAATGCCTCGCGCGGCCAGGCGATAGCCAAGCTCGATGTCCTCGATCTGTGGCCGGGTGTAACGCTGGACATCGAACCCCCCCATCTCCTCGAAGACGTCGCGCCGCATCGCGCCGCAACCGGCCCAGAACGTGATGGCCGGACCCGGGCTGAGGCTGTGCACATAGTGGTGCAGGAGATTCCGGTACTGGGATATGAATCCGGGCGCATCAGGACTGGTGTCGTACGCGCCAAATGCGGCGCCGAGCCCGGGATTCGCGCGGAAGAGCGCATCGAACTGGCCCAGTGCGGTCGTCGAGACGCAGACGTCGGCGTCGACGAAGACGAGGATATCACCAGTCGCGACATGCGACGCATCATTCCTTGCGAAGCCCGGACCGCGAGGCCCATCCGCCACGCGAACCACCCGATCGGCGATCGCCGCCGCCACGAGGGGCGTGTCGTCGGTGCTGCCATCGTCGGCCACGATCAACTCCCACTGCGAGCGCGGCAGATCGCTTGCCTGAAGTGCCACCAACGCACGCCGAAGTGCAGGTGCGCAATTGTACGCCGGAACAATGACGGACAACCGTGGTGCACTCATGCCGAGCGCACGCTGCGAATGGCCGCACGAAGGCGCAGGTACCACCGAAAGCGCGCCGACCCCCACGAGCGAAGGTCATTCGCGCCGCGCAGATAGTATGCGTCGAGCCTCGGAAGGCGCGACGCTGCGTCTTTACGACCTAGCGGTCGCAGCTCTGTGGTGACCCCAAGCTTGTACGCGCGCGACACGCACTCACTCGCGGCGTCGGCAAGAGCGCCGTAGGGATAGGCAAAACTCCGCGGTGTGAGGCCAAGCCTGGCGGAGATATCGTCGCGCCCCCCAATGATTTCGTCTATAATCTCGGCGGTTCCGAGCTGATCGAGGGCGCGATGGGTTCGCGTATGGCCGCCCACAGTCACACCGGATTCACCGAGGCGACCGAGCGCGTCCCAGTCGAGCAGCGGGAGCGTGGGGATGCCCGGCTCATCACGGTCACGCCATGCATTGGTCTTGCCGACGCGTCGGCTCACCACGAACACCGTGGACGGAAGCCCCAGGTCGTGCAGCAGCGGAGCGGCTTGCTCCGCAAAGTTCGCGAAGCCGTCGTCGAAGGTGATCGCGACCGCATCGCCATGGCTATCGACCCCACTGTGCACCTCGGCCCAGAGCTCCTCGAGCGGCAGCACGCGCACCTGGCTCGTCGCGAGCCATCGCACGTGACCCTCGAACGCCGATGGGCGCACCGAGATCGGGGACCCCGAATCGTCGAGGGAATGATAGGTGAGAATGGCGCGCAGGCTCATCATGCCACGTCCTGCGCCGCGGCAATCGTACCACGCCGCGCATTCGCGCGCACCGTCGCACGCTCAACGATCTCCAGGTACGCCGGCAATACGACCGTGTCGGTCCAATGTGCGACGAACGCCACCCGTGCCGCTCGAGACAGGCGCTCGCGCATTGCCGGATCGCCCTGCAGCTGCCGCATCGCATCGCGCAGCTCGGTGTTGGTGGAAAACAGGAGACCTGCCTCTGCCCGTTCGACGATTTCGGGGAACGGTCCGAGACGCCGCGCAATGACAGGCGTCCCCTCGCGAAACGATTCGATGAGACCCAGCCCGAAGGTCTCGAAGCAGACGGATGGCATCACGAACGCAATGGCATGCTCGTAGTATGCGCGCAGCGCATCCACGGAGAGCTGGCCGAGAAAAATCACCCGAGGGTTGTCGGCGGCGAGCCGTCGCAACTCACTCTCGTGATCGCCACGGCCCGCGACGAGGACGTCCGCGTCGGGATAGTCAGCGGAGCAGGCAATCAACTCACCGAGGCCCTTGATGCGCTCGAGCCGGCCCGCAAAAAAGAAATACGGTCGCGAATGCGGTCGAGGGCTCGGCGGCGCGATAACGTCGGAATCGCCAGCGGGCAGGAACGCCGGCAGCACTTCCATGGGGAACGGGAAGCCGAACTCGTGGTGCTTGTCACGGCTGAACGAGCTCATGGCGATGAACGTGTCTACACCGCGGAGCGCGCGATGCATCGCGCCCGTGTTACGCCATAGCTGCGGTGGCCGACGATAGGCCAGTTGGCAACGCAGGCATCGCTTCCCGGTGCAGAGCTCACGCCGGTAGCGCCAGAGAGTGTGCGTGGGGCACACGAGCCAATGTTCGTGCGCCATGTAGAGCCGCACGCAGTCAGGCGCCATGTGCAGCAACCCCGGACCACCGATCAGCGAGGCGTTGTGGAAGTTGACGACGTCGAATCGGCCGGAGCCGAGAAGTTGGCGGAGTTTCCGGGCATGAACGACCGGTCGTCCGGTCTGTTGGGTCAGCAGCGCCGAGATCTTGGGTGCCCGGCTCTCGAGACGAATGACGTGGACCCCCTGATCGTCATCGACTTCGTTCGTGGACGGCATGTCTCCCCCGAGCGCACGGTAGGCGTCCACGTCGTGCACGACGGTGACTTCGTGCCCTGCACGCACGAGCGCGCGCGACAATCGCTGCACCGCGATCGCGTCGCCGCCGAAATGATACGGCGGATAGAACGTCGTCGGCATGCAGAATCGAAGGCGCCCTGTCATCACGCCGCGGCGTCCCTGAGCGCGCCGAGTGCGGCACGGGCGGCGGTGGCCCAACTGAGTCGCAGTGCGCCGTCGCGCGCTCGCGCGCCCATGTCGCGGCGCAGCACGGGGTCATCGAGCAAGGTGCGCATCGCACACTCCAGCGCGGCTTGATCGCGCGGTGCGACGAAGAAACCTCCGCCCGGCAGGAGCTCTGGCAACGGGCTCGCGGTCGTGGCAATGACCGGCGTGCCACAGGCTGCCGCTTCCACCGCGGGCAAGCCAAAGCCTTCGTTCTCGGAAGGAATCAGGAGCGCGACGGCGCCGGTGAGCAGGTGCCGCAAACGCTCGTCGGGTACGAAGCCGGGCCAGTGGACGAGCGCCGTGGTGCCGGCCGCGTTGATGTCCTGCAGGACGGTCGCGCGCGTGCCGTGGAACACGTCGGTGTCGATCGCGCCGACGAGCACGAGGTGGGGCGGGTTCGCGCGCCCCTTCGTGATGGCCGCGTGCGCACGGACGATGACGTCGAGATGTTTGTGGGGATTGAAGCCACCAACGTAGACGAACCACGCGGCGCCACTCGGCACGCCCGCCGCAATCGCCGCACCTCGCACGTCATCGTCAGACTCGCTCGGCGAATACGCCGCGGCGGGCGCCTCGACGGCCACGCGGATTCTCGATGCTGGAATACCGTGAACCTCCTGGATCTCTCGCGACGCAAACTCCGACACGGTGAGCACGATGCGGCTCTGCCAGAGCGCGAGCCTGGTCTTCAGCCGCCAGAAGGTGCGCGCTCGCCACGACGGTAGCGTGAGCTCGGGATAACGCTCCGCGATGGCATCGTGCACGGTGACGACCGCCGGCAGGCCGAGTGGCAACGGGAAATACGTGTAGACGGAGGGCGAGAAGAAGACGTCGGCGTGTTCGCGCCACACCGCGCGCGTGAAACGCAGCATGTCGGCTGGCGAGCGAGAACCATCGGCGGCCGCGGCGATGGTGGGAGACGTGTTCTGCTCGACGACCACCACGCGCACACCAGTCATGTCGACCGTGTCAGCCGCGCGGCGATCGGCGAAGAGCACGAACTCGTCGCCGGGCGACTGCGCGATCATGGCCTGCAGCAGCTCGCGGGCGAATCGGCCGTATCCCCGTCCATTGGCGAGGCACGCGGCGTCGACCGCGATCTTCATTGGGGTCGCGGCGGGTTGTCCTTCTCGACCTTCTGTTCCTCGTGGTAATCGAAGTCGGTGTTCACCCCCCAGACGTCGTGCGTCGCGCCGTTCATGTTCTCGAGCGTGAGCATCGCCGTGTACATCGAGTGGTCGGCATTGTTGTACTTGTGCATGCCGTTGCGCCCCACCGTGTGGAGATTCGGTATGGGATCGATGTGCCGACGGATTTCGTCGAGGTGCTCGCGATATTGTCCGTCGTAGGTGGGGTAGGCCTTCGGCATCCGCACGACCGTGCCGTCGACCACGTCGGATGCCTTCGCCATGCCGAGCTCCTCGAGCTCCTTGCTCCCGAGTGCCACGAGCTCCGCGTCAGTGCTGCTCCAGAGCCCATCACCCTCGAAGCAGAAGTACTCGAGGCCGAGGCATGTGTGGGCGGGATTCGGCACCATCGCCATGCTCCAGTTGTTGAAGTTCTGGATGCGGCCGACCTTCACCCCGGGCGTATGGACGTAGATCCAGTTGTCCGGAAAGAGATTCTGTCGCTCGAGGATGAGTGCGACGGTGAGGAAGTCGCGGTATGCGAGTCCTTCGCCCGCACGCTGCGCCGACGTCGGCATCTCATCGCCGAGGGCGCGGACGAGCGCCCGGATGTCCGTCGTGGAGATGACGTGATCCGCTGCGAAGCGGCGCTCCCCGTCTGGCGTCTGCGCGACGACGGCGGTTGCGCGACCATCCGTCAGCTCGATGCGTGTTGCGAGATGGTGCATCAACACCTCGCTGCCGAGTTCCTGCACGCGCACCGCGCAGGTTTCCCACATCTGGCCGGGGCCGTAGCGCGGATACTTGAACGAGTTGATGAGCGACTTGATGTCCGTCGACCGGCGGTTCAGCGACGTGGCGGACAGAATCGCGCGCGCCAGCGACAATCCCTGGATGCGCTGCGCGGCCCACTCGGCACGGACTTCCGTGCACGGAATGCCCCAGACCTTCTCGGTGTACGTCTTGAAGAAGATCTCGTAGAGCCGCTTGCCGAAGCGGTTGGTCACCCACTGGTCGAGCGTATCCTCCACGGGGGAAGGATTGAGCTGCGCATCGATGTAACTGATGATGATGCGCACGGCGTTGATGAGACCGAGGCCGGTGAGCGCGTTCAGCGCCTTGAGCGGATAGTTGAAGTAGCGTCCGCGGTAGTGGATGCGGGAGAGTCGCGGGACGTCGATGAATTCATCGGCGAGTAATTCCTCCCACAGCGCCTGCACCGGCGTGATCTTCGTGAAGAACCGGTGGCCGCCGATGTCGAAGCGATAGCCCTTGTACTGCGCGGTCTTCGAGATGCCGCCGATGTCGCCCGTGCCTTCGAGGACGGTGACGTGAAATCCCTGCTTCGCGAGCAGATATGCCGACGTGAGTCCCGCGGGGCCAGCACCGATCACGACGACCCGATCACCAACTTTCAACTGTGCAAAGCTTCGTGCCGCGATCGGTGGGTCGGGCCGCTCAATCAGATCTGACGACAAAGCGAATCGGCTGGAGGGATGCGAGGGCGGCAGGACCGGGGCGCGCCAGGCAATTTATTCGCGCGGAAAGGTACTGTTGCGCGATCCGTTGGGCAACGAGCATCAGGGTGGGTAAACTTCCTGCCGGAGTCGAACCGATAGCTGTGGCCCGTGGTCGACGTCGTGGTCCACAGCGTTCAAGTCGGGCGCACGCAATCCGTAATCATGCGTTCCGTTCGGGCCACCCTCAATTCGTCCTGAGTTTCAGCGCGCTGGAGTCATGTCTCGTCTGGTGCCGATCACGCGATAGAAGGCCCCGAAGTAGAGCGCCGCGCGCCGTCCTGCGCCGTACCGCAGCAGCGCATTGTAGACCCGCGCGAACGCGGCACGCACCGGGCCGGCAATCGCGACTTCCTCGTCCGGCAGCAGGGGAGCGACGAGGCACACATCGAAGGCCGTGTTATCGCGAATCAGTCGTTGCATTTCCCGCGCGGCCAGCAGCCGGACATACGCGTACGACATACCGCTCATACGCTCGGCGTAAGCTTGCTGCCAGGGGCGCGGCAGCCATCCGACCCCCCACACGCGCACGTGTGGCTCGGGTGCGAGGCTGAATCGATTCGGTGTCGCAAGCGCCAGCGCGCCCCCCGGGGCGGTGACCCGATCGATCTCCCGAAGATAGACGGCGGGGTCGCCGACGTGCTCGATGACATCAAGCGACACCACGCCCCCCACAGAGTCATCGGGCAGGGGCAGGGTTTCCGCAAACCCCGCGGCCAGCAGCGCAACTCCGCCGTAGGATTCGATGAGCCGCTTCGCGACGACGAGCCACACCATCGATACATCAATGCCGATGCCTTGCCGCCCGTTCGCGCCAGCAGCGGCCAACAGCGCGCCAGGTCCGCACCCCACGTCGAGGAAAGGCGTGGCCCTCGTCGCCTGATTGAGCCAGCCGGTGATTTCTCTCCCGACCCGGGTTGGCTCGCTCAGCGTCCGACGCGCACGGTACTCCACGTTCGCATCCGGACGTTGACGGACGACGCGGAACACGTAGCGGATGACGTGCTCGAGGTCATCATGCGCCATGCTGTCCGCGATGAACCGAGCGTGGGCACGATCCTCGTCGCAGTCGATCCACGACGGCGCGTCAATCCGGAAGTCCGGGATACCATCGATGGTGCAGTACTCGGCGTCACACGCGACGCACGTGTAGGTGGGCAGTACCGCTCGCAATTGCCCACGACACCGCGGGCAGCGCCAGATGTGACTCATCACGTCCTTGAGGCTGAATGGCCACTCGAGAAGATACGAGCCCTTTCAAAGGCGACTTCAATCGTACGATCCTGGCAGGGGACCGCGCCAGCAAAACACCGCGACGCAGTGATCGCCAACAATGCCACGTCCGTTTCGCGCACAGGCCGGCCGCTGGACATTGAATGGCTTGCCGGGTAACCTCACCCCGATGAGAACGGTACTACTCGCCGGCGGTCTGGGCACGCGGCTCTCCGAAGAAACGGCGCTGCGTCCAAAGCCCATGGTGGAAATCGGTGGGCGACCGATGCTCTGGCACATCATGTCGATCTACGCGGCGCATGGTTTCCGCGAGTTCGTCGTCGCGTGCGGTTACAAGGGCGAGATCATCAAGCAGTACTTCTCCGACTTCTTCCAGCACCACTCCGACTGGACCGTCGACCTGATGAGCGGCCAGCGCACGCTCGTCACGCAGAGTGCGCCGGACTGGCGCGTCCATCTCAGGGATACCGGACCGGATACACTCACCGGCGGACGCCTGCTACGACTCCGGAGCATGCTGGACGCCGAGACCTTCATGGTGACGTACGGCGACGGCGTTGCTGACGTCGACATCGGTGCACTCGTCGCGTTTCACAAGAGCCACGGCAAGCTGGCTACCGTGACGGCAGTCCACCCGCCGGCACGCTTCGGCGCACTGGAGCTCGACGGAGACCGCGTGTCCGCATTCGCGGAGAAACCACAGACCGACGCCGGCTGGATCAACGGAGGCTACTTCGTCTTCGAACCGGCCGTACTCGATTACATCACCGGCGACGACGTATCGCTGGAGAAAGACGTGCTCGAGCGAATCGCGGGCGATGGGCAACTGATGGCGTTCCGCCATCCCGGATTCTTCCAGCCGATGGATACGCTGCGGGAGAAAACGCTGCTCGAGGAGCTCTGGCGCAGTGGCAAGGCGCCGTGGGTCGCGCCGGTATCCGCAGCGCCGCGTGTGTCGTCCGCATCCATCGGCGAAGCCGCGCGATCGTGACCGGCGGCGTAGCGCTGCGCGACTGGTATCGCGGGCGGCGTATCCTCGTCACCGGCCACACCGGATTCAAGGGCTCGTGGCTCGCCGCGTGGCTGCGAGATGCAGGTGCCGAGGTGACCGGCCTCGCGCTCGCGCCCGAGGAAGGCCGTCCGAGCCTCTTCGCCATCGCCGGAATCGCGGAAGGAATGACGTCCGTGATCGGAGATGTGCGCAATCGCGCGCTCGTTGACGAGACCTTGCGCCGCGCGCAGCCGGAAGTGGTGATGCATCTCGCCGCGCAGGCCCTCGTGCGCCGCTCGTACGCGATGCCAGTGGATACGTTCGCCACGAACGTCGTGGGCACTGCGCAGCTGCTCGATGCCGTCCGCGCGATCGAATCGGTGCGCGCCGTCGTCGTCGTCACGAGCGACAAGTGCTACGAGAACCAGGGCATCGCGCGCGGCTATCGCGAGGACGACCCCATGGGCGGTCATGATCCCTACAGCGCGAGCAAGGGATGCCAGGAGCTGGTGACCGCGGCCTTTCGGCGCTCGTACTTCGACGCCGGCCCGATCGGCGTCGCCAGCGGTCGTGCCGGCAATGTGATAGGCGGGGGCGACTGGTCCGAAGACCGATTGATCGCCGACCTCATGCTCGCTGCTGCCGAAGGTCGATCGGCGGCAATTCGCAATCCGGATTCCGTGCGACCATGGCAGCACGTGCTCGAGCCACTTCGCGGGTACCTCATGCTGGGCCGTGCACTCGTTGAGGAGGGTCATGCCTTCGCGGAAGGGTGGAACTTCGGGCCGAGCCTCGACGATGCCGTGTCCGTGCGGCAGCTTGTGAGCCGGATGACATCGGCGTGGCCGAGCGTGCAGGCGGCGATCGCGCCGGAGGTGAATGCGCCGCACGAGGCGCAGCTCCTGCGGCTCGACAATACGAAGGCACGGGAGCGGCTGGGCTGGCATCCGTCGCTGCGCCTCGACGATACCGTGCGTTTCACCGTCGAGTGGTATCGCGCCGTGCACGAGCGTCCGTCGTGCGCCGCGGAGATGATGCACAAGCAGCTCAACGACTACGAGCGTCGGGTGGCCGACGCGGGAACGAGACCATGACGACAGGCGCCACAGCGAACGCACCCACTATTGGCATGCGCGTGCCCTACGGCCAGACCGTGCACGGCGAGGAGGAGATCGCCGCGGTGGTGGCCGTGCTGCGCGGCTCCACGCAGATGGGCGTGAATGTCCGCACCTTCGAGCAGCGCATTGCCGCGCTGTTCGCGAAACGGCACGGGATCATGGTGAATTCCGGGTCGAGCGCGCTGTATCTCGCCACGGAGCTGCTCGGTCTCGCCAAGGGCGACGAGGTGGTGACGCCGGCGTTGACGTTTGCGACGACGGTGGCGCCGCTCGTGCGCGCGGGACTCGTGCCCTCCTTCGTCGACGTCGAGCCCGACACGTTCAACATCGACGTCGAACAGATCGAGGCCGCCATCACGCCGCGCACGAAGGCGGTGGTGATTCCGTCGCTCATTGGCAACCTGCCGGACTGGGACCGCATCGCGGAGATCGCGCGCGCCCGCGGCCTGCTCATCGTCGAGGATTCGGCCGATACCCTCGGCGCCACGCTGCGCGGCACCAGCACGGGCACGCGCTCCGACATCAGCACGACGAGCTTCTACGGGTCGCACGTGATCAACGCCGCGGGCAACGGCGGCATGCTGTGCGTGAACCGTGACGAGTGGAACGAAGAGGCGCGCCTGCTGCGGAGCTGGGGGCGGTCGTCGTCGCTGTTCGTCGAATCGGAGGCGATCGAGAATCGCTTCAACGTGGACGTCGGCGGAATTCCGTACGACGCGAAGTTCGTCTTCTCGCGGATCGGCCACAACATGGAGCCGTCGGAGATGGGCGCCGCGTTCGGCCTCGTGCAGCTCGACCGGCTCGACAACAACATCGCGATCCGCGAGCACAACTTCGCTCGGCAGTTGGCGTTCTTCTCCGCGTATGCCGAGTGGTTCATGCTGCCACGCCAGATGGCTGCGTCGCGGACCGGCTGGCTCGCGTTTCCGCTGATCGTTCGCGACGATGCGCCGTTCATCCGGCGCGACCTCCAGATCTTCCTCGAGCAGCGCGGCATCCAGACACGCACAGTGTTCACGGGCAACATCCTCCGGCAGCCGGGTTTCGCGAACATCGAGCGCCGCGAATCGCCGAATGGGTATCCGAATGCCGATCGCGTCATGCGTGGCGGCATGCTGATCGCCTGCCATCATGGGCTCGTCGAAGCGCAGCTCGTCTACATCCACGAGCAGGCGCGCCAGTTCCTGGGCCAATTCAAGTAGTGCGGATCGCGTTCAACGGGCAGCGGCTGGCGGGGCAGCGACTCGGCGTCGGCAGGTACATCGAGTACCTGCTGCGCTACTGGCGCGGCATGCTGTCGCCGTCGGAATCCGTGACGGTGTTCCTTCGCCAACCGCTCAGTGATGCGTCAATGCGCTATCTCGACCTCCCCGCTTCGATGCCGACGCGCGTGTTGCCGCCAGACATATCGGGTATTCCATGGGAGAACTTGTCGTTGCGGTGGCCCGCGTCGCGCCATGACGTCCTGTTCTGCCCCGCCTACACGGCGCCGATCGGCTATCGCGGCAAGCTGGTGGTGGCGACGCACAGCGTGAATGACACCCAGCCCGGCGCCCACAACTGGCGGTACAGGTACACACACGCCGCGCTCAACCGGCACAGCGCGCAGAATGCCGATGCCGTGATCGTCGCGTCGCAGTCGGCCAAGGACGACATCGCGCGCGTCTGGGGCATTCCGGAGGAGAGGATGTTCGTCGTGCTGCAGGGAGCGGACGATGTCTTCCGTCCAATGAACGATGCGCCGGCGCTCAGCGCAGTACGCAGAAAGTTCTTCGGCGGAGAGCGGCCCTTCATCCTGTTCGTGGGAAAGTCGTCGACGCGCCGGAACATCCCGCTCCTGCTGCGCGCCTTTGCGCAGGTGAAGCAGGAGCAGCACATTACCCATGGCGTACTGCTCTTCGGTCCCAATCCTGACCGCCTTGCGCTCGGCGCATTATGCGCCGAGCTCGGAATCACCGATGACGTGGTGCAGACGGATGGCAAGATCGATGATCACAGCGACCTCGTTCCCATTTACAACGCCGCCGATGTCTTCGTGCATCCGTCCGAGTACGAGGGCTGGTCGATGACGACGGTCGAAGCACTGGCGTGCGGCACCGCCGTCATCGCGGCGAACCGGGGCGGGCTTGGCGAGGTGGCGAATGGCCACGCGCTCATGCTCGACCCGCCGGCACTCGACTCGTTGGCGGACGCGATACGCCGCGTGCTCACCGATGAGTCACTGCGGCAGGACCTCAAGCAGCGCGCGTTTGCGCGCGGCAGCACGTTGCGCTGGCAGGCCACGACACAGCAGACACTCGACGTGATTCGCGCTGTCGCGAAGCACTGATTCCACCTAGCGAGAACGACCGATGCCCGAGATGAGTGCGTGCCGCGCCTGCCTGAGCACGAACCTGTACATGTTCCTGCCGCTGGGCGACCATCCGCCAGCCAATGCGTTTCTTACGCCCGAGCGGGCCGCGAAGGGTCCGCAGGCGGCATTCCCGCTCGATGTATCGGTCTGCCTCGACTGCGGCGTGGTGGAAGTGCCTGACATGCTGCCGCCGGATTTCTTCCAGGACTATCACTACGTCCCGTCGGCCAGTGCGACGATGCACGCGCACTTCGCGCGCTTCGCCCAGACGGTGAAGGGCCGCTACGCCAACGCGCCCGACAAGCTCGTCGTCGACCTGGGGTGCAACGACGGCCTGTTTCTCAAGGCATGCAACGACATCGGCGTTCGCACGCTCGGCGTCGAGCCGGCGGCGAACATCGCGGCACTCGCGCGGGCGAAGGGCGTGGAGGTGGTGAACGAGTACTTCGGCGCGGACATGGCCGCGGGCGTGAAGGCGAAGTACGGCGCGGCGACCGTCATCACGACGAGCAACACCTTCAACCACATCGACAACCTGCACGGCTTCATGAAGGGCGTGGACGTATTGCTCGCCGACGGCGGCACGTTCATCGTCGAGGTGCCGCAGGCGCTGGAGCTCGTGGAGCAGAATGAGTTCGACACCGTGTACCACGAGCACATGTCGACGTTCAGCGTGACGTCGCTCGCCAAGCTCTATCGCTTCTTCGGCATGCGGATCGTGGAGGTGGAGGTGCTTCCGATTCACGGCGGTTCGATGCGCGTGTTCGCGCAGCGGCGCCCAGACAACGCGGCGGAGGAGCCGAGCGTGCAGGTGTGGCTCGATCGCGAGCGGGATCGTGGGTTGTTCAAGCGCGAGACGTATGACGCGCTGGCGGAGCGCGTCGAGAAGATCCGGACCGGGCTGATGTCGATGCTGAACGATCTCAAGTCGCAGGGCAAGCGGCTCGCCGGCTATGGCGCGCCGGCCAAGGGCAACACGCTGCTCAACTACTACGGCATCGGTCCGGACCTGCTCGATTTCCTCGCGGACCGCAGTGACCTCAAGCAGGGCAAGCTCTCGCCCGGAATGCACATTCCCGTCGTCTCGCCCGATCGCATTCTGGAGACGCAACCCGACTACCTGCTGATCCTGGCGTGGAACTTCGGCGACGAGATCATGGAGCAGCAGGCGGAGTACAAGCGTCGCGGCGGGAAGTTCATCCTGCCGATTCCGGAGCCGCGCATCGTTGCCTGAGCGCGAGGAGGAGGCCAGCGCGACGGCCTCCGGCGCGCGCGGCGAGCTGGCCGGCGAGCGGGTGCTCGTCACAGGGGCGAGTGGCTTCATCGGCTCGCACCTGGTGAGGGCCCTTGTTCGGGACGGCGCCGAGGTGCACGTGCTGCTCCGTGCGAGGGCCTCGCGGGCGCGACTTCTCGGCGTGGATGCCGATCTCGAGGCATGGGAAGGCGACATCACCGACCGATCGAGCGTGCAGCGCGTCGTCGACGGGGCGCGCCCCGATATCGTCTATCACCTCGCGGCCGACACCGGAGTGCGCCGACTGGGTGAAGGATGGCCGGGTCTGGAACGCAGCCTCCGCGTGAATCTCGAGGGGACGCTTGGCGTGCTGCGCGCGTGTCTTGATGCGGCACATCCGGTGCGAGCCTTCGTGCGGACCGGAGGCCTCGAGGAATATGGCGACGGCCCTATCCCCTACCGCGAGGATCAGCGCGAGCGGCCGATCTCGCCCTACTCGGCGAGCCAGGTTGCGGCCACGCATTATGCGCAGATGCTCCAGCACGGCACCGCGACGGCGATCGTGACCGTGCGGCCGGCGCTTGTGTACGGCCCGGGCCAGTCGAGCGACTTCTTCATCCCCAGCCTGATTGCGCGGTGCCTGCGCCACGAGGACTTCGCGATGAGCGAAGGTCATCAGCGTCGAGACCTGCTCTACATCGACGATCTCGTGGGTGCGCTGGTGCGCGCGGGTGCGCGCGAAGGGCTCGGCGGCACGGTGATCAATGTCGGCCACGGATTCGCGCACGCGATGGTCGACGTCGCCCGCGAGATCGTCGCGCTGAGCGGTTCGACGGGCGTGCTGCGCATTGGGGCCCTGCCCGCGCGATCGCGCGACATCGAGCACCTGGTGGCGGACACGTCGCGCGCGAAGGCGCTGCTGTCGTGGACGCCGGGAGTTTCCCTGACCGATGGTCTCCGTCGCACCATCGCCTGGCATCGTGCACAGGCGAGTGACGTCGGCGCTACTTGAATTTCAGGAGGTACTCCACGATACGCGCCCGCTCACCTTCATCGTGCACGCCCCACGGTGTCATCGCGGTTCCTGGCGCCATTGCTCCCGGATCGGAGAGGAACGAATCGAGTCGTTCTCTCGTCCAGGTGCCTCCGAGAGTACGCAGCGCGTCGGAATAGACGAAGTCGGGTGCCGAGGCGACATCGCGTCCGACAATCCCGCGGAGTGGCGGGCCGAGGGCAGGTGAACCATCGGTCGTGGGCGCATGGCAGTGCGCACATCGGCCGAAGAGCTCCTCACCGCTCCGATTCCATGGAGCAGCGGCGAGGATCACGACGTCGCCTTCGTCAGTCCAGAGTGCGATACGGCCGTCGGATCCCTGTGCCAGGTCGCGGATACGACGGTCGACCTGCGTCTCCTTCACATAAATGATGCGGTCTCCCACCACGTGGGCGCGCAAGAGCTTGCGTGCGACCAGCGACGCGACGAGCAGATCGCCGTCGTAGCGCGGGAATTCACGTCCATGCAGCTCGATGACGTTCGACACCCCAACCGAGGGAACGAACACGTGGGCCGGCTCGGTGAAGGAGCCGTGATCGTGGGCAGTCGGCGCGAGGGGCCAATTGTCGAGACCATACTCGGTGCCATAGGTGACCAGCGGCCACCCGTAGTTTGCGCCGTTGGCCATGAGGTTGATCTCGTCACCACCCTGCGGTCCGTGCTCCGTTTCCCAGATCTTGCCCGAGAGACTCACGGTCAGTCCCTCGGGATTACGCAGCCCCATGCTGAAGATTTCACTCCCTCCATTCTGGTCGAGTAGCAGGAGCTTGCCGTAATCGTTGTCGCGCGTCTGCGCGCGGCCCGGCGCGATGACCCCCTGCGCATCGAAGTCCCCGGTAGTGAATAGCAGCTTTCCGCTGGGCGTGAATGCTAGCCGCCCACCGGTCATGCTGTAGTCGAAATGCGGGGTGATGCTGAGGCACGGCTTCGATTCGAAAAGTGTCGTCCACCCTCCGGACGCTCTACCGAACGGCGTGAGTGAGTCGAGTGTGGTCGATGAGACCCGCAGGGTGATGCACTGTTGCGGTTGATTCCAGTGCACATAGCCAACGACGAGACGCGCGGGTCGTGAGACTGAATCGATCGCCATGTCCGTCACGCGCAACCGCGGCGGCGTGGTTGGCCCACCCGCGGTGGGGACGAAAGAACTCCGGCCTGTAGGCACCGAGAGCGTCAGGGGTGACGACGTAAGGCTCTCTCCCTTCCATCGGAGCCAGTAGAAGTCCCCGTCGCCCGTCGCGAGGAGATAGCCGTCGCCATGGGGCACGAGCGCGCCTCCCGAGGTGCGGAGCGGACCACGCACCAGCCCGTGATAGTAGTTGATATTGTACATGTACAGAGCTCCGCGACTCGTGCGGTGCGTGACCAGCGTATCGCTGTGGACACGAGCACGGGTGTTGAAGTGCCCAAGCACGGCCGTGCCCAGCGCAGCCACCGTCAGCAGGCCGTCCATGCTGCCACGCGGCGGACGCAGGAGCGGCACGACGGCGAGGCACGTGCCGAGTGCGGTCGCAATCGCGAGCATGCCGCGCGAACCGGCGAGGTCGGATCGCCATTCGATGAGTAGCGCTGCGGTCCCGAAACAAGCGAGGCTCGCCGCCAGCATGCCTGGCCATCCGATGCGCCCACGTCTAGTCGCGGCGAATTGCAGAAAGAGCGCGAGCGCCAGATACGCACTCGCACCGGCAAGGCACTGTGGCAGGTCGACAGGACTCAAACCCCATACAGGGCGGTGAAGCCAGATCTGTGGAGGGACGAGCAGCATGAGTACCAGGCCGGTCAGATGCCACCACGTAACCGACACGAGGCTTGCTCCGGAATTGCTCGGAGCAAAGTCACGTAGATATTTCAATGATCTCTCCCGAAGTGTGCTCAGCGCGTCTGACGCGGTTCGCCTGCCGCATCGTGCGCCTCCATTCCGTTGCTGAGTGCGAGCAATCGGAGATTCCTGGGTGCGCATCAGAAGTGCAGCATGCAGCGGGGGGGGTTGCAGCCGATCAGTATGGACCACGACGACGAATTACGCGAGGGATCGGTCGCGTTCGTGCGTCGCGAGTGCCTAGCCGCGCGATGCTCAAACAACGATAATTGCTCGAGCGTGCTGCGCAGTGCCCACCAGCAATCGACCAATGTCGTCTAGGACACGATCCGCAGTTGCGGACAATCAGTTGCCGAGCTGCTGTTTGCAGCCTTGGGCGCGATGAAGCCAGAACGAACGGCGCGGGACGTTGCCCTGTCGTGGCTGACTCCCGAGTCTCTCGTACACGTCCTGATGGTAAGTACCGTGACCTTGAGCGCCGTGCTGGGTGTCGCTATCTGGGGACTGCATGCTGCTGGGAGCGCTGATCCAGGTCGGATACGACACGCGATGCTGATCTGTGGCGTGATGTTCGCTGCGGGTGTCCTGGTGGTCGTTCTGTCCGGGCGATTCGTGAGGTACGCTCGCGGGCCGATACCCTCAGGTCCGTTGATTGGAGAGGGCTGGGCGGCAGCTTTGCTCGCCTCTGCCATCGTGGCGCAAGTCCTGATGCTCGCCACAGGATACGTAGCGCTCGTCCCGCCCGCGATCGCCTCGAGCCACTACAAGGCCTGGGACTTTGTCGACAAGCGCTGGGTGGCTGCGGCGTACCTGTCGAGCGTTGGTCTCGTGTATCTCCCCGGCCTGCTAAAGCGCCTGTGGGAAGATGTTCACGGCGCGACGGATGCGATTGACGACTCGTGGAGCGGCGCCGCCTCCGCACCATCACCGACGATGCGGGCACACGCAACGCGCGCATTTCTCGCACTCGCTGCAGGTAGCGTCCTCTCCCTGGTCTACGTCGCGTCGATCGCGCCTCCCGCGCTGACCCGCCCCCTCGACAGCCACGAGCTCGTGCAGCTTGGCGGCCTTCAGGCGATTGCCACTGGTGCCGTGCCCTTCCTCGAGGCACGTACGCAGTACGGGCCCGGGCAACAGCTTCTTATCGATGATCTCGTGCGCAATACCGAGATGTCCGTGCGTGGCGCGCGTCTCGCGCACCTGATGCTGAACGGCGCCGCGATTGCGGTCGTGTTCTCCACGATGTTTTTCGCCTACGGGTGGGCAATTGGTGCGGGAATCATCTTCCTCGCGCTTTTCATTTCCCCACTGCAAGTCACCACGTTTGTCGGATGGGGACTTATCGTGCGCTGGCTTGGTCCTTTTCTCGTGGGCGCGCTCGTGCCCCCCGCGCTCGGATCCACGCTGTCGCCTCGCGCGCGATCTGCCGTATTCCTCGTGCTTGGGGCGGGATGTGGTGTGCTCGCCTGGATCTCGCAGGAGAACGGCTCCACTTCGGTGATGACGGTGCTGCTTGTGCTTTCCGCGGCCTTCATCACGCGACGACTCTCGCCCGGGTATGCCGTCAGCCACGCAGTAGCATTCGTTGCTGGCCTCGCGGCGGCGCTTTTTGGGTTGCTGCTCGTGCAATTCGGCCCGTCGCACCTGCGCGAGACCCTCACGCTGTACCAGAGCGGAAGTGGTCTCGTGTTCGCCGGCTTCACGAATACGGCCTGGACCGACGCCAACACACACTGGACGGAACCATTGTCGGGGCGAGGA
>JALYVY010000316.1 GCA_030852985.1 Gemmatimonadota bacterium | reverse complement strand
AAGTAGTACTTCTCCCAGAAACCCGGCGCGACCTGCGGAATGTGGTTCTTGCGATACTTGCCGAGGTACGTGCCGTCGGCGTCGATGACCGCGGCGGTGTTGTAGTACACGCCAGTCGATTCGATCTCGTACAGCGGCACGACGATCACCATCTCGTACTTCTTCGCGGTCTCCTGCATCAGGCGCGTCGTCGGCCCATCCGGGATGTACTCCGTTGCTTCATACCATCGCGGGGTCTGCTCGGCGCAGAAATACGGGCCCGTGAAAATCTCCTGCATACAGAGGATCTGGACGCCGGCGGCACCAGCCTTGTCGATGAGCACCATGTGCTTGTCGATATTCGCCTGACGGATCTTTTCGATTGGCGCTCTTGTGTCGATGGCATTCGACATCTGGATCAGTCCGCACTTCACGATCTGGGGCATGCTGTTCGTCTCCATGGGAAATCGCCTGATCCAATCTCGTGCATGGATCGCGCAGCGTCGATAGATATCGTGCTCGTGCTCGTGCTGGGCCAGTCGCATTCGACCAATGTCTCCGCCGCTGACAGCCGCCGGCGCTGAGCTCCCATGTCTTCCGGATTCCCCATGCTGCCTTCCCGCACCTGCCGCCTCGTCCTGCTCGCCTCCTGTTTCGCTGTCTCCTCCGCGTATGCGCAGGCGACCGTCGACACGAGCCACGCCTTCCGGATGTACTTCGCCGCCGGGACCTCCCTGGCCCAGCGCATCCCCGACGTGAACGGCTTCCACGCGGACATGGGCGTCACGCGCGGGGTCGGCGGCGGAGTCGGCGCGGAGCTGGAGCTCACCCAACATGTGTATGCTCAGACGCCGATCTATCCCCGCCTCATCATCGACGCCGAGGGCCGAGGCTACCAGACCGTATCGCGCGACGTTACCGCCGGCATCGCGAGCTTCACCGTCGACGTTCTTCCGCTCAGTGGAGGAGCTCGGCTCTCGTTGCTCGCCGGCATCGGCGCGTATTACTCGCATCGCGAGGCGATCCATTACCCGCCATGCGAAGAGGGAGCCATCTGCACCGGTGAACGGCAGCGGCTGGACTTCCGTGCGCTGCAGACCGGCATCAGCGGCGGCGCGCGCGCCAGCTTCATGCTGCATCATCTGCCTGCGTTCGTCGACCTGCGGCTGCACTACATGTATCGCAGCGTCCCCGAGGGAAGACCGGGTGACGATTACCTGCTGCTGCCGCTGTCGTTCGGACTGTTCTTGTAGCGGGCCGGGGGCACGTGGGCGTCTGGGCGTCGCTGTGCGCGTGGGAACAGGTGTGCGCGACGAGCGTCAGGAGCCGCGAATATGCCGACTCCTCCAACCATTCAATTCGCCGTGCGATGTGGACACCACTTATTGCTCGTGCGAAAGAGCGTCAGTCGATCGTGGTTCGCCACGCATGAGGGCGAGGTAAATGACGAAGCTCAGTCCGAAGGTCACGAACCAGGCGTACTGGTAAAGGTGGTCGAGCAGGGTAGGCGTCGCGACGTTTCCACCGGGTGTCATGGCCGCGCGGATGAATCCGGGAACCACCGGGAGCACGGCCGCGACGAGCGCGATCATCGCCTTCGCATTCACGCCGTATCGGTACGAGTACATCCCGTTCTCCCGAAACAGGTCCGGCAGCGACAGCTTCTCCTTTCGCAGCACCCAGTAGTCGGCGATAAGGATGCCGCCGAGCGCGCCCATGAGGCTCGAGTATCCAACGAGCCACGTGAAGATGTAGGCGCCGGCATCCGAGTAGAGCTTCCACGGCATCATCAGCACACCGACGACCGCCGTGATCAATCCGCCCGTCACGTAGCTGATCTTGCGCGGATTGAGGTTCGAGAAATCGTTCGACGGTGACACGACGTTCGCCGCCATGTTGGTGTGCAGTTGCGCCGCGAGCACCACCAGCGCGGCGAAGATAATGACTGTCGTCCCGCCAATCTTCGTCACGAGGACGACCGGATCCCACTCCGCCTTGCCGAAGATCACGATCGTGGCGCTCGTGACCGCGACCCCGATGAAGGCGAACGCGGTCATCGTCGTCGGTAGTCCGAGCGCTTGACCCATCGCCTGCGATTTCTGGCTGCGCGCATAGCGGGTGAAGTCCGGGATGTTGAGGCTCAACGTCGCCCAGTAGCCAACGGCGGCCGTGAGCGAGGGCGGAAAGATGGACCAGAACGGTTTCGCGTTGGCGCCTTGCAGCCGCGATGACTCGGAGAGGATGTGGCCCAGTCCACCGCCGTGCCTGATGCCCCAGACCAGCAGCACGGTGCTGCCGGTGATGAGGAACGGCGCAGCGAAGCTGCCGAGATGCTTGATGGCCTCGATGCCGCGAACGATGATTGCAACCTGAAGCAGCCAGAAGAGCGCGAAGGCGATCGCAATGCCACCGGGGACTGATGTCCAGCCGGGCCACGCCGCCGTAAAGAGCGTGTTGAGGGCGAGTGCCGCGATCCAGGTCTGGATGCCGAACCATCCGCACGCGACGACCGCGCGCAACAGCGCCGGAACATTGGCGCCCTTCACGCCAAACGCCGCGCGGCACAGCACCGGAAAGGAAATGCCGTACTTGGTGCCCGCATGTGCATTCAGGATCATCGGAATGAGCACGATCGTGTTGCCGAGCAGGATGGTGACCATCGCCTGCCACCACGTCATGCCCTGCGTCATCATGCCGGAGGCGAGCGTGTACGTCGTGATGACGACGCTCATGCCGATCCAGAGTGCCGCGATGTTGTAGGTGGACCAGGTGCGCCGCGCGAGCGGTGTCGGAGCCAGGTCGGGATTCCAGAGTGGGCTCGAGGAAAGGTCAGCCTCGGTGGTGACGAAGTCGGTGGTGTATGGGGCCGCCGACGTCTCGCCGGCAGCCTTCACGCGCGCGCTCCCGCGAGCCCGGCGGTGGTGCGCGGAAGCCACTGCCCGCGACCTTCCTTCCCCACGACCTTGTAGTCGTCGACGATGACCTCGCCGCGCGAGAGTGTCGTGCGCGAAAATCCGGCGAGGTCCCAGCCCTCGTATGGCGACCAGTCCGCGTTCGTCTCCATTTCGCTTGGGGTCACCCGGTGCGTCTTCGTCGGGTGAATGATCGCCAGATCGGCGTCCCCGCCAATGGCGATCGATCCCTTGCGCGGTGCGAGACCCATGATCTTCGCCGGATTAGTGCTCAGCTTCGCGCACATCTGCGGCAGGGTCAGGCGCCCTTCGAGGACGCCCTTGGTATAGGTCAGCGGCATCAGCGTCTCGAGCCCAGGCATGCCCATCGGGATCTTCGTCCAGTCGCCTTCCCACATCGCCTTCTGCTCGCGCGTGAAGGTGCACGTGTCGGTCGAGATCACGGACACTTCGCCGGAGTTCAGCCCGCGCCAGAGCCGTGCGGAGTCGGCAGGCTTCTTCAGCTGCGGACAGCAGGCGAAGAGGTGGCCGTCCTCGTCGGCGAACACGGAGTCGTCGAGCACGAGGTACTGCACACAGGTCTCCGCCACCACCGGCACACCACGGTTCTGCGCCGCGCGAATAATGTCCGCGCCCTCGGCGGTCGACATGTGCACGATGTAGAGCTGTCCCCCGGTCGCTTCACTCCACTGGACGACGCGCTGGATCGCCTCGGCCTCGATGAAGTTGGGCCGGGTGATGGCGTGCAGCACGGCGCCGTGCTCCTTCATGAGCTCGGGCGTATGGTGGCGCGCGATGAGCTCGTCGAGCACGCGTGAGGACTCCGCGTGCACGAGCAACATCGCGCCGTGCTCCTTCATCTTCTCGAGCGTACCGAAGAGCGCGCGGTCGTCGGACTGCCAGCCCTCGGACTCGTAGATCATGAACTCCTTGAAGGTGGTGAAGCCGCGCTCCACCATCCCCGCGATCTGGTCCTTGTGCTCGTTATAGCGCGTGATGCAGATGTGAAACGTGTAATCGATGAGCGACTTGCCCTTGGCCTTATGCATCCACGTATCGGCCGCGTCGCTGAGCGAGCCGTCGGCCGACGGGATGGCGAAGTCGATCACGGTGGTGACGCCGCCGCGAGCACCTGCGCGCGTGCCGGACCGATAGTCGTCGGCGGATACGGTGCCGCAGAAGGGAAGCTCGAGATGCACGTGGACGTCGAGCACGCCGGGGATCACGTGATGGCCAGTTGCATCGACGACATCTGCGCCGTCGGTGTCGAGATTCTCGCCGAGTGCGGCGATCTTCTCACCGATGATGCCAATGTCGCCCGTGTACTCACCGCCTGGCGTCACGATGTTGCCGTTCTTGACGATGCGATCGAATCTCATGGCCGTCGGTGTCCCAGGTTTGACTGCCCCGATTTACCCATTCAGGCACGCACCTGTGTCAGTGCGGCGTCGAACGCGTCGAGCGCGTAATCCACATCGGCCGACGTGATGCACATCGGCGGCTTGATGCGAAGCACGTTGCCGTCGAGCCCACCCTTGCCCACGAGGATCGACATCTCGCGCAATGCTTCCATGAGGTCGACCGTCTCCTGCTT
>JALYVY010000125.1 GCA_030852985.1 Gemmatimonadota bacterium | reverse complement strand
CATCTGGATCCAGTCCGACTTGGGCGCACTCGCGAAACTTGCGGTGGGGGCCGACGCCACCATGGGAGATCCGCCCATGCTTCCGCCGCCGGCACAGCCCGCGACGAGCGCGAGCGACATCAGGGCGCGGGGCGCCCAGCGGCTGGACGATCCGCTCATTACGTGGGTTGTATTCATCCGACGATCGCCTTGAGGTTGTCGTAGCTGACCTTGATGCTTGCGAGTGATCCGCCGGGGTACTGCGCGGCGGTGTCATGCTCGACGAAGAAATGCTTCAGGCCAGCCTGGTCGCGATGCGCGAAGTATTCGCGGAAGTTGATCGTCCCCTTCCCCACCGGGGCCATGCCCTTCTGCCCGTTTGTGATTATCAGGTCCTTCACGTGCCACATGGCGAAGCGTCCCGGGTACTTCGCGAAGAGCTCGAGGGGATCGCGGTCGGCGAATACGGTCCAGTAGAGATCCATCTCGAAGTCCACGAGGCTCGGATCCGTTTCGCGCATGAGGACGTCGAAGCCTGTTGGGCCACCGGCCACCGCACCGAACTCCATGTTGTGATTGTGGTAGCCCAGCTTGAGGCCCGCGTCCCTGCACATCCGGCCCCACTGGTTGAACTCGGCCGCCCCCTTCTTCCATGCGTCGATGCCGCCATCGCGCGCAAAGCTGTACGACGGGATCGTGATGTAATCCTGCCCGATCGTCTTCGCGGTGCGGATCTGCAATGCGGCGTCCTGGCGCATGAGCTGCGCGCCAATGTGCGAGCTGGTCGAGACGAGGTTGAGGCGGTCGAGCAGCGCGCGGACCTGCTCCGGCGTGCGGTTGTAATAGCCGGCGAACTCCATGTTCCTGTAGCCGATCGCCGCCACCTTCTCGATCGTGCCCTCGAAGTCCTTGTCGAGCAGGTCGCGCACGGTGTACAGCTGCAGGCCAATCATGTCCGCGCTGGACGCGCTCGACCCACCATGCGACATCATGCCCGCACAGCTCGAGAGCAGGCTCGTACCCGCGCCAACGGCCGCGAGCTGCAGCAGGAATGTTCGGCGGTTCACTTCTGGAATTTCTATCTTGTCGCCCACGGGGCCTCCAGGGGGAATTGATTTGGCGTAATGGTTGTCGTGCGCGTGACAGATTCAGGAAAGCGGAACAGCATTCTTACCGCAGAGCATTCTTACCGCAGAGCATTCTTACCGCAGAGCATTCTTGCCGCAGAAGGCGCAGAGGAACAGCCTTCGCGCAGAGGACGCAGAGGAAAGGCTTTGTCGGAGAGAGCGCAGAGGACTTTGCTTGCCTGCTGAATGAGAAATTCCGTAGTTCCTCTGCGTCCTCTGCGGCTTTGTTTTTCTCTGCGCCCTCTGCGGTAAATCGCGGTCGCCTTTGCTCTTCTGTAAATTGCGGTTGCGGTCTCGGTTAGCTTATCGGGGCTTGCCCTGGTTGTACGCGGCGAGCTTCTCCGCATACTGGCTCTCCATGCGCATCAGCGTGATCGCCTCCACCAGGCTCGGCGCCGATGCCGGGTCCGTCCACGCCGCGTCGATGACGGGCGCGACCTTCTCGCGAATCATCGGCGGGGTGCGCGGCGCACGAATGCTCTGCATGAGCACCGCGTACGCCAGCGTGCGCTGCGATGGCTGAGCCGTCTTGCTCATGTTGATGAAGTAGTCCAGTTCGTTCATGCGACGGCGATCGCTCACGAATCGGCGCCATGCCGTCTCGATCGGATCCCCAGACGCCATTCCGCCAGCACCTCGGCCGACTCTTCCAGTCGGTGGCGTCGCCGAGGCAGATGCCGCCATGCCCGGAGCAGGATTGAGCCGCGAGAACACTTCCGCCGCCGCGTCGAGCGCCTGCGGTCCCGGCACCTGGCTCATCGTCATCAGCAGCGCCCCGCGGATCTTCGGATCGAGGCTGGCGTCGAGTACCGCACTGCGAGCGAGCGGCATGGCGCCAGCGCCGAGCGTGGTTTCGCCCGCCAATAGTTGTGCGACCGCGCCATGGACCGCACCGCCCTTCGCGTCGAGCTGCGCCGCGAGAGCGAGCGTGTGTTCGTCAAGCTGCGTGCGTCCGACCAGTGCTTCTATCACTTGGGCCCGAAGAGGGTCGCGCGACGCCGTCACCGCGGTGAGCAGCGGCTCGGAGCCGCGGGGCAGCACTTCATTGGCCACGAGGTCGTTCACCAGCGCACTGAACTGGCTGCCGCTGGACGCGAGCAGGGCCCCGGTCAAGGCCGAGCGGATGCGCGGGCTCTCTTCCCAGGGAGCGGGATCGAAGAACGGTCCCAGATGCGCGGGCCGCGTGGTCCACCAATCGCCCTTCCAGAAACCCTCGCGGTTGTACAGGCGCCCCAGCGCGTGGAGGACGTCCATCCGCGCCGCAGCGTCCGTCGTGTGGCCGAGGCGGTCGATCAGTTCCGTCACGGTCACGGGATCGTGCATCTGCGCGAGCGCACGCAGCACGCCCACGCGGACCGCGGGCGATGCGTCGATGCCTTTCATGGCCGCGTCGTTCGCCTGGAGGCTGACGAGCGCATTCACCGCGAGGTGGGCGAGTCCCTGATCCGTGCTGCCGGTGAGCGGCACGAGCGAGGCCGCCGCGTCGCGCGCACCAAGGCGCACGATACCGCGAATGGCTTGGACCTGCACCTGGCCATCTGCGTCCGAGAGCGCCTTCACGTACAGCGCGGGCGACACGCCCTCGAGCTGGTCCGTACGATCCACGAGCATCCGCAGCGCGGTCTCTCGAATGCGCGCGTCGGGTGATCCCGCTACCTGCTTCAGTATGTCGTTCGCCTTCGCGCCCTGGACCTGCTTGATGGTGTACATCGCCGTCGCACGCACGTCGGCGCTCTTCGAAGCGTCCCCGATCATCTCGCGCAGGCCGCGGACCAAGGCATCCGTTACCGGACGTCGGACCAATTCTTCCGACGCATGCAGCCGATGCAAGGCATTCGGTGAGCCGAGGGTGGACAGCAGCGCCGCGTCCGTGGCGGTGAAGACCGATGCCTCACGCACAGGCACGAGGTTGGGCGGTCGTACCTGCACCACATAGCCAACGGTGTCGCTGCTCGTGTAAGTGAACGTTCCGCCAGCCAGGCTGGTCACGTACAGGTTGGAATTCCCGTCGAGGGCCAGGTCCGACGGCCGCATCATGCTGATGAATTCGTCCTGCTGGATGTCGAAGTACGTGCCCTTGGGCGTGAGCGTATGGCGGTAGACCTTCTGCAGGGTCCAGTCGCCCGTAATCAGGTTGTTGTTATAGCCGGCTGGCCACGCGGGATCCTGCAGCCAGATCGAGCCCACGGCAGCGCCCGCGCCGTAGTCGTGGAGCGTCGGAAAGTGCTCGGTCTTGAAGTTCTGGTAGAGCATCGGATAGCCCAGGTTGGCTCCCGGCGCCATGTAGTGGAGGCGCGAATCCCAGCCGTCGCCATCGTTCGTGTTGTCGCGCGCGAAGATGCGATCGAAGGGATCGATGGACACGTCATAGATGTTGCGCGTCCCCACCGTGACGATCTCCAGGTTCGTGCCGTCCGGGCGCACGCGCACCACGCCGCCGCCGCGATGCTGGATCTGCTTGCCATCGGTGCCCGTGGCCTTGATGAAACCGTAGTCGCCGACGGCAATGTAGAGCCAGCCATCAGGGCCCATCTCCACGTTGTTCGTGGTGTGATCCGCGCCGCGGAAATCGAGATCGAAGCCGAGTCCGGTGACGATGTCGGTGGACTCGTCGGCGATGCCGTCGCCGTTCGTATCGCGATACGCGGTCAATGTAGGCGGGTGCATGACGTACACCGCCCTGCCATCGGACACGACGCCACGCGGGCTGTCCATCGTCGCGAAGGTCGTGTACTTGTCGGCATGTCCGTCACCGTCCGTATCGACGAGGCGCATCACGCGCCCGACGCCCTTGAACGTCGAGAGCGACAGGTTCGGGTCGACACAGACGAAGACCGCACCGTCGGGCGATTCATTGACGCAGGTGGGATACATCGCCACCGGCGGGCCAGCGAACAGCGTGACCTTGAAGCCCGCGGGCACCTTGAAGTCCGTCTGCAGCCTCTGCTCGACATTCGGTTCCGCGGGCACGGGGCCAGATTTCGGGATCATGCCCGGACGCACAGTGCTGGCGGGCGGCCCCTGGGCGGCCGCGGAGGCACCGGCGACGAGTGAGAGCATGAGGGCCGCGGTCAAACAGTCTGACAGTCTGACCCGCCTGGCGCTTCGCGCAGGCTCGCTTGACAGCGGGTCAACTACAGTCTGACAGCGATCGGCTACAGAACCGGGTCTCCGCGTGTTCGCGAACTGCTGCACTCTATTCATAGGATTACCGCTCGATGGCGATGTGTGTGGTGAGTAACTCAGTGCCTGCGTGGTACGCTCTTCTGTTGTTTTGTTTGCTGGCAGACCGTCAGACTGTAAGACTTGCAGTGATCGCCAACCTGCATAGTTGACTTTGGGTAATAGCTCTTGCGAATGGCTCATATAGCGAAACGGCCCCGCACGCAGGAGGTCGAACCCTTCCTCGCGTGCCGAGCCCGTTGTGACTTTCGCCAAAAAATACTGGATTCGCGCCCCCACGACGTTAGTACGCCCTCGAGCGTGCAATCCGTTGAGATGCGGAACGACATCACGCCCCGCCAAGCCGAATGGCGGTACGGACTCCGGCGAGCAACGCATGCGACGCCACGGCGGAACCATGGCGCAGGCGTACCGATCTTGCCCTTCGGCTCGTCAGCCACACCTGCGTGGCCGCGCCGTCCTTCCACTCGATGTCGACTTCCACACCACCGCGTGCGCGCAATCCGCGTACACGCCCCGAGCGCCACGCGGAGGGCAGCGCCGGCAAAATGTGCACGTCGCCCGTGTGGCTCTGCAGCAGCATCTCCGCGATGCCGGCCGTCGCGCCGAAGTTTCCGTCGATCTGGAAGGGTGGATGCGCATCGAAGAGGTTCGGATACACCCCACCTCCACCCGTGTAGTTCGTCGTCGTGCTCCACACCGGCTTGAGAAGATTGCCGAGCAGCAGGAAGGCATGATCGCCGTCCTGCATCCGCGCCCAGAAGTTGATCTTCCACGCCATCGACCAGCCGGTCGCCAGGTCCCCGCGCAATTCCATGGAGCGGCGCGCGGCCGCATGAATGGCCGGTGTGCCTTCCGCCGTAATCTCCCGCCCGGGATACACGCCGAAAAGATGCGAAAAATGGCGGTGATGCGGATCCTGCTCCGCAAAATCCTTCGCCCACTCCTGCAACTGCCCTCGGCTACCGACCTGATACGGGATCAGCCTCGCGCGCGCCTGTTGCACGCGGTCGCGAAAGTCCGCATCGACGTTCAGTGTCTTCGCGCTCTCGATGGTGTTCGTGAAAAGATCCCAGACGAGGGCGCGGTCCATCGTCGCTCCAGCGCTCAGCGCGGCCACCTTGCCGTCGGGCGTCTTGAACTTCAGCTCGGGCGACGCGGATGGGGACGACACCAGGAAGCCGCGCTCATTCGGCACGAGGAAGTCGAGGTAGAACTCGCACGCGCCCTTCATCACGGGATAAGCACGGTCGCGGAGGAATGCGGTGTCGCCGCTGAAGTCGTAGTGCTCCCACATGTGCCGCGACAGCCACGCGGCCGAGCCGTGCCAGGTCGCCCAGACGGGGTCGCCCTTGCCGTAGTCGCCCACCGGCGCTGACTGCGCCCACACATCGCTATTGTGATGCGCCACCCAGCCACGTGCGCCGTAGTTGACGCGCGCCGTCTCATGACCGTTCACGGCCAGCCGCTCCACGAAGTCCATCAGCGGCTCGTGCAGCTCCGCGAGATTCGTGGTCTCCGCGGGCCAGTAATTCATCTCGGTGTTGATGTTGATCGTGTAGTTGGAGCTCCACGGCGGCCGGACCATGTCGTTCCAGATGCCTTGCAGGTTCGCCGGCTGGCCGCCGGGACCGGAGCTCGCGATCAGCAGGTATCGCCCATACTGGAAGAAGAGGCTGACGAGGGCAGCGTCCTTCGCGCCCTGCGCGACGATGCGCTCATCGGTGGGAAGATCCTTCGCGGCGGGCGGCTGTTCGATGTCGAGCGCCACACGGTCGAACAGCGCGCGATGATCGGCGACGTGTGCATCGCGCAGCGTCGCAAACGAGTTTGCCGACGCCGAGCGAAGCTGCGCTGACGCGATGGCGCCCGGCGCCTTCCCCTCGCGCCCCGGCGATTTATTCGAGCCGTTGAAGCTCGTCGCCGCCGTGAGCCGAAGCACGACTTCATCCGCGCCGCGCACGTGCAACTCGCCGCCGTCGACGCATGTGCGGCCGCCGATGGTGTCGGCAGAGAGATGCGACTCGAAGGTCATGCCCTCGTTCTCGTCGTACTGGACGGGGATATCGCGATCGTGGGCGCTCGGGTCCACGTTCGACGGTGCCTTGCCATGCAGTTCCAGCACGTTTCCATTCGCAACCACGTTGTGACGCAACTGGCTGTCGAGCGAAGCCGTGAAGGTGATCATGCCGGGCTTGTCGGCCGTGAGTCGAACGACGATCGCCTGATCAGGACGCGACGCGAAGATTTCGCGCGTGTAGCTCGTTGCGCCGACCTTGTAGCGCACGCTCGTGAGCGCTTGTCCGATGTCCAGCTCGCGACGATATCCACCGCGCGCCTGATCACCGTGCTCGAACGCGAGGTTGAGGTTGCCGAGGGGAAGGTAGGACTGCGTGAACGGCCCCTGCATCCCGTGCGCCGCCTTGTCCGCCTCCACATACTGTTCCGCAGCGATGAGACGGCGAACCTCGGCAAGCACCGCGGGTGCCTTCAGATTGTTCCAGTCTTTCGGACCGCCGGACCAGAGGCTGTCCTCATTGAGTTGGAGCCGCTCGCGCTCGACGCCACCGAACACCATCGCGCCCAGCCGTCCGTTGCCGATGGGGAGTGCTTCGACCCACTGCGACGCCGGTCTGGAGTACCAGAGCACGTTCTGGTTCGTGGACGGTTGGTCCACGATTTCGCCGAGCAACGGAAGGCTGCGGGCGGCGAGCAAGGAGCCGGCGATAGCGGCGGATTGGAGTAGAAAGTCGCGTCGCGAAGGACCAGCGGTGTCGCTCATTGCGCCTCGGTGGGAAGCTTTACGGCGGAACGGCGGAACCGCGACGACAGTTGGCGGACTAACGGAAAAATACGGACATCGGACTTGGACATCAGATGCTCCGTGCTCGTTCCGAAATCCGTGTCCGATGTCTGCATTTTTCCGATTTCCGCCAACTGTCGTCGCGGTAGTGTGGGCTTCGCGCTTGAGCTCAAGCTCGAAGCTCGAGCTCGAGCTCAAGCCCAAGCTCAAGCTCAAGCTGTTTGTTACGGCAGGTCCCGAATCTTGATATTCCTGAAGTACGCCTCTTCCGTGTGATCCTGAAGCACTATCGGGGTCACGCGCCGCGTCGCAAATCCTTCGATCACCCTGTACTTGCTCGCGGCCAGCTCCGCATTCAGCGACGGCGAACCTAGCTCATACTCGACCACCTTCAACCCATTGAGCCAGTGCTCGCCGTGGTTGCCGTTGAAGATGAGCATCGAGTGATTCCACTCGCCCACCGGATTGAGGTGCTTGTTCTCGTTGGGCATGATGAGGTCGTACAGCGCACCCGACCGGTGCGTCGGCAGCTTCCCGTCGGAGTGGCGCTCGTCGTCGATCATCTGGTATTCGAAGCCGAGCGCGGCTCGGTTTTGCGCGGTTGACGGGGAGAGTGCGGCGGCGGTCTTGCCGCCAGCCAGCGACAGCGCCTCCGACACGTTGTACTTCAGGCCCGTGTTGCCGGCTGGCGTCATCTTCCAGTCCCACGAGACCTCGAAATTACGAAAGGTGCGATCGGTGATGAGGTCGCCGCCTGGCTGACGCTGGCCGTTGACCATGGGGACGTTCTTCGCCGCAATCACCTTGATCGACCCATCCTCGACTGTCCAGTGGCCCGCCGGCGGGCCGGACATGCCGAGCCCGCGCCATCCGTTGAGCGTGCGACCGTCGAAGAGGAGGCGCCACCCTGCGGCGATTTCGGCGGGGGTCAACTGATTGGGCGTCGCGCTCATGGACATCGACGCCATCTCGGCCGGCGGCGAGGCGTGACACGCCGACAACGCCGCGGCGACTGCAAGCGTTCCCAGTACGCGCGGCAAGGCGAACCGCGCCTGTGTTTCTGCTTTCTGCAATCCTTCTGTCATCATCATGTGTGCTCCTGTTCTGCTGCATGATTTAGCCGCACGTAGTGCCATATCTCTCGCGTTGATGCCCGCGTATGTGCTCGACGGCGACACCACGTTCATGGTCGCGCAGCATGACGCCCGTGTTCTTCGGTGGGCATGGCCTTCCTGCGGAGCGATCCCGGACTGGAAGCGCATCAACGCCGATCCGAAGTATGCGATCAACGGCAACGTGACGGTCACGAATGTGTCGTATCTCCGTCCGTTGCCGTTTTCGCAGGTTCGCTGTGCGTCAGCGCGTGAAGCGGGTGTAGAAGCCCTCGATCTCGGGCGCGGTCGCCTTCTTGTCCAGGATGATCACTTCGTGACGGAAAGTGACCGTCTGCCCTGCCGGAAGCTTGAAGTTCAACGTCTCCTTCCCGTTGCTCATCGCGCTCTGCCCCAGCGGGTTGGCCGCGAACAGTCCGTAGCCGCGCGCGTGCCAGTACGTGGGGAAGCCGACGTTCTGCGGATTGTCGAGCATCGCGAGCGTCACGGGTGCGCCGTTCACGTCGCCGGTAAGCATTGTCCACTTGCCGCGCGTGCCCCAAACGTCGTCGCCTTGCTTCCCTTCCGACGACGTATACCAGCCGTGGATGCCCGCCGTGTCGAGCTTGGCGACGTTGGTCACCTTGCCGCTGGCATCGGTGTATTTCTCGGGCGTCATGGACGGCTGCTCGAGCTGGCGCGCGACGCGCATGCCGATCACGCCTTCCTTGTTGTCGTTGAAGTGCACCGTGGAATCGAGCGCGGTGAGCGATGTAATGCGATCGATGGTGCGGACGCCATTGCTCGCGCGGAAGATGTAGTGGGTGTTTTCCGTCAACAGGGGCACGTTCGTGTTGGTGACCCACTGCTCGGTCACGTCCAGGGTGCCTTCGCCTGCACCGCTATGCGTCGACCGGATGGCGCGATGCACGATCGTACCGTACTTCGGCGCCTGGCTCGCCTTGATCGAATCGGAGTTGTTCCAGAAGTCGAGGCCGTCCACGTTGCCGTAGTTGAACCACAGACCGGCATGGTGCGGATGATCGGTACGCTCGCCGGCCCTCGGCGCAAGCGGAAATCCGCGTGTCACCACCGTGCCCTTGTCGGACGTGATGGGATAGAGAATCGGCTTCTTCTGGTTGGTGGGCCACATGTACGATGTGAACGGCCTGCCATCCACCGTGATGTCGACCCGGCGATCACTCTCGTGCGGAGTGACCTGGACGAAATACGACCCCGCGCCCATCGTGTTCATCGAGGACTGGGGAGCCTGCGCGCAGTCCGTCGCGGCGGCGAGAGCAACGACGGCGAGCGGGAGTAGCCAGCGGCGATCTGTCATCATGAAGCGAGCCTGTGGAAAAAAGACAGTCATGGATTCCGGCGTTCGCCGGAATGACGGAAGCGATCAAGCAGAGACTCCCGCTTTCACGGGAATGACGAACCCGGCACCTGCGGAAAAAGGACGAACCGGCAGAGTGCTTACGCCATGCCGGCGAGCACACCGCGCATGTACGCAAACGACACCTGCATCCCGGGCAACGGATCCTTCGCGTTGATCTCGTACTCGAGATTCACGTAGCCCTGATAGTTGATCTTCTGGAGCGCGCGGAAGAGCGCCGGGAAGGGCAGTTTGCCTTCACCCACGGCGACCTGGCTGTCCTTGGCCTTGCCGTCCGCGAGATCCTTCACGTGCATGTCGAGAAGGCGCGGGCCGGCATCGAGGGCGGCCTGCACGATGTCCGCACCGGCGCGCGTCGCGTGGCCGATGTCCATGCAGAGTCCCATGCGCGGATCCATGCCCTTCACCGCCTTGAGCACGTCATACGGCGACGGGAAGTTCTTGTCCTCGGGGCCGTGATTGTGGATGGCGACCTTGATGTCGTACTGCTTCGCGTACTTCTCGATGCGCGGCAATACGGATTTTGGCCCCATCATGGTGACGATGGTCGGCATGCCCGCTGCCTTCGCGTAGATGAAGTACTTCTCGACGTCGGCGTCGGTGTCCTTGTCGAAGGTGATCGTGCCGCCGCCCACGATCTGGAACCCCTCGGCCTCGACCTTATGACGCCATTCCGCGAGCTCGGTCGGCGTCTTGTCGTAGGGCACGTGCACCGACTTGAAGTTCACGTACGGCGTCCGGAGCGTCTTGATCATCTCCAGCGCCTTGTCGAGCGGAAACTCGCGGAGCGAATAGCTGGCGACGCCGAGCTTGATGGCCGTGGCCGCGGAGGCGTCGGAGGGCGCGGTGACGTGCGGGGACGAGGCCGCCCGCAGCAACGATGGTGCGGCGCTGACGCCGATAGCCGCACCCGCCACGCTGGCGGCCGCGGTCGTGAGGAAGGAGCGGCGCGGAATGGATTGATCAGTCATGGCACCTGTGATTTGTTCGATAAGCGAGCAAATAGAACCGACGTGACAAGCGGCCACCAGAGGCGCCGCCATTGCCCTTTCGGGATCCGGTCCACATCATCGGAAGCGAGGGGCAGATTTTGCGCCCCGCCAGCCCACTCAGCCGAGAGGCAAGGCCATGATGAATACGCGCCGTCGTCGCCGTTCGTTCGTCACTGGAAACGCTCTCATCTGCTGCGCGCTGGCCCTGGCGGGTTGCCACTCGTACCCCGGTGGACCGCAATTGCCCCATCCGCAGCCCGACGCCGTCGATGTCGGGTACGGTTCGCAGGACCGACGCGACGTGAACGCCGCGGTCGATCACGCCGATGGGGACAAGATGCTTCGGGCATCGCCGCGCACGGTTTCAGACATGCTGGTGGGGCGCTTCCCGGGCGTCGAGGTCACGAACATGGCGAATGGCCGCGTTTCCATCCGCATTCGCGGTGCGCACAGCATGAAGGGCAACCAGGAGCCGCTCTTCGTCCTGGACGGCATTCCCCAGAACGTGAACGGCACCACGCTGACCGACCTCGATCCGCACGACATCAAGTCCATCGACGTCCTGAAGGACGCGGCTTCGACGTCCGCGTACGGCTCGCGTGGCGCCAATGGCGTCATCCTCATCGCTACGCGCAAGGGACCGTAGTCTACCTCGCCCCACCGGATCCGGTCTCCAGCACCACCACGGACGCCATGGAACTGGGCGCCACACTCGGCAAGCGCACCACGTAGCCGTCGCCCGCCTGTTCGATTGCGAGCGGCTTGCCGTCCGCGAGCAGGTGTGCCCCCGTCGGCTTCGACGTGAAACCAGTGAGCGGCAGACGGGCATCCTTCGGCCAATCGAACACCAGCGCGTAAACGCGCCCGGACTTCGTCGTGTAGCGTCCCCACGCTGGGGCGGCGGTGGGGCTGGCCGAGGTTGCGTAAATGGCTTCCCCGTTGGCGCGCATCCACTTGCCCATCTCCCGCAGGCGCGCGACACTCTCGGCGGGAATCTGCCCTTGTGACGTTGGGCCAACGTTGAGCAGGAAGTTGCCGCCCTTCGATGCGATGTCGATCATCGTGCGAAGCAGGGTGCGGGTGTCCTTCCAGCCGTCGTCGTAGGACTTGTAGCCCCACGTGTCATTCATGGTCATGCACGTTTCCCAGTCGACACCTGGCAGCCCCGTGGCTGGCACGAGCTGCTCCGGCGTGCCGAAGTCGCCCACGCCCGTGCCCGGTGCCGCGAAGCCATTGAGTCCCTGGCGCGTGTGGCCCACGCGGTTGTTGATGATCAGGCTCGGCTTGATCGTGTGCAGCCAGTCGTAGAGCGAGCGGCCCTGCTCGTCGCTCCAGTCCGCGACCCATTCTCCGTCGAACCAGAGCACGTCGATGTTCGGGTATTGCGTGAGTAGTTCCCTCAGCTGCGGCTTCATGTACGTCTCGACGTACCGGCCGAAGTTCGGGTTCTTCCAGGTGCTCGAGTTGTAGCTCGGCGTGTTCGGGCCCTGGGCATCGGGATGATGCCAGTCCATGATCGAGTAGTAGACGCCGAAGCGCATGCCCTGATCGCGTGCCGCGGCCGCCAGCGCCTTGATGACGTCGCGGTGGTAGGGCGAGGCATCAACCATGTCGTAGCTCGACACCTTCGAGTTGAAGAGTGCGAATCCGTCGTGATGCTTGGACGTGATGATGATGTACTTCATGCCCGCGTCTTTCGCGGTGCGCACCCATTCATTCGCGTCGTACTTCACGGGGTTGAACGCGCGCACGAACTGCTCGTACTCGTTCACCGGCACCTGCGCGCGACTCATGATCCACTCGCCGGTGCCGGGCGCGCGATCGCCGTGGTACATGCCCGCGGGCACCGAATACGCGCCCCAGTGGATGAACATCCCGAACTGTGCGTCACGCCACCAGGCCATGCGCGCATCGCGCTGCGCGCTGGTTTCCGCGGGCGGAAATTGTGCCGGAAGGGCAGCGGAGATGCAGGCGGCGAGGAGTGCGCCGGCCAGGATCCGCTGAAAGTACGAAGGGCGACCTCGCTTCATCACTCGTCGAGCCTCGGTTGGCGTCACGTATCACCTGCGCTCGGAAATGTTGCGTCGGCTACGCCAAGTGTCCATGACGAAACCGTGATTTGCACATTTGTGCTTCCCACGCAAGGGGAATCCGCTGCCAGGATTTCATTCCTGCGTTTCCACTGCAGAACTCCGGACGCAGAGCGATCCGAAGTTGGAGGTGATCGCCAAGAACTACGTAATGACCGCGGCGGGGACGTTTACGACCAGCTTCACCTTGCGCGCCACCGAGCTCAATGGGACCGTAAGCACGGGAACCACATCCGACTCGGGTACGCTGACCCTGGCCAACAATACGGTGACGTTCACCAACGCTAGCGACAACTCCATTGTCGTCGCGACCGTGACGCAAACGACAATGACGATCAATGCTGGCGCAGCCCAGGTGTTCATCAGGCAATAGCGGCCACTCTCGCCCCCGGGGCGGGCAGCGATCGACTTGCGAGCGAGATTGCGCAAACACATCGGGCGCCGCGGAGATCCGCGG
>JALYVY010000315.1 GCA_030852985.1 Gemmatimonadota bacterium | reverse complement strand
TAGCGCGACGAGATCCGACTCCGCATGCCGCAGCTCGCGCCGGATGCTTCGCAGCCGGGACGAGGCGGTGTCGCGAATGTCACCGTCATCGTCGAGTACGCGGTCGATCGCCGCTTCAGCCGTCGGGTCACGAACCAGTTGCGCGGTAACCGGCTGGAGCACCGCGCGCGCCGCCAGCGGAAGTCGTGGGTCCGAGACCGAGTCGAGCGTAATGCGTGAGCTGCGTAGCAGCGCCCGCAGCAGCGTGAAGTCACCGGCTCCGAGCAGTGCGTTCTCGACGCGGAGGCGCTCGAGCGGCCGTCCTGCCGCGGGTATTGCGTAGGGCGCCCAGCGCGCCTCGCTCGCTATCAGTGCGCGCGCCGCAAACACGCGTGCCTGCTCCCGCTCTATCCAGGCACGGTCGACCGTCGGCCTCAGGCGCCGGATGCGCTCCGCGCCCTCGTCCGAAGTGGCGCGCTCGGCGACCACTTCAAGAACGCGATGGAACTCAAGGACGGAGAGGGCGTGGCTGTTCATGGACCTTCTGAATTATACCGACTGCCGCGAACGGACACCGAAGAACAGCAGTGCGAGACAGCCGCTCAAGCTGGGCTATCTGTGGGCCGCCCTATGCATGGTGGCTGCCGCGTTTTTCGTGTTCCGCGGGCACTGATCGCGGCCGAAGCGCCAGGCTTCGGCGATCGTCAGGCCGTCGTCGCCGCCAATTCTTCCTTCGCGACGCGGCTTATCATGCTGCCGTCGGCGCGTCCCTTGAATTGCGGATTGACGCGGCCCATGAGCGGACCCATGGAGGTGGCGCCGGAAGCAATCGCGGCGCGGACAGCTGAGCGAATCTCGTCCTCGCCTACCTGAGCGGGTAGATACTTCTCGAGCGCCTCGACTTCAGCGCGCTCCTTGTCAGCGAGATCCTTTCGATTCCCCTTGTCGTACATCTCTACGGATTCTCGGCGCCGCTTTATTCCCTTGCGCAGCACGTCGAGTACGTCATCGTCGGTGGGATCGGCTCGGAGCTCGATCCGCTTGTTCTTGACGTCCGACAGAATCGTTCCCAGCAGCAGCACGCCGGCCTTGTCCTGCGCCTTGCGTGCCGTGATCAGATCAGCCTGAAGCTTGTCGCCCAGAGCCGACATTACATCGCGCGATGACGGCGGTTCTTGCGCGTCGCCGCGTTCATCTTGCGCTTGCGCTTCTCGCTCGGCTTCTCGTAGTGGCGATGCTTGCGGAGATCCGCGAGGATCCCCGCTTTCTCGACCTTCTTCTTGAAACGCTTGAGCGCGCGCTCAAAGTTCTCGTCTTCCTGAATGATGACTTCTGACAAACCCGATTGCCCCCTGACCCGTGAATACCTGAGCGGTTGATATGCAGCCTTTAATAATAATCTCAGCCCGGCGGCCACGCCATGTTTCGGCCGCCCAGAACATGGGCATGGAGATGGGGCACCGTCTGCCCGGCGTCGGGGCCCGTATTCAGGACCACCCGGAACCCCGAATCGAGTCCCTCCAGCCTGGCTACTTCGGCGGCCAGAAGGAGCACCTCGCCCAGTTCCACCGGGTCCCGAGCGTCGGCGAGCGAGGCTATGTGCCTCCTCGGAATGACGAGGACGTGGACCGGGGCCTTCGCGTCGAGATCCCGGAACGCGATGGCGCTCTCGCTTTCGGCGACGATAGTGGCGGGGATCTCCCCGCGTGCAATCCGGCAGAAAATGCAGCTGGAACTCTGTTCAGCCATCGAAATCACTCCTGGTTTTGACTGCCCGAGTCGAGCATGGCCCGGGCTACTGCCACGCCCGCGATCGCGGCCGTTTCGAACCTGAGCACCGACCGGCCGATCGAGACTGCGGCGAAGCCCGCGCCAGCGAGCGCGGCGAGCTCGTCGGACTCGAACCCGCCCTCGGGGCCCACTGCAACGACGACCGGAGCCGATGTTGCGGCCGCCGATACCGGAGATCCTGAGCCGTCCAGCACCAGCCGCAGACCGGCCGGGCACGCAGCGAGCGCGCGATCAGGGGTCGCTTCGGGGAATATCTCCGGCAGCCACGCTGACCGCGATTGCAACAGCGCGGCAATCATGCGCGTCCTCACCTTTCCGCGGAAAGTTGGACCATCACCCCGAGGGGTCACGCTCCGCGACCGATGCCACAACACCGGCCGCCAGCTCGCAATGTTGAGCTCTGCGGCCTTCTCAGCGAGCCACAGCATGCGGTCACGATCCGCGACGGGCACGAGCAGGTGAATCGCGGGCGGTGGCGGGACCTGCCGTGAATCATCCACCTCCACGAGAGCGTTCTTTCGGCCAAGCCGAACGAGCGTGCCGGATGCACTTCGCCCAGCGCCGTCACGCAGTCCAACACGATCGCCGACACCCAGCCTGAGAACCGAGACGTGTTGCGCGTCACCTTCTGAGAGCGGCACCTGCGAACCCACGGCGAATGCGTCCTCCACGAAGAAGGCGGCGCGATCGACGAGCGTCACGGTGTCCGTTGCACGGCGAGGCTGAGCCAGTCGCCTTCCACTTCCTGTTGAATCACACTCAGCCCCGCGCGCCCGATTGCGCGAATCATGAGATCTCGCTCGTCGACGAGTATTCCGCTCAGCATCGCCACGCCATCATCCGCAAGCGACGCGGCGATTCCCGGCAGCAGCTCCACCAACACCGACGACACGATGTTCGCCAGAATCACGCGCACCGGAGCAACGAGCGCCAGCAGCACCAGGGCATCGCCGACAAGGTACCGGATGGACTGCTCGACTCCATTCGCGCGGATGTTGTCCATCGCGCTGGATTCGGCGCCATCGTCGATCTCGATTGCGGCAATCCGCGATGCCCCAAGTTTTGCCGCCGCAATGGATAGAACGGCGCTGCCGGCACCCAGATCGGCGACAGTGTCGCCCTGCCGAATGACCTGCTGCATCAACCGAAGCATACCGCGAGTGGTGGGATGTTCGCCGGTTCCGAATGCCATGGCGGGATCAATCACGATGGTCGATGCTGGATCGAATTCCGCAGCGAGCCACGGGGGCGTCACTACCAACCGGCCGACCTGATGCGCGCCGACGCTCGCGCGCCACTCACTCCAGTGAACGGCGGGCACGTCATGCACTGACACGACCGCAGACGGATCCGCAGCGCGAACTGCAGCGACAACGGCGTCTGCATCTTCGTCGGGAGGAAAGTGCGTCACCAGCGCGTCGCCATCCTCGTGAACGCCCTGCGATCCGGCATCGAAAAGAGCCGCAGTCACCGCATCACGATCGACGCACCGTTCAACTCGAACCGCGCGCCATGGTTGTGTCACGCGCCGAGTGATTCCTTGACCTTGGCCCAGAACCCGCGCTCGCGCTTGGCGGGCGCCAACGGTCTGAGTTCATGCAGTCTGCGCAGAATCTGCGACTCCTCGTCGGTAAGCATGTCAGGAGTCCAGAGCTGCAAGCGAACGTGAAGGTCGCCGGTTCCGGAAGCGTTGATGCGAGGCAGACCTCTTCCGCGCAGGTGCAGGACCTGGCCGCTCTGCGTCGCCGCGGGTATGCGCAAGGTGACGGAGCCGGTTACAGTCGGCACCTCGACGTCGGCGCCAAGCGCCAGCTGCGGATACGTGACGAGCACTTCAGTGAGCAGGTCCTCGCCGTCGCGTTCGAAGCGCTCGTCCTCATCGACTTCGAACACGACGAGAATGTCGCCGCGTGGGCCGCCACGCGGCCCTGCATTACCGACTCCGCGAAGCGTCATGTACTGACCAGTCGCGACGCCCGCCGGCACCTTGATACGCACCAGTTCCTCTGCGCGCACGCGACCCTCGCCGCGACACTTGCGGCACGGCGACGCGACGATCCTGCCGTCACCGGCGCAGTTGGGGCAGACGGACACGCTCACCACCGGCCCAAAGAACGACTGCTGCGCGCGGCGCACCTCGCCCGCGCCTTTGCACGTTGGGCAGTTGGTAATGTTGGTGCCGGGCTCCGCGCCCGTTCCGCTGCACTGGTCGCAGGGGTTGAGCAGCTTGATCGTCACGGGCTTCTCCGCTCCCGTCGCAACTTCCTGCAGCGTGAGCGGCAGGCTGATGCGGATGTCGGAGCCGGTTCGGGTCTCCGCCGCACTGGTGCGGCGGCCGAAGAGATCGTTGAAGCCGCCCATGCCGCCGAGATCACGCATGAAGATGTTCAGCGCTTCCGAGAGGTCAACGTGATGGAATCCGCCGCCACCTCCGCCACGCAGTCCGGCCTCGCCGTACCGGTCGTAAGTCGCGCGCTTGTTGCCATCGCGCAGCACGTCGTACGCCTCGGTTATCTCCTTGAACTTCTCCTCGGATTCCGACGAGCCGTTGTTACGATCCGGATGGTACTGCATCGCCAGCTTGCGATACGCCTTCTTGATGTCATCGTCCGATGCGTCGCGAGCAACGCCCAGGGTCTGGTAAAAGTCTGCCATGCTTCGTGCTATGCGTTAGTCGAGCAGGTCGGTGACCAGCTGCGAGGTATGTGTGACCAGTGAAATTATCTTATCGTACGGCATTCTTGTG
>JALYVY010000314.1 GCA_030852985.1 Gemmatimonadota bacterium | reverse complement strand
GGTCCGCACGCTGACTCGGCACGGAGGAACGCCGTCATCTCCCGCGCTTCCACTCGAGCGGAGGTGAAGGATATGGAGTGGGGTACGGCTGTCGTCCTTTCATCGCCAGCCAGAGCACCCGGTTGAATGTGTCCTCGTCCGCCATATCCTCGCCCGAGAGATCGAACCCTCGTAATTGTCGTGCTTCCAGTGGCCGCCTCGCTCGAACAGGGCGTCACACCACCGGACGCGAGTCGCCGACAGCAACCGCGGCTCACTCCAGCCGATGCGGATCTCGGTGTGGGATTTGCCGGCATGACCATCGCGATGTTCCCGCTGGACCGGCACATCGCCGCGCACCTTCGTGATCAGGCGACTCCGGCCAATCCGCGCGACTTCACGCTGGGCCCAGATTTCTCGAGCGAGGACCGCTCGGCGCTACCTCGGGTCACGTGACCGCAGCCTTTGACGCCGCATCGTCAATCACGAGCGAAACGCAGTGGATCTGTCCGGGTCACACCTGGATCGGCGTGGACAGTTCCGCTCGGGCCGTGATTCCCACGCTTCGTGGACTGCCAATGAGCGCTGCTGCTCAGCGGACATGCGGTTAAGAACGCCTGGCGGAACAGGGCTGTTGTCTTCCCGCGCCCGAAGAGCCTCCATGATGGCGGCAATTCTGGGCATCACCGTGTCCGTGGGGGCCTGTGGCTATCTACCAGTCAGCCGGACATCGCTCGTGGGAACCGAACCCCTCGAGCATGCGTTGAAGCCGACGCCTGTGAACGCGCCGTTTGGCGAGTGTGGCCCCGAAGGCTCACAGCCGGATTTCGTCCTGAACCGAAGAAAGAACCGGGTTGATATCGCGCCCTGGATCGATACGCCGTGGCCCGTCATCGCGAGGTTACCCTGGCCGCGACTTGTTGGTCTCCGCTTTCGGAACCAGTGGACCGAGGGCGAACAACAGGAGGTGGCGCGCTTCGAGGGCGCTCCGGTGCGGATTGAGGGATATCTCGAGGGATTCAAGCTCGAGGGGCGTGAGCCTCCCAACTGTTACAGCGACGACCCCAACGCGCGCGACTACCATCTATGGCTGGCCGAGGAGCCTCGCGACGCCAGGCGTCGCACAATCGTCGTCGAGATTACGCCGCGCGTTCGAGCGCTGCATCCGAATTGGACGGAGGCCCATCTGACCATGCTCGAAACCTCCCGCGATCGCATGCGCGTGAGTGGATGGTTGATGCTCGACCAGATGCATCCGGAGCGGGTGGGCCTGAACCGCACGACGCTCTGGGAGGTACATCCGATTCTGCAGATCGACGTGCTGCGCGGCGAGAAGTGGGTATCGCTCGATAGCCTCGGTGCGTTCGATGGTCCTGCACCGAATCATCCACCAACCGCGGGGCCTCCGCGGCCATGATTATCGCAGGGGCGGACCATCCTCCTCGTTTCACCTACGGTGTGCTTCATGTACACGATTGACGTTGCTCTCTTCCACTGGATCAACGGGTTTGCCGGTCGCTGGGCGAGCCTGGACCTACTGATGATTGGCACGACGAGATACTCCCCGATCATTTTCGCCGTTGTGCTTCTCGCCTGCTGGGCACGATGGCGCCCGGCGTGGCAACGCGGGGCGGCGCTTGCAGGAGTCGCCGCTCTCCTGGCGCTCGGGTTTGGCCAGCTCGGCAACCTGATCTTCCCGCGCGCGAGGCCATTTGTGGTCACAGCGGCCACAGTCCTGGTGCCGCATGCCGGCGACTCGTCATTCCCGAGCGATCACGCCATCCTCGCATTTGCTGTGACCATCGTGCTGGCGACCGTGAACCGCACCCTGGGCGCGATGCTTGGCGCGTTCGGGATGCTCGTGCTGATCTCTCGCGTGTTCGTAGGTGCGCACTATCCAACCGATGTGATCGGGGGCGCCGCCGTTGGCGCCCTTGGCGCATGGATCACGCTGCGGGCGGCTCGAGTGACTGCGATAGGCCGAATCATCGATGCGGTCTTTGCGTTACTGCGCCGCGCGAAATTGGCGGCACCGATCGCCGCTGCTTCGGACAGCCGCCGACGGACGTGACGTCGCACAGAGCTTTCAATCCAGAGTCCAGTCGCCACGCAGGACGAGACCGACCCGATGGCGATACGCTCACGTGCTTGGGGTGGCGAGCACCGGTCCCGCAGCGCTGTTCGTCGGCGTCGACATCACATGTGCTGCGGGTCTATCGTATGCGCGATGGCGATGGAGTCTGCCTTGACCGCCGAACTGCCGCCTCTGTAGCAGCGCCGCGAAGATCCCGCGGAAGTGGTTGAGGCGTGTTCGTGTCATCGTGGCCACACGATAAGCAGGTTGATCACGTGAGCCACATCTTGCATCCGTGCGTTCACGCTGCATCGGACGCGTGGTCGAGCATCAGGCGCGCAAGCGCATGTTGCCGCTTGCCCGCTAGAAGGGCCGCCGCCAGCACCTGCGCGGACTGTGAATCCCACGTCATGTCCCCGAGTTCGGCGACACGCCGCGGCAGTGATTCGATCGCTGCCGCATAGGGGAGCACCAGATCGTCGTCGATAGCGGGCGCTCCGTGCACATGGCGCGACACCTCGACCTGCGTGACGAGGTGCAGCGCGGCGACTCGCTCGGCGAAGTCGCGTTCTTCAACGACGCGCAGCAGGTGGGGCACCGCTGCGTACGCAGCCGAGAAAACATTGTTGCCCGGACACAACGTTGCCCAGGCGCCGTACCAGAGTTCGGCGCGCTCGTCATCATCATCGATGGCATTCAACGCCGCGAGCAATGAGCTTATGTCTTCGGCCGAGCCGTAGGCTTGCTTGAGCTCCCGCCAGCGTGGACTCGCGAGATCGAGCGGTTCGGTGCTCATGACGCCGCGGCGCCGATGCCCGCCGCGCGCCCAGTGGCCCACGCCCACAGAAAGTTGTATCCGCCGATCGGACCGAAGGCGTCGAGCACTTCGCCGCACAGATACAATCCTTTGTGCACCCGGCTTTGCATGGAGCGCGGATCGACTTCGGCCAGGCTCACGCCGCCGCCGGTCACCTCGGCTTTCTTGTAGCCCTCGTCGGACGTCCACGGCAGCGGACCGCGCACAAGCATGTCGATCAGCCGTAGTCGCTCGTCGCGCGTCAACGCCGATAGCTGTCGATCCGCGGGAACACGCGCTCCCCGGATCAGCATGTCCGCCAGCCGGTCGGGTAACTCGGCGCGCACAACGCCCGTGACGGTACGCGCACCACGTGGGGTGAGACGCTGCGACCATTCGTCGTCGGTCAGCGGCGCCCACCGCACGGACAGTTGTGCTGGTCGACTGTCCTGCTCAGCGCGCGACCGCACGACGACATGCGACACATCGAGCACGGACGGGCCACTGTAGCCATGATGCGTAAAGAGGAAACCACCGCGCGAGGTGACCGAACGCGAGGCGCTCGCGGCGCTGATGTCGACCGTCAGGGACACACCGGCCAGATCCGCGTGGGGAGCTGGTGCAGCGACGATCGGCGTGAGTGCGGCATAGGTCGCGTGCAGCGTGTGTCCCATCTTCTGCAGCAGGCGAAGACCGGTGCCGTCACTGCCGGTCAACGGTACGGAAAGCCCTCCGGTCGCGATGATGACCGCGTCGGCATCCATCGGTGGCGCGCCGGCGCAGGTCACCTGCCACCCACCGCTCGCCGCGCGGACATCCGTGACCAGCGAATCGAAGCGAACATCGGCTCCACGCTGGCGTGCGAGCGCCAGCAGGCCATCGCGGACATCCCGCGCCTTGTGCGACGCGGGGAAGAGCTTGCGCGCCTCCGGCTCTTCGACCAGCGCGATCCCCACCTCTCGTTCGAAGAACGCGACCTGCTCGGGTAGCGGCCAACTCCGCACGATCTTCCGCAGCGTGTTCGGCGAGCTGTCCGTCACAAAGCGCGTTTCATCCAGGATCGACGGAAGCACGTTGCACCGACCGCCGCCGCTGATGAGGATCTTGCGACCGCCATCGCGCGTGCGCTCGAGCAACACGGTCTCCGCGCCAGCAGTGGCGGCAAAGATCGCCGCCATCGTCCCCGCTGCCCCTGCCCCGATCACCACCACGCGTCGCATGCAGTCAACGTCCCTGGTGGAAGCCGAAATCGGAAGCCTGCAGGCTCATGGCGAAACGCGCATGAGCGTCAACCCAGAATCCCACGTGGCGCCAACGTGGCGCCGAGCGAACCCAACACGAGGAGGGCGAGAATTGCGTATCCGCCGCGCGCGTCCGCCCACATTCGTCTGCAATCTCCCCGTGTGCCGGCGCGTCACACTTCCAGCTCGTCTCCCTCGCGCGCTACCGCAACGTAGAGCACCGGCATCAGGAACACGCTGATGAGGAGCCTGGAAAAGAGGCCGCCAACGATCACCAGCGCGAACGGTCGCTGAGAATCGGAGCCCACGCCCGTCGAGAAGGCCGCGGGCAACAGCCCCAGCGCAGCCACCAGTCCCGTCATCAGGATTGGTCGCAAACGAAGGAGGGCAGCTTCCTGCGTCGCGTGGTGGTGATCGGGGCAGGGGC
>JALYVY010000313.1 GCA_030852985.1 Gemmatimonadota bacterium | reverse complement strand
TCAGCTTGCTGCCGAGCATCTCGATGTCGACACCGCCGTTGGTCTGCTCAGTGCTCTCCCAGCCGATGTCAGGATTCGCGATACGACCCGGCGTGGCGCCGGTCGAAAGGATGTTTCCGAAGCTGTAGTTGCCCGAGTTCAGATTGACGGTCTGCTGGAACAGATAGTTGCCGATGTCGTCATTGCCCAAGCGGCCCCATGATCCGCGCAGCTTCATGTCATCGATGAAGCCGATGTGGTTGCGAAAGATCGGCTCGTCCGAGATGCGCCATGCGACGGAGGCGGACGGGAACGTGCCGTACTTCTTGTTGGGACCGAAGCGAGAAGAGCCGTCGTGGCTGAGATCCGCCTCGAAGAGATAGCGGTTCTTGAACCCGTAGTTCAAGCGACCGAACTGGCGCACGAGGCGGGTGACGCTCGCGTCACTTCCCGTGCCCTGGAAGCTCACGTCGCCGTTGCCGGGAAGCTGGAGATCATTGGTGTAGGCGCCCGCACGGCTGGCCACCACAAAGTCAAATGTCTGCTGGCGCTGCTCGTATCCGGTGAGCAAGTGCAGCGCATGGTCTCCATAGCTCCGCTCGAACTCGCCGGTGAGCTGCGCGTCCATGTTGAAGTTGTTCTGGCGCGAGTCAGCGGAGTTGCTACGAACGTTCGACATCTTCGCCACAGTGGGCGACGTCACTTCGTCGAAGAGCGCGTAGCTCGGCTGGAACTCAAGGTTGCGGTTGTCCTTGTTGTCTGCTTCGAACTGGGCTCCGAACTTGAGCCCGTTCTCCAGCACATAGCTGCCGAGCGTGTTAATCGAGGTGGTGACCCAGCGGGACTTTACGTTGCCGTCCTCGAGAAGCTGGGCGACCGGGTTGAACGCGCTCCGGCTCCAGCTGTACGAGCCGTCCGGGTACCGAGCCAGTGAGGTTGGCGGCGTGTCGTGCAGCGCGCGGAACTGCGCGTTCCCTTCGCCACGCGGACGTACGGTATTCTCGCTCATCAGGACGAGATTCGCCTGCGCCGTGAGCCGCTTCGAGATGTTGTAGTTCGAGTTGCCGCGCATCGTGTAACGCTTGTAGTAGTTCTCGGCGTTCAGGATGCCCTGCTGATTGAAGTAGTTACCCGAGAGCGACAGCGTGGCGAGATCGTTGCCGCCGGAGACGCGGATCGTTTGGTCCGCCATCGGAGCCGACTTGTAGATCAGGCCGAGCCAGTTGGTGTTCGGGTACTTGATGGGATCGAGGCCCAACGCCGTGCTGTCGATGTAACCTGGGGTGTACTTCGCGGGCTGGCCAACGGCCGTGTACACGTCATTCACCGTGTTCAGCTCAGTGCGAATGTCCGCGCGCTGCGGCGTGTCCTGCGCGCTCTGCGTTGCGACGTATCCGTCGTAGCTGACCTTGAGACCACCGGTGTTGCGGCCGCGGCGCGTCTTGACGATCACGACACCGTTCGCCGCACGCGCGCCGTAGATGGCCGCGGACGCTGCGTCCTTCAACACCGACACGCTTTCGATGTCGAGCGGATCGAGGTTGTTGATTTCGCCCACGACGCCGTCCACGAGGATCAACGCGCCGTTGTTGCCGAGGGTCGTGGCGCCACGGATGCGCACGGTGGCGCCATCCGAGCCCGGACGACCACCGAAATCCTGCACCGTCACACCGGGCATGAAGCCCTGGAGGCCCTTGGTGATGTTCGACACAGGGCGCTTAGTGATCTCGTCGCCCGCTACGACTTCGGTGGCACCGGTGACGTTCGCCTTCACCTGGGTGCCGTAACCTGTTGACACGATGACGCGCTCGAGCTCAGCCGCCGCGCGACCGAGACGGAAATTTGCGGTCACCGTTTGTCCACTGCTCACGCTGACGGTCTGATCGGCCGCATGATAGCCGAGCAGTCGCACGCGAACCACGTGCGTGCCTGCGCTGATCCCGCGGAGTGAGTACTGGCCGGTGACGCCGCTTCCAGTGGCGGCGCTGGTGCCATCAACGAATACGCGTGCGCCGGAAACCGCAGCGCCTGCGGAGTCGAGCACGGTACCACTGATGACTCCCGTGCCCTGGCTGGAGGCAACGGAGGGCAAGGCGAACAGCCCGATGGCGGCGACCGCCAAGAGCCAGCGCCTGCTGGGTTGAATCGGGGACATTCCAGACCTCATTGTGATGGGGACCAGCGATGGTAGGGTGCTTCGACGGCAGGACCGCGCGTCCGGTCGAGCCACATTAGTTCGTGCAAGGAACAAAGTCCGCATTTGTTTCCGCTCGCGACAATGCTCGCGTACAAAGCATTCTTTGTCAATGTGATTTACCCTTGGGTACCTCGATTCGTCACACTGCCTTTAACACCCTCCTCCCCAGCTCGCTACCGATGTCCGCTCCGTCGGTGCTCGTCTCGAACCCCATCTACCAGTAACAGGACGGCACCATGCCCACGCCCAAGTCGAATCTGTGCCTTGCCGCCCTCATGCTTGGCGGGGCGATTGCCAGCACCGGCTGTCACTCCAGACCGACCGAAGAGCTTGACCCGGATCGCCCGACTCTGCGCTCACTGGACTCGCTACAGGAAACGCAAGCGCAGCGGGGACGCAGCTCCGCCACGCAGGCCATCGACTTCACCGCCGAGGAAAGAAGCAGGTTCAACCGGGTCGAGCAGATGATCCAGGCGCGATTCTCGGGCGTGCAGGTGCTCCCGTCGGGCGGCGGATACACCATCCTCATCCGCGGCTCCAGCGCACTCGGCACCAGCCGAAGCGAACCGCTCATCATCATCGACGGCGCCAGCCGATCCACCAGCGACCTCGGCACCATCAGCCCACGTGACGTCCAGCGGATCGAGATCATGAAGGACGCCGCTGCGTCGATCTACGGCTCGCGTGGCTCGAACGGCGTCATTCGCATCACAACCATTCGCGGCAATGCACCGTGAGCACGCATTGTGCGCCGCTCACGGCGATTGCTCGAGTGCAGCGAACGACCTGAAGTTCCAGCGCGGCCGAAACTCCATGCGAATGCTTCCGTCGTCATGCACGACGAACGGCAGCCACACGTAGGTCGACTTGTCGAGTGAGCGCGGCTCCCACCGGTCGCCCATGTAGACGAAGCACCGCGCACACACCGTCGGCACAGGCAGCACGAACGCACTCTGCGAGTGGAAGGTCGTCGCGGAATCCGCTCCCACCACGGGATTCCCCATCGTTCGCCACGGGCCGAGGACATGATCCGCCACGTGATAGCGGGCGGGGTTCGGCGCCCATCCGGATTGGGCGGACGTGATCATGTAGTACGAGTCGCCCACCTTGAATGGAGCAGCCGCTTCCCGATGGGCCGCGGGGAACAGCCGCGCCCACGTCTTCCCCTCGACTGCGGGACGAACGACGTCCGTGTAATCATCGCTGAGCTGCACCGCGTACGTCGTCTTGTTGCTTTCCGACGCATAGAAGACGTAGGCGCTTCCGTCGTCATCCTTGAAGAGCGCCATGTCGCGGAACGTGTTGCCCAGCGAGTCCTCTCGCTCTCGCGTCTGCGCGTCGCCGGTGCCGTAGCCGTAGTTGTAGTGAATGGGACGGAAAATCCGCACGACGGCGAACGGACCGGTCGGAGACGTACTCGTCGCCACACCGGCGCTCGCATCCGCGTAGCGGTTGGCGTCGAGATGGATCCACATCACATACCGCCGCGTCGCGCTGTTGTAGATGACCTTCGGTCGCTCGGCGACACCACCATCGCGGTAGCGCAATGGCAGGCTGTCCTTCGGCAGTACCACGCCCTCGTTCTTCCAGTGCAGCAGGTCGGTAGACGAATAGGAAGAGATGCCGGTCTTGTTGCCGCCGCCGAGCTTGTGGTTCTCGCCGTACCAGTAGTAGGTGCTCCCGACGGAGAGGATGCCGCCACCGTGTGCCTCGATGCGATCGCCGTTGGTGTCGCGCCACTCGGCACCCGGCTCGAACATGTCCGGGTCGGCGGTCGCGAGCAGCGATGGCGGATTGTGGGTGCAGCCGAGAACCATAGTGCACACAATGGCGATTTGGGCTGCAGAACGGCGGACGCAGAAACACGCAGGCTTCGCCAACGCAGAAGGGCGCAGAAACAGCGGAGGAAAGATCATTCCTGGCTAGAGCGCAGCGTCCTGCCCCGCACGGTACGCCTCGGTGCAATAGCGGACGAGTTTATCGAACATCTGCACGCGCTTCTGCACGTCGCCCGAGATGCGCGGTGCGCGCTCGAAGAGTCGCTTCACGGCGAGCGTCATCTGGTCGCTCGAGACGCCGAGGTGTTTCGATTCGGCCGCAACGCGATGGGCGGCGTGGCGAAGGTGGCCGTCGCCATCGGTGGCGCGCTGCGACAGGTAGGCGCCGATCGCGAGGGCGACCTCATTGCGTGTGTTCGGCGAAAACTCGAAGTCTGCTGCCTTCGAGGGGTCGGAGGTCGACATGCGTAGCCGGAGAGGGTGCCTTTTTCCGATGTCCAAATCCGATATCCGTTCTTTCCGCAAGTCCGCCAACTGTCGTCGCGGTTCTACGGTTCGTCAACCAGCATGAAC
>JALYVY010000124.1 GCA_030852985.1 Gemmatimonadota bacterium | reverse complement strand
GAGTACGCGATGTTATTCGGGCCGGCAAAGACCGAGTTCTTCGAGGAGATGTAGATGATGTCGCCCCCAAGTTTCTGATCGATGAGAACCTTCGCCGCGGCGCGCGAGACGAGGAACGATCCCTTGGCCATCACGTTGTGCTGAAGATCCCAGTCGGCGACAGTAGTCTCGAGCAGGCTCTTCGACAGCGAGAGGCCGGCGTTGTTCACGACGATGTCGAGGCCACCGAAGGCGAGCAGCGTCTGGTCGATGGCCGACTGCACAGCCGTTTCATCAGCGACATTCGCGACGATGCCGATGGCGACGTCGGCGCTTCCGAGCTCGGCTGCTGCCTCCTGCGCTTTGACGAGGTCGAGGTCGGCGATGACGACGCAGGCGCCCTCAGTGGCTAGTCGCGTTGCAATCGCCTTGCCGATCCCGGATGCCGCGCCGGTCACCAGTGCGATCCGACCCGCGAGCGGCTTCGGCTTCGGCAGGCGCTTCAGCTTCGCCTCCTCGAGCAGCCAGTACTCGATGTCGAACGCCTCCTGCCGATCCAGCGCGATGTACCGACTCACCCGCTCCGCCCCACGCATCACGCCAATGGCCGCGTTGTAGAACTCCGCCGTCACCCGGCTCTCCGACTTCGACTTGCCCCACGCGATGAGCCCAACACCCGGTACAAGAATCACCGACGGCGACGACACCCGAATCGCCGGCGAATCATCCCGCTTGCACTGCGTGTAATACTCGGCGTAATCGGCCCGGTACTGCGTGAGACCGCTTTCCAGGATCTTCTTCAGTGACGCGACATCGCCCGTCTGCGGATTCCAGTCGGCATAGAGCGGCTTGATCTTCGTCCGCAGGAAGTGATCGGGACAACTGGTGCCGAGCTCCGCGAGTCGCGGCGCATCCACCGAGTTCACGAACTCCAGCACCTCATCCCGCATCTCGACCGTCGCGATCTGTCGCTTCTCCGCGCTCACCTTGCCGCGCAGCCACGGCAGCAGCTCGATGAGCACGCTCTTGCGCTGTTCCGCCGAGAGCGACGAAACCTTCGCCCCACCGAAGTCCGCCTTCTCGGCGCGCGCGTCCAGGAATTCCTGCGCACGGCGGATGAGGTCGAGCGTCAGCTCGTAGCATTCCTTGTCGTTGTTAGCCCAGTTGATCAGCCCGTGCTGGCCCATGATGGCACCCTTGGCGTTCGGGTGCTCGCGACACACGCGCTCGAGCTCGAGACCAAGCTCGAAGCCGGGGCGCTGCCAGTTCGTCCAGATCACATCGTCGCCATACACTTCCTTCGTGAGCGCCGGACCATCACTCGCCGTCGCAATCGAGATCACGGCGACGGGATGCATGTGATCGACGTGCGCGTACGGGATGTACGCATGCAGCGGCGTGTCGATGCTCGCCGCGGTCGGGTTGCGATCGAAGGTCGTGTAGGGATACATGCCGACCATCGCGTCTTCGGCTGGCGTCTTCGGCCCGCGCTTCTCGTACTTCTCGTACAGCGCGCGAAGATTCAACACCTGATCGAGGTACAGCGACGCAAAGTTCGCCTTCGTCGCCGTACGCAGGTCGCCGCCAGAGCCCTTCACCCACAGCACACGCGTATTCTCGCCGGTGAGCGGATCAGTCACTTCGAGCTTCGCCGACGTGTTACCGCCGCCGGTGTTCGTGATGCGCGCATCGGCGCCGAGAATGTTGGAGCGATAAATGAGCCGCTCGACGGCGTCCATCTTCGAGGCGACTGCATCATCCCAACGGCTGTCGAGATATTGATTCGTACCGGCGGTAGACGCCTTCTTCGGTGCAGTCCTGGTAGTCATGGTCTTCAAAGCCTGAGTCAAGGAGCGAGGGACGCGCCGTTGGTCGCGCGTCGTGGTGTGAATTCCTTTATGCGGCTGCTGCGCCGCGATACATCCCGGATGGTCGTGTCTGGCGGCAGATGTCCCAGCGTGCGCGCCTGAATGAGCAGGTTGCCAAGGACGGTCGCCTCCTCCGGCCCGGCGAGCACGCGCTTCGCCGATCGATCGGCGGTGAGCTGGTTCAGCATGTCGTTCAGCGCGCCTCCGCCGACGATGTGAACGTCATCCGTCCTCATCCCTGTCACCGCATCGAGCTCACCGAGCGCCGACGCATGACTGTCGGCGAGGCTTTCGAGGATCAGGCGCGTAACGCCGGCATGCTGCGCGGGAACGGACACGTCGCGCGCGATGCACGCGTCCGCAACCTTCCGCATCATCTCGCCTCGACCCGCGAACTGCGGCGCGTTGAGGTCGATCGTGATGCCCGTCGACTCCGCACTTGCCGCCGCTTGGAAGAGCTCATCGTGCGAATACCGCGCACCTTCCGCCTGCCAATCGCGACGCACCTCCTCCAGCACCCACATGCCCGCGCGATTCTTCAGGAAACGCACCGTGCCGTCGATGCCCGCTTCATTCGTGAAGCCGGCCTCGCGCGCATCGCGCGTCAACAGCGCATCGGGCCGCTCGGCACCGATGAGCGACCACGTGCCCGCGCTGATGAACGCCCATGGCCGGCCCGACTGTGCGGGAACCGCAGCGACCGCCGCGGCCGTGTCATGTGAGCACGAGGCAAGCACCAGTGGCGCACTCCTGCCCATCGGCACCAGGTCCGCCCCGAGTGCGCTGAGCAGCGTGCAGCATGGAACGATCTCCGGATAGCGAGCGACTTCGTCACCGATCGCCGCGATCAGTTCCACCGACCACGCGCCGGTCCGCGCATCCACGAGCTGCGACGTGCTCGCATTCGTGCACTCGGCCACCTGTCGCCCCGACATCATATAGAGGAAATACTCCGCGATCATCAGGCGACTCGCGGTACGACTCACGAGCTCCGGCTCATCCGCGAGGTCGGCGATGATCTGCGGCAACGTATTGAATGCCAGGAACTGGATGCCCGTGCGGTCATACAGCGCATCTGCGCCGCCTGCCGCCGCGATCGCGACGTCGAGCTTCCCGTCCGTGCGCGGGTCGCGATACGAATACGGATCCCTGAGTACGATTCCATCGACGTCCAGCGGCACGTAGTCCACCGCCCAGGAATCGACGGAGATCGACCGCACGTCGCTCACACTATCAAAGGCGCGTGCGATGCCAACGCGGATGTCCCGCCACATCTGCGCGATGTCCCAGTAGAGATGCGCATCGCGTTCGACCATCGGCGTCGTGAAGCGATGCATCTCCTCCATGCCCATTACATCACCGTCGAGCGTCCCGAGCACGACACGCCCGCTCGATGCGCCGAGGTCGACAGCGATGTAGCTGCTCGTCATCCCGCGGATTGCCCGCTCACAGGTGCGTCGGAATTGCGGTCGACACTGCGGCCGGACGCTCGATCGCCTTCTGCGCGCGATAGCCGGACGCACGGAACGCATCGATTGGATCGAGTGCACCACCGCTGCGTCGTCGCGCTTCCGCCACCAGCACCCGCACATCCGTCTCATACGCCTGCTTCAACGCACGCTCGGCCATGATGACATCGCCGGATTCCTGATGCGCGGCGAGCGCCTCGTGGTCGACAAGACACGCCTTCGCGTACGCCTGCTGAAGCTGGTCGACCGTTTGGAGCATCGACTCGATCGGATCCTTCAGGTTGTGACTCTGGTCGATCATGTACGCGGGATTGAACCCCGCGAGCTTCTCCCGCGCCGCAAGCACCAGCTCGTGGAAGATCAGGAAAAGCGCGTATGGCTTGATCGAGCCAGCGGTGAGATCGTCGTCGCCGTACTTGGAGTCGTTGAAGTGAAAACCACCGAGCTTGCCGACACCGAGCAGTCGGGCGACGACGAGCTCGATGTTCGTGTTCGGCAGGTGGTGTCCGAGATCGACGAGACACTGGGCGCGATCGCCGAGCGACTGTGCGAGCACGAGTGATGAGCCCCAGTCCTGCACGACGGTCGCGTAGAACGCCGGCTCGTACGGCTTGTGCTCGGTAAAGAGGCGCCACTTGTCCGGCATGGCGTCGTACACTTCCTCGAGGCACTCACGCACGCGGTCGAAGCTGCCGCGCAGCGACATCTGTCCCGGATAGTTCGAACCGTCGGCGAGCCAGACGGTGAGCGCCGAGCTGCCGAGCTGCTTGCCGATGTCGATGACGTGGAGATGGTGGTCGATCGCCTGGCGACGCACGGACGCGCTCGTGTTGCTGAACGAGCCGAGCTTGTAGCTGTGCGGCTGGCCGGGCTGGTCCTGGAACGTGTTCGAGTTCACGGCATCGAAGCCAAGTCCCAGACGCTCGGCGTCGGCGCGCACGACGTCGATGTCCTTCGGCTCGTCCCACGGGATGTGCAACGAGATGCGCGGCGTGGCGCGGGTGAGCTGCTGCACGAGCGCGGCGTCTTCCATTTTCTCGCGCAGCGTGCGCGGTTCGCCCTGCCCGGCAAAGCGACCGAAGCGCGTGCCGCCGGTGGCAAAGGCCCAGGTCGGAAGCGCCACTTCGAACCGCTGCACCTCGGCGACGACAAGCTCGGCAGAGTGCGCACCGCGATCGAGTCGTGCGGAAAGCTCGGCGAAGTCGTGTTCGTGCGCGCGGTCGGTGTCGGCTGCGGACATGAAGTGCAAGTTGGCGGTTACTGCACCGTTGTTCACTAACGTGCAGTCTGTTCAATATCTGGCTGAACAGTACTATTAGGATCGATTTCGTACAAGACACCTTGTCCACGCGGCCCGCAAGCGCGACGCTTGACTCGAGCGCCGTGCGGTGCCTGATCAAGCGACCTCCGTCGGTCTGGATTGCCGGTTCACCCTTCGATATCCACAGCCATGCGTTCCAGTCCCGAGTCCGTATTCCTCCGCGCGCTCGTCCCTGTGGTCGCATTGATGTGCCTGCAGCACGACGTCGCCGCGGCGCAGAAGCCGGAGGTTCCGGTACTGGCGACTGGTGAACAGCACCCCATGCCCGACGAGTGGATCGACAGCGACACCGGGCATCGCGTCCGCAAGCTCGTGCAGCGCGAGGGCACGAACTCGAGTTTCTACTTCACCAACCCGTCATTCATTCCCCGCCGAACTGACGTCGGCGGCCTCATGCTCTTTCACGGCAGCACGGCGCACGGCAGCCAGCTCTTCGTGATCGACCTCGCGACGAATGCCATCCGTCAACTCACGGACCTCCCCGGCGGCGTGAGGGGCGAGATCGTCGCCCCAGACAAGGGCGCGGCGTTCTACCAGAGCCACGACTCCGTGCTCGCGGTCGACGTACGGTCCGGTGTGTCGCGGCTGCTCGTCGTGCTGCCGATGCGCGGGTCGATCTCCACCATCAACGCCGATGCCACGGTGCTCGCCGGCGTTACCGCCGGTCCGGAGGCCGCGGAGATTCTCAAGAAGTACCCAGCGAAGGCTGACTTCTTCACCCGCATCTTCGCCGCGCACGTTCCGCACTCGCTCTGGACGCTCGACGTCCGCACTGGCGCCCTCACCACGATCCACTCCGAGAACACATGGCTCGGTCACGTGCAGTTCTCGCCGACGGACCCGGAGCTGCTGATGTTCTGTCACGAAGGTCCGTGGAACCTGGTCGACCGCATCTGGACCATCAGCCTTCGCACCCATGAGCTGAAGAAGATCCACACCCGGTCGATGGAAGGCGAAATCGCCGGCCACGAGTTCTGGAGTCCCGATGGGCGAACCATCTGGTACGATCTCCAGGTGCCGCGCAGCGTCACGTTCTTCCTGCGCGGCGTCGACGTCGCCTCGGGCTCGGCCAAGCAGTATTCGGTCGACCGCAACGATTGGGGCATTCACTTCAACGTGTCGCCCGATCAAGCGATCTACGCGAGCGACGGCGGCGATTCCTCGCAGGTCGCTCGTACGAAGGAGGGGCGCTGGATCAACCTGCTGCGCCCCGTCGGCGATCACCTCGTGTCGGAACGGCTCGTGAACATGTTCTACCAGAACTACCGGAAGGAAGAGCCGAACGTGCAGTTCACACCCGACGGTAAATGGATTGTCTTCCGCGGCAATTTCGATGGTGGGCCGACGCAGGTGTACGCGGTCGAGGTGGCGAAGGCGCGCTGAGCGGATGAAGCCCGGCCAGGCAAGCCAGACCGCCGTCCTCGTGTGCACCGCGCGCGCAGCGGCGCACACGCGCATCGTCGTCGCGGACAAGACCGCGTAGCACAGGAGATTACGCCACACCCCCTTGCGTTCCTGTCCCCTGGGGCCGAGGCCTGACTACCTGACTCCTGATCCCCGGTTCGTTTGGGCGGTCGAACAGCCACCGGGGATCAGGACTCAGGTGCCCAGGCGTAAGCCCCAGGGTACAGGAAACCAAGGGGGTGTGGCGTAAATACTTCTCGGCCTGATATCTCCTTACGCCGAACTGGTTACGCCCCGAAGCAGTACAACAACCCCGCACCGCCCGTCGACACCAGGTTCTGTTGCCCGCAGCCGCGCGACGGATGCGCGGAGTTCCACGACGTCGATCCTCCCCCCGTGCGGTCGTGATGCCCGAGCATCGCGCTGCCGGTCGACGAGTTGCTCGTCCAGTTGCTGCACGTGGTGTCGAGCGTGCCGGGAAGGGCGCGTCCTTCGGTGTCCGAACCCGTGAGCATGTCGTGCGTGTTTGGCGTATCGCCGACCCCGTTCACGGGAAGCCCTTTCTCCGTGATCGCATTCACCTTGTTGACCTGGTTTCGGTCGCGGATGATGTCGCCGTGCAGGTCAGCAACATTCGCGGCGATGAGTGCGCCCTTCGCGTTGTGCCACGGCCCGGCACCGATGCGATCGCGCGCGTTGATCGGCTTTCCGTCGGGCGCGGTGCCGCTCAGGTAGGCGCGCCACACGCGACCCGTCGCGACATTCGCGCCCGACGCTGCCGCCAACTGTGCGCAGTGCGCGTCGGCGCCGTCGAATCCGCCGAGGTTCGCGCCGTCGCCCTTGCCGACACTGGAGATGAAGAACGACATCGGTGCCGCGGGCTGCGCGGGCGCCGGAGTCTGCGCTCCCGCGATCGCGAGGGGGAGCGCGAGCGCGCCCATGGCGCGGGACAATCGAATTCGCATGCAGAGTCTCCGGTGGGTTATGCAGATGGATGCAAAGTGGAACGGCCTCAAGCTGGCACGGGTTTGTCCTCGACACCATCCCCACAGTGGGCATGCGTTGTCATGACGTCTCAATGCATTCCTCATCATGACATCTTCTGATTCACCGCTCCAGCTCGGCCTCGATACTTTCGGCGACGTCACCATCTCGGACGGCCGCACCCTCTCGCAGGCGCAGGTGCTGCGCGACCTCGTCGACGAAGCCATCCTCGCCGACGAGGTCGGCGTCGACTTCATCGGGGTCGGCGAGCACCACCGTCCCGACTTCGCCGTCTCGGCGCCCGAGGTGGTGCTTGCCGCCATCGCGACGCGCACGTCGCGCATCCGGCTCGGCTCCGCCGTCACGGTGTTGAGCTCCGACGATCCTGTCCGCGTCTTCCAGCGCTTCTCCACGGTGGACGCACTCTCGAATGGCCGCGCCGAGATCATCCTTGGGCGGGGGTCGTTCACGGAGTCGTTTCCGCTGTTCGGCTACTCGTTGAAGGACTACGAGGTGCTGTTCAACGAGAAGCTCGACCTGTTTGCGGCCATCCTCGCATCCGATGGTGCCGGTACGCCGATCGAGTGGTCGAGCGAGAGTGGCACGGTGAACGGGCCGGCGCGCGGACTGCGTGTTTATCCGCCCACGGAATCGCATTCGCTGCGCACCTGGATCGGGGTCGGGGGAAGTCCGGAGTCGGTGGGTAGGGCGGCGCGCTACGGCCTGCCGATGACGCTGGCCATCATCGGGGGAGATCCCCGCCGGTTTCTCCCATACGCCGACCTCTATCGCGACCTCCTCAAGCGCCTGCACAAGCCGATGCTGCCGCTGGGCGTGCACTCACCCGGATATGTCGCCGAGTCGGACGCGCAGGCGAAGGAGGAGCTGTGGCCGCACTATCGCGGCATGCGCGATCGCATCGGTGCGGAGCGTGGCTGGCCGGCGACGAGCCGCGCGGAGTTCGAGCAGGAGATCGAGCATGGGTCGCTCTATGTCGGCGCGCCGGAGACCGTGGCGCGGAAGATTGCGGCCACGGCCAGCGCGATCGGCACTACGCGCTTCGACATGAAGTACAGCGCGGGAACGCTGTCGCACGAGCGGATGATGCAGAGTATTCGGCTATACGGGACCGAGGTGATTCCCCGGGTGCGGGAGCTGTTGGCGTCGTCCGGCTGATTGCGGAGGTCGTTCGCGGCGGCGATTGGGTGAATGCTCGCGTTCGCATCTATCGGGAGAACTGCAGCTGACTGCCGCTCGTTTAGGTTCCTTGTACCGTATGGCCACGCCTGTGCCCGATATGGACGCTGTTTCCGTTTAGACCCACACCAGGATCAATGCCTCAAAGCTGGCGACGGTTGCTGGCACCGCGGGACCGTGAGCTCACCGATGCCGGCGCGGCGGGTGAGCTCGTGGTGGCGCGCTCACGACTGGTCCTGAGCGCGCTGCTCTTCGTGTTGCCAATCGGCAACATCCTCGAGGGTGAGGCGGGGCCCGAGACGTGGCTCGGTTTTACCGGTGTCGCGATCGCCGTCGTGGTCAGCGTGATCGTGCTGATAGCGGTGTCCCGCGGCTTCCGTCCCGCGTGGCTTGGCTTGGCGACGTCGCTGTTCGACGTCTCGATCATTACGTGCCTGCTCGTGACCTTTCTCGTCATCGACCCGCACATCGCGGTCAACAGCCGCACCACCTTCGAGGTCTATTTTCTCGCGATCGGGGCAACGTGCCTGCGCTACGACCCCCGCATCTGCATCGTGGCGGGCGTGGTCGCCGCGGTTCAGTATGGTGCGCTCGTCCTCTTTACGGTCTCGCATTGGTCGCTCAACAGCGCCGCGTTTGCGCCTTACCCTTACGGCTATTTCTCGTGGGCGAGTGAAGTCAGCCGGCTCGTGCTGCTGCTCGGCGCGACCATCCTGTGTACGACGATCGTGAAGCGCAGCGAGGCGCTTCGTGTCATGTCCACGCGTGACGGACTGACGGGCTTGTACAACCGTACCTACTTCACCGAGCGTCTGCGCGAAGAGCTCGTGCGTGCGGAGCGCTATCGGCATTCGGTTACGGTGGCGATCATCGATATCGACTTGTTCAAGGCGGTGAACGACCAGTGGGGTCATCACGCGGGCGATCTCGTGCTGCGCGCGGTTGCAGGGTGCCTGCGCGACGGCGTTCGCCGCACCGATAGCGTGGCGCGTTATGGCGGTGAGGAGTTTGCGTTCCTGTTTCCCGAGACCGATGTCGACGAGGCATCGCAGATGCTCGACCGGCTACGCGAGGTCGTTCGCGAGACGACCGTCCCGGTACTCGGCGACGGCAAGACCGTGACGACGACATTCAGCGGCGGCATCGCAAGCAGCGTGAGTGATGGTGCGACTTTGGAGGAACTCATGGCGCATGCCGACGCGCGCCTGATGGCCGCCAAGGCGGCGGGGCGCGACCGCATCCTTACGTCCGGCATGCCGATCGAGCGACAAGAAGTGGCGATGCCGTTCTCCTGAGCGCGACGCGGCTCTGTCACACCATGACCGATATCATGACGATCGCCACGACTTTCGGCGCGATGACCTGTGTGACGAATCCCGGCGGGGTGGCGGTCGATGCGCCGTCCTGCAGCATTCCTGAGGAATGACGATCGTGTTCACTGGATGTCGAACCCGCAGTCTGCTCGCCCTGGCAGGGCTGACTAGCCTCATCAGCTGCTTTGGATCGCGTCACAGGATGACGTCACAGATAGCTGACGTACCACCAACGGGCTTCCCTGCGCGATGTTCCGCCGGCGAAGTGGAAGTGATGCTGCTCGGCACATGGCATTTCGCCGGCAGCGATGGTGACCCAGTGAAGCAGACGCTCGACGACGTCCTCACGCCCGGTCGGCAGGCGCAACTTGCGGATCTCGCGGAGCATCTTGCGCGGTGGGCGCCCGATCAGATCGCGGTCGAGTGGACGACGACATTCGCGGATTCTACCACCGCTCGCTATCAACGCTACCAGCACGGCGAGCCGAGTGAGAGTCGTAACGAGATTGTTCAGGTGGCCTTCCGCCTCGCCAAGCGACTCGGCCACGCTGACGTCTATCCGATCGACTATCAAATGGGCGTCGGTAACGATTCCATTGAGGCATTGTTTGCGCGCCGTCCAGACTTCAAGCACCACATGGACAGCCTGCAAGCCGCGCTGCAGCGGACTGCGGACTCGTCAGGCGCCTTGTTTCACGGCACCACGATAATGGAGCAGCTGCGTGCAACGAATACCGAGGCCGCGCTGCACGGGGGTAACTCCCTCGGGTTTTTCGGCAGCTTTCTCGCGGCCGGTGAGGGTGCGAACTACGGTGGCCCGAAACTCCTCGCGCGGTGGTACGAACGGAATTTCCGGATGGCGCATAATCTCACGCGTGCCTTGCGACCGGAAACGAAGCGTGTTCTCATGCTCGTCGGGTCGGGGCATGTGCCACCACTCCGGAATATCTTCGACGAGTCGCCAGTGTTCTGCCCTGTCAGCCCGCTTCCGTACCTCCAGTGAGGCACCGATAAATCAGAAGGCATCGCCGGCTCGTATGGAGCTTGCAAGCAAGTTAGCTTCCTAGCATGAAAGCCACCATCGATCTCGACGAAGCTCTCTATCGACGCCTGAAGGTTGAGGCGGCCCGCCGCGGCCGCACCGTGCGAGAGCTCGTGGCGGAGGGCATACGTGCGGTGATCGACTCGCCCGACCTGGGCGCAGCACCCCGGAATGACACGCCGAGCGCGCAGTGGTTCGGCACCCTCAACGCATACGCCGCGAACGCCGATCAGCACGACCTCGGTGCCATGCGGGCGAGTATCGCACGCGGCCGAGGAAAATCGTCAAAGTGACAGTTGGCCTCGACACGTCGGTCGTGGTTCGGCTGCTCGTCGGCGAGCCCGTGGGCCAGGCCGATGCAGCGCGACGACTGCTCGACGAGCAACCACGCGGATCCTGCGCAGTCTCCGATATCGTCATTGGCGAAACGTACTTCGCACTCCGCCACCACTACCTGGTCCCCCACGCGCGCGCTGCGGGTGCAATAACCGCACTTCTGAGCGATGCACGCTTTCGCGCGACCGGCGTGGCCAGGCAGGTCCTCGCCCAGATGCCCGATAGGGAGAGCGGGGCCGGCCTCATGGATCGCCTGATTCACGGTGGCTACGACCAAGACGGCGTTGCGATGGTGACGTTCGATCGCGCCGCCGCGCGATTGCCCGGCGCGCGGCGGCTCGGCAAATAGCCCACCCAGGGGCTGACGCTCGTGTGACGCAGTACTCGACGCTGGCGGCAGCGGACGCAGGACGACACGCTTCGCCCGCTGCCAGTCGTCCTGCATTATTTCATCGACTGCACGTGCGCCACAAGCTGATCAAGGGCGATCTCGGTCCCCTGCAGAAAACCCGACGTCTTGTTGGTCTCAAAGTCAGCTTCATCGCGATGCAGCGCCGTGAAGACGTAGCGTGTGCCCTTTCCCACCGTTTCCATCGTGACGATGGCGGTGATCGGAATGTCGTCAAACACTGCCGGCCGATAGCCGGGAAACAACATGGACGTCCAGACCAGTCGCTCCATGGGAACGACGTCCAGATAACACCCGACGTTGGGAACCGCCTGACGGTCTGCCACTGCAATGTCGATGCTGAAGATGCCGCCCGGTCGCACGTCCAGTTCGCATTTGGCAACACGCCCCCAGGGCCTGGGCATGTACCACTCCTTGACGTGTTCCGGCATCGTCAACGCTTTCCAGACGAGCTCCCTGGGAGTGTCGATGAACCGTTCGAGGGCAAAATCAAGCTTCGGATTGATCGTGAAGGGTGTGCTCATGTTTGTGACTCCTTCTCCTTGAGTTGTTTGACGTATTCGTCGAACCGGTTCAATCGGGCTTCCCACAACTGACGTCGCTCGGTCAGCCAGTCTTCAACGACCTTGAATCGTTCGGGCGCGATCTCGTACGTCCGCACGCGCCCTCGTTTCTTCGACTTCACCAGTCGGCTCTGTTCGAGCACCGAGAGGTGCTGCACGAACGACGGGAGTTTCATGTCGAACGGTGCTGCCAGCTCGCCGACGGTGGCTGGTCCGATTGACAGTTGCTCCAGGACTTTCCGGCGAGTCGAATTGGACAAGGCATGAAAGACATCGTCTGCGACTGCGGATTGAGCCATTGCAACACCATGCGATTCGTTGGACACCCGATCTGTCTGAGCATTCTATCGCTGGGTAACACTTAGGTCAATACCTAAGTATTATCTCGGACGGCTGAGCGCAAAGCGTTCGATGGCACTACATCGGGATCGTCGGGTACAGGTCCGCCATGCTCATCAATTCAGTCGTGGTGCGGGCATACCTGATTCGGGGAGCGGCGCTTTGGGCGGCGACACGGTTTCTCTGCAGCGCCGCGTTCCTTCTTGGAGGGATCAATCCTCTTCGCTTCGCATCGTCGACCGTCGTGGAACTGGTTGGCGTCTCGGTCGTCATCGGCATCGCCGAAACCCATCGACGTCGCGAGCAGGTCTTGCTCGCCAACCTGGGTGTGCGCCCGCTCCTCCTTTATCTCATGCTTGCCCTGCCGCCCGTGTTGGAGGAGTCAGCGCTCTCCGTCGCCAGCGAAGTGCTTTGGTGAATCCGATCCTCATCGCGGACTCGGTGACGAAGTCGTTTGGCCGTCGCCGAATCCTCTCATCTCCGACGCTCCGCGTAGTTCCGGGACAGTTGCGCGTACTGTTCGGCCGGAACGGCATCGGCAAATCGACGCTCCTCAAGATCGCCGCGGGTGTGATTGCCCCGGACAGTGGCTCGGTTCATTTTTGCTGGCCGTGCGTATCTGGTTACGCGCCTCTCGTCGCTGGCGCATCACGGCCTGTTCTATCTTCCGGATCACGATCTACTCTCGAACGCATTCACCGTCCGGAGGCAACTCGAGGTGTTTCGCCGGCGGTTTGAAGGACGCGAAGTGGACGACGCGGCTGAGCTCCTGGATATTCTTCCGCACATCAACAAGCGCCCGTTCGAACTCTCGGGTGGCGAATTGCGTCGCGCGGAGTTGGCTGCGGTGCTGATACGTGGGCCCAGTTGCCTGCTCGCCGACGAGCCCTATCGCGGTCTCGCGCCGCGCGATGCGGAGCACCTCACGTGCACGCTTCGGACACTCGCGGCAAGCGGAGTCGCGGTCATGGTCACGGGACACGAAGTCC
>JALYVY010000312.1 GCA_030852985.1 Gemmatimonadota bacterium | reverse complement strand
GCCTGCGCTCCGCGCTCACGGGGCGGGCGCAGTCGCCGCGCGCCGCGCTCGTCTGTTTCGGGTGCGATGAGTTCTACAAACCGGGTAGCGGGGAAGCCGTGCCCACAGCGGCGCGCCTGCTTCGGGCGCGGCTCGGTGAAGCATCGACGCAGTTCGGCGTACGATTGCCCACCTACGTCGTGTTTACGCGACTGGATGCGATTCCGAGCTTCGACGCCTACATGCGCAACCTCTCGGCCGAGGAAGCGCGGGAACCACTGGGAGCATCCGTCTATCCCGACGTGGGGGGCGCCGGCACGTACGCGGATCGCGTCACACCGGCGCTCGATCAGGCATTCGGCCACCTGTATGAATCGCTCGCCGACCGTCGCCTCCAGGCCCTCGGTCGCGAGCATGCGGCGGAGCAACGGACGGCGGCGTACGAGTTTCCGCGCGAGTTCAACAAGGTGCGCGCACTCGCCGTCGATTTCCTTCGCGAGATTGGACGGCCGAGTGAGTTGGAGGTGAGTCCGGTACTGCGCGGATTCTACTTCTCGGGTGTGCAGGCCGTGTTCGTCACCGACACTGCGTCTCCCGAGTTGGCTGCTGCGCCCACGCCAACGGCGGCCGTGCGCAATGCGACGGGTGTCTTCAGTGCGCCGGTGGTTGCCGCGGCCGCGCGGCCGGCAGTGCCGACGGGCGGGGCGCGGAAGGTGCCGCGATGGGACTTCCTCCCGCGCGTCATGCGTGAAGTCGTTTTTGGCGACGAAGCCGCTCGCCGGTTGACGTCTGCCGGTGCGCGCGTGGGCTTCTGGCGCCGGCTCGGACTCGCGGCGGTCATTGTGCTGTCCGTCCTGTTGGCGACGGCGTTCACCGTGTCGTACAGCGGCAACAAGTCACTCGAGCGCGATGCGCTCAATGCAACGAAAGGCATTGCGGCGCTCGCACCGAATCCGGTGGACCTTCCGCCCGCGGACGCGCTGCTGAAGCTCGACGCGCTGCGCACGCAGGTGGACACGTTGAGCAGTTACGTCCACGATGGAGCGCCGCTGCACCTGCGCTGGGGACTGTACTCGGGGCAGCGGTTGTATCCCGACGTGCGCACCGCGTACTTCGCTGCGTTCAACAAGCTGATGTTCGCGGGCACGCGTGCCTCCATGCTCGCGACATTGCGCGGCTTGCCCGAGACGCCGCAGCCTACCGACGACTACGGCGCGACGTACACTCTTCTGAAGACGTACATCATCACCACGTCGCATCCGGAAAAGAGCACGACGGACTTTCTCGCACCCGCGCTGATGACGCGCTGGCTCGCCGGCCGCCCCGTGGACAGCGCGCGCGCGACGCTTTCGCGCCGCCAGTTCGAGACGTACGCCTCGGAGCTACGCTACGGCAATCCGCTTCCCGATACCGCCGACGCCGTAGCGGTGGCGAAGGCGCGCACCTTCCTGCGGCAGTTTGCGGGCTCCGAGCGCATCTATCAGTTCATGCTGGCCGAGGCGGGCAAGAGCAATCCGGCCGTGCAGTTCAACAAGTCCGTCGCAGGCTCCGCGCCGTATCTGGTCGACAGCTACGAAGTGCCCGGGGCGTACACGAAGAGCGGCTCTGTCTTCATGCTCAGCGCATTCAAGACGGTGGACAAGTACCTCACCGGCGACAGCTGGGTCGTGGGCGACGGTGCGGCTGCCGTCGACAAGGCGAAACTCGTGGCGGAGCTGCGGGCTCGGTACATGACCGACTATATCGCGCAGTGGCGCAAGTTCCTCGCATCGGCGACGGTGTCGCGCTATTCGAGCGTGAAGGATGCCGCGCAGAAGCTGGCGGCGTTCAGCGGCAACCAGTCGCCGTTGCTCGCGCTCTTTGCGATCGCGTCGCAGAACACGGACATCGGCGTCCCGGAAGTCACCGCGCTCTTTCAACCCGTGCAGCTGGTCACGCCGCCTGCGTCGAAGGACAAGCTCATCGGGCCCGGCAATGCGCCGTACGTGAATGCCATGCTCGCGCTGCAGTCGTCGCTCGACCAGACCGCAAATGCGCAGGGACCAGCGGCGGAACAGGCCGCCGGTGCGGCGGCGGGCAACGCCACCGCGGCGCGTACGGCGGCGCGCCAGATCGCGTCGGGCTTCAACATCGACCAGCAGGGCCAGCTTCATTCGATCGTGCAAACCCTGATGGAAGCGCCGATCGCGTATGCCGAGCCGCTGCTCAGGAACTTCGGCGCCGCGGAGATCAACGTGCGGGCGCGCGCCTTCTGCTCAATCGCGCGACCCTTACTGGCGAAGTTTCCGTTCGCGCCAGCCGCCACGCAGCAGGCGACATTGGCCGAGGTCGCGCAGGTGCTCAAGCCGGGCACGGGAAGCCTGTGGCGGTTTTACGACAACTCGCTCGCGAGCACGATGCAGCGGCAGGGAAGCCAGTTTACCCCCATCGCCGGCGGAAGCATTCGCATGAGCGCGGGCTTCGTCACCTTCCTCAATCGCGCCGCGGCATTCTCCGCCGTCATGTTCAAGGATGACAGTCCGGAGCCGCACCTCACCTTCACGGTGCAGCCGGTGCCCGCGGATCCCTTCTCGAGCGTGAGCATCAGCCTCGATGGTGAGGTGATCCGGTCAACGACGAGCGGCAATGTCTCGTCGGCGCGCATCGACTGGCCGGCTGCTGGCCACGAAGCGAAGCTGTCGGCGGGCAACGGCGGGCCCGACCTCACGATGGTGGGTCCGTACAGCGGGCCGTGGGCCGTGTTCCAGCTCTTCAACGCGGCCGACGAGTGGCGTCAGGCGCCTGCGGGCTATCGGGTCGGGTGGGAATTGGCAACGCGCGGGCAACGCGTGACACTGCCCGGTGGCCAGAGTGCGAAGATCGTCGTGCAGATCGACAATGGTCCCGCAGCGACGGTACTGCGGAAGGGGTTCTTCGCGGGCTCGCAGTGCGGCGGTGATATCGCGCAGTAAGCGTCGTGCAGGCGCTCGAGGAATGTAGACGCACAGGCGCGTCGAGTTGCGTCCGGCACCGAAGTTCGGCATCGAATTGACATAGGGGTATGGGGTATATAGAATTCCCCCCGGCGGGTGAGGAGGAGCCCCGTCGCGCTGGCCCACCGCCTTGGAGATCAGCTGCCATGCCTGACGATCACGCCATAGATCCCGTTTGCGGAATGACGATTTCAACGACGGGCGCTCTCACGCGCGATCACGAGGGGGAGCGCTATCACTTTTGCTCCCACCAGTGCGCCGGGCGTTTTGAAGCGGACGGTGCCGCATACGTCGCCGTGTCGCGCCTTGGCCTCGAGGGGTGGGGCCGCACGCAGACACCCGGCTTCCTCCTTCCAGACGTACTCTGACCACATCGGCGCGCTTCACCGCGCCGCCGTGATCGATACCATGCCGCTTTGCACGCCCCGCGTCGACTGGGAGGCTTCTCGTGCGAACACGGCTTCCGCATGTGGGGCGTTCAGCGCGACGCGGCTTCACCCTTCCGTTTCGCGTCGACGTATAGCCGAATCCCGTCGAGCACCCGTTCCAGTCCGCGCGCAACGGTGATCGCTGGGGAGCGCGGCAGTATCGTTCGGGCGTAAGTCACTGCATCATCAAATTCACTGCACCATCTCGCCATCGAGCGCACAAACCCCACCGGTCACCCGGAAAGCCCGCGTTCGTGGGGGAATAGGCAGGTGAAGCTGATGACGCTACTGAATGGCCGCCTGGCGACTTCATACGGCAAGCCGTCGCCACGGTGCGTTCGTCCGGCGATTCGGCGCGACCATCCGGCGACTCAGCTTGAACCGATTGGCATGGCGACGTGATCACCGCGCGTGATGTTGAAAGCGCCTGGCGACTCACCCGCGTCGCGCGACAACTCATGAATCCTCCGTCGCGTCACAACGCGCTCGGGCGGCGTGGCGGGCCGATCGCTGAATCTCGCACGACGCTCGGCGGAGGTTGCGTTCTCCGAGATCCAGCTCAGCGGGTTGATATACGGTGTTTCGCACTTGCCATCATGCCGCCCGCCTGCTGCTCCACTTTCCTGGCACCTGACGATGTGCGGCACAACGGGCTTCTCGCGTCGCGCGCCTTATCTCACAGCCAGGAAGCACGCGCCGCGATGAAGCGTCACCGCCGTCGCGTCGAGATTGATGCGCGCAGCAGCGCACTCGCACCACTGCGGCATGGCATTCACACAGGCGCCGGCCTCGCTCGTCCACAGCATCGGCGCGCACGACATCCCGGTCGTGCCGGACGCACCCGCGCGTGTCCCGTTCGCACCTGTTCGCGCTTTTCGCAAACTCGACATCATGGCGCGGCAACAGTGCAAAAGCCTTCGATCCTTGCCGCGTTCCGTGGTCCCTCGATGACAACGCGATCGCACTCGACGCGGTCGTCTACTCCGATAGGAACTGGCAACGTCCAGCTTGGGAAGGAGGCCGGTCAACGGACGCTGGATGCGGTACAGAACACTTCTCGCGGCGTCGACGTCCAGAACACCGGACTATGGAACGCTCGAACCGTTCTGAACAACGGGCTTGGTGGACCCTCGGTGGACCCTCTGGATTCGAGTGTACCGCTCCTAGGC
>JALYVY010000311.1 GCA_030852985.1 Gemmatimonadota bacterium | reverse complement strand
CCAGTGACCCGTCACCACTGGCGAACAAGAGTGTCGCTCCCGCACCGAAGATCAGCAGGGCCTGCGAGCCGGCAAGGCCGTCAATCCCGTCCATGAAGTTGAACAGGTTGATGCTCCAGATAATACCAAGGACGCCCAGTACGAACCCGGCAGCGCCGAGGTGAATCGAGCCGGTGCCGATGGCGAGCGACGGAAGGCCGCCAAACATGCTCAGCGTCCACACCGCCACCGCTAAGTGCGCGGCCAGCCGCGTTCGCGGCCGCAGACCACCGCGATCGTCCAACCCTCCGACGACACCGAGAACCAGGGTGCCAAGCCCGAGCGTCAACGCGTCGCGCTCAGCGATCGCTCCAATCGCTGTACCGACGATCAGGGCAATTCCCAGAGCGGCAAGCGCGGCCACGCCGCCGCCTCGCGGGGTCGGGGCGCTGTGTGAGCTTCGTTCGTTCGGGTGGTCGAGCACGTCATTGCGAAGGGCGTACTTTCGAACGAGCGCAGTAAGCAGGTAGCTGATGATGGAGACGAGCAACGCGAGCGCGCAGGCGATGGCCACCTTAACAGGGCCCCGCCGTCAGGAACGACATGACTTCGCCCGCATCCTCTGTTGCTGACCTGCGCGTTCCAGGTTCGGAGCCGGCGGCAACCTTCGCGCTCGCGGAAGGGACGTCGCGCATCGCAACGCGAGTTGCCAGAACGCGCTATTTTTTTCGGGGAAACCCAGGAGGTCGACCACGCGGTCGCGCGTAAGTGGTAGGTTCATGTTCGCGCAACGTAGACGCGGCGGTGCACTCGGTCAACCGAATGGTCGTGCCCGGCACATCACTTGCCTAAAAGTCGGATATCGCCGCGATTTCCCCCGTGCACCGCTAAGCCTCCCGTTTGCCACCACTCGCCGATCGTCTCGCGCAGGCCACAAAAGCCAAACTCCGCACCGTCCAGGATTACTTCTCACTGGCGGGCCGCGCCCTTGGCTTTATCTTCGCGCGTCCGTTCTACGGGCAGGACCTCATCCAGCAGATGGACGAGATCGGCGTCAAGTCGCTCGGCATCGTCCTGCTCACCGGCTTCTTCACTGGCATGGTGCTGGCCCTCCAGTCGAGCGTGCAGCTCCAGACGTTCGGCGCCACGATGTACATCGGCCGCCTCGTCTCGGCATCCATGATTCGAGAGCTCGGACCCGTTCTGGCCGGCCTCATGGTGGCCGGCCGTGTGGGTTCGGGTATCGCCGCGCAGCTCGGATCCATGCGCGTGACAGAACAGATCGACGCGCTGAACACCCTTGGGACAGACCCAATAAAGAAGTTGGTCACGCCGCGCGTGCTCGCGGCGCTGATCATGCTGCCCATCCTCACGACCATCAACGATTTTGTCGGCATCCTCGGTGGAAACCTGATTTCCTCCCTGCTGGTCGGCATTCCGAGTGGGCTGTACTGGCGCACCGTGTGGGAGCAGATTGCGTCCGACGGGTTCACGCTGCACTTCATTCCGAACGACTTCATCCAGGGAATCACGAAGCCCTTCGTCTTTGGCGGCATCATTTCCATCTCGGCCTGCTTCTTCGGGCTCAACACCACGGGTGGAACCGAGGGCGTGGGGCAAAGCACCACGCGGACGGTGGTGCTCTCGAGCATCCTCATCCTCATCGTAGACTATTTCCTGACGCAGATACTCCTGTCGCTGTTTGCGCCATGACCGATGAAACGCGCGATGACACCACTCCGCTTGATGATGCGAATCCCGTTGCGGAGGAAAAGGTCGAAGCCGATCGAAAGAAGCGAGATGCTGATCGCCGCGGTGGTGGCCGTCGCGTCGCTGAGCGCAAGCCGGAATCGGTGCGCGCGGCCATCCGCGACCAGTTGGCGGAAGACGCCCCCGAAGCTCGTGAGCGCGAGGCCGAGAAGGAGCGCAGTGGCGAGTCCGAGGCGGTCATCGAGCTTGATCACGTCTATCTCGCGTTCGATACGCCCATCCTCGAGGATGTGTCCTTTGTTGCGCGACAGGGCGAAACGATCTGCATCGTCGGTGAGTCGGGTACGGGCAAAAGCACGACGCTCAAGCTGATCCTCCGTCTGCTGGTGCCCGACAAGGGCGGCGTGTGCATCGGCAACAAAAACATCACGGCGCTGACCTTCAAGGAGGCGCTCGAAGTGCGGCAGACGATGGGCATGGTGTTCCAGGGAGCCGCCCTGTTCGATTCCATGTCGGTTTTCGAGAACATCGCCTATCCCCTGCGCGAGCACACCACGCTCGACGACGACGAAATCGAGGCGCGCGTGCGAGAAAAGCTCCAGTTCGTCGATCTGGATCCCGATCGCGTGATGGAACAGCTCCCTTCTGAGCTTTCGGGCGGCATGCGCAAGCGCGTGGGTATCGCTCGCGGCATGGCGGACAATCCCCACATCATGCTCTATGACGAACCCACGTCGGGACTCGATCCGCTCACGACCGGCACCATCACGCGCCTCATCATGAAGCTTCAGCGCGAGCTCAACGTCACCAGCGTGGTCGTGTCTCACGACATCCGTTCCGTCTTCCGAATGGCCACCAAGGTCGCCGTGCTGAACAAGCGACGTATCGCCTTCTTCGGTACGCCCGAAGAGATGGCGGCTTCGGACGATGAGTATCTTCGCGACTTCCTCGGCGGCTACTGACAATGAAACGTTCCTCGACACTCACCTGGGACCAACTACGCGTGGGTGGCGTCATCCTGCTCGCCGTAGCGGTGCTCGGCGTCGCCATCTACAAGCTCGGCGAGGCGGCCAACCTTTTTGCGAAGCGATACCAACTCATTGCCTACCTCCCGGATGCGAACGGATTGAAGGTGGGTGGGTCGGTCATGGTCGCGGGGCAGTTGGCCGGCGTGGTGCAGCAGATTGATTTTCTGCCCGTGGACAATGACACCACGCGCAACCTGCGGCTCACGCTCGCAATCGACGAGAACGTGCGCGAACAGATTCGGCGCGACTCGAAGGGAAAGCTCCGCACGCTCGGCCTGCTCGGTGACAAGGTGTTCGATATCACGCCGGGCACGCCGCGCGCACGGGCCCTCGCCGCCGGTGATACCGTCACGATCGCACAGTCACTCGACTATGAAGCCGTGATCGCGCAGGCAAGTGCCGCGGTGGCTGACATGGTCGCCCTCACGAAGGACTTGCATGCCATCACCAGCGGTATCGTGAAGGGCGAGGGAACACTCGGGCAGCTCGTCACCAATCGAGTACTCTACGACCAGCTCAACACGACCCTCGGCCGCGCGAATGGCATGCTGGCGCAATTCCAGAATCCCAACGGCACAGTTGGGCACCTTCTGAGCGATCCGACGCTGTATAACAAGCTCATCGCCGTGATTGGCTCCACCGATTCCCTGGTGGTCTCCCTCAATTCGAACAAGGGAACGGCTGGCCTGCTGCTGCGCGATACCACGCTGTATCGCAATCTCGTTGGCATCACGAAGGGTGCGGACTCGCTCATGAAGTCTCTATCCGGCGGGCAGGGGACGGTGGGCAAGTTGCTCGCGGACCAGACGCTCTACGACCAGCTCAACAAGCTCGTGGCAGACCTGAGCGCGATACTGGCGGACATCCGCAAGGATCCCAGCAAGTACATGAAGGGCGTCATCAAGGTCTTCTGATGCTCGCGGTTCAATCGTGGAGCGCGTGGTCGTCCATGTACTGTAGGACCTCGTCGGCTGACACTGTTGCCGCGCCGAGCTTTCCCACCTCGATGCCTGCGGCGACATTCGCAATCGCGGCGGCCTCGCTTGCCGATCCGCCCGCAGCAAGTACGGCAGCCAGATAAGCAGTGACCGTGTCACCTGCGCCGACGACGTCGTAGACCTCGCGGGCTACAGTCGGTATGCGACCCACCTCTCCGTTGCGCGCGATCAGGACCATGCCTTGTTCGCCAAGCGTCAACAACAGGTGCTCGACACCGAGCCGCCCGAGGACGGTGGGCAGGGTATGGGGGTCTTCAAGCTGAAGGGTCGCGCCAAGCGCACTCTCCAGTTCACGCCGATTCGGCTTGAACACGGTCGCTCCTCGATAACTGAAGAAGTTCTTGAATTTTGGATCTACGACAATGGGTATGCCGCGAGCGCTGGCCGCCGCGATGGCGCGCTCGATGAGCCCCTGCGCAAGCACGCCCTTGTTGTAGTCTTCGAGCACGAGTGCATCCGCCTCCTTCAGGGCGCGCTCTACCAGGACAATCAGGCGTTGTCCCTCCTCGCCGGTGATGTCGGCATCTTCCTCCTCATCGACACGGAGCAATTGCTGTGATCTGGCCACGATGCGGGTTTTCTGCGTCGTGGGCCGTCCGACCATCAGGAGCGAACCCGTGTGAATTCCCAATTCGTTGATCATGGCACGCATCAGCACGCCGCCCTTGTCTTCGCCAATGGCCGTCACCAAGGAGCACTGGCAGCCAATCGCGACGGCGTTTTGTGCAACGTTCGCTGCGCCACCGAGCGCGTGGCGTCTCTCCCGGACGCGTACGACCGGCACCGGCGCCTCGGGGGAAATTCGTTCAACATCGCCCGTGAGGTAGACGTCCAG
>JALYVY010000123.1 GCA_030852985.1 Gemmatimonadota bacterium | reverse complement strand
CGCCTCGGTGGTGGCGCCTTGGGAGATGCAGTGGGTCGAGGGAGCGGATCACAGCTTTCACGTGACGAAGGCATCGGGCACGACTGACGCGGACGTCATGGCACGCGTTGCTGAGCAGAGTCGCGACTGGGCGAGCACGCTCCCCGTGTGACCGCCTTGAGCCGATTCTCCTGACTATTGCGCGTTCCCTGTGAGACTGGATTGGACCGGTTGGCTTCCACTCACGGGGTATTCGCATGCACATCAACGCTTCACCCTCGTCGCTCCAAGGTGCTCGTCGTCATCGCGGGCGGGCGATGCCAATGGCGCGGCTCGGTGTGGCCGCCTTTGTCATTGCGCACTCCACCGCCGCCGGCGCCCAGATCGTTGCACCATCGGCTGTGGTCCACATATCAACGGCACTTGGTGATACGCTGGGGCACCCCGCTGACGCTCGCGACGAGGGGTTCAGCGAGCTCGACATGCTCACGCGCGTGGGGTTGGGCATCGCGGGAGGCGTTGTCGGCACGTTCGCTGGTGGGTTGATCGGAGCGCAGGCAGTCCGGGGTTGTCACGGTGAGGAGTGCGATCTTGGCGGCGTGCTCATTGGGGCGGCAGTGGGCTCCGTGCTAGGGTCTGCCATCATTTCTGCTGTGCCGCAGATCGCTTCTACGTGCGACACGGGTCGCCGTATCGGCAGCGGGGTAGTCTTCTCCGTTGTTGGCGCGCTGCTAGGCACAGTGGTTGGTGCTACGGCGCAAGGCGGGGGCGTGGTGCTTGGATTTCTAACGGGAAGCACCGTTGGGAGTGGGGTTGGCGCCTCCCTGTGCCGATGAAGGCTGGTGCGGTGAACCGCTTCAACCGTTTCCATGGACGCAGAGCCGAGCAGGCGCGGCTTCTCGTGATCGAGTGCGATCCGCTCGGACAGCAAGGGACTCGCGCGGACGTGAAATCATGAGCGTCGGCTTGATTGGCAGGGTTCCCGGCGCGTGAGACGAATGGCAGATTAGCGGACCCAATACAGTTGGAGCCGTCATGCGCTGTTCGTTCGTCGTCGCCGGCCTGTGTGCCGCGCTCCTCTCCACTCATGTCGCCGAGGCGCAACGAGGGCAGCGCGGTACGCCGATCCAGCAGGGCGAGGCATGCCCGCCTGGGCAGACCGAGATCCGCCCGCGGAGCTGTATGGCGCCCGATGCTCCGGCGCCGAGCATTCTCGACTATCGCCCGAAGTCGACGTTGGTGGCGCCCGTCCACATGGTTCGATCGGCGAAATACCCCGTGGTCGACTTCCACGGTCATCCGCAGGGGCTGCTGGGCACCGCCGATGGACTGGCCCGCCTTGGCGCGGCGCTCGACAGCCTGAACGTTCGCATGATGATCTCCGCGGACAACATGTCCGGCGAGCATCTCAAGAGCACCGCCGCGAGCATTCGCGGCTCGGCGAAGATGAAGGATCGGGTGCGCATCCTCGCTGGCATCAACTTCCAGGGTGTCGGTCCAGGGTGGGCCGAGAAAGCGATCGCGCAACTGGAAGCCGACGTCGCAAATGGAGCGGTCGGTGTGGGCGAAATTTCGAAGAGCTTCGGACTCAGCGTCAAGAAGCCAGACGGCTCACGCCTCAAGCTCGACGACCCCGAGCTCGACCCCATCTGGGAGGCGTGCGCCCGCTTGAAGCTGCCGGTGTTCATTCACACGGCGGACCCGGAGCAGTTCTTCCATCCCGTGGATTACACGAATGAGCGCTGGCTCGAGTTGTCGCTCTTCCCGGAGCGGCGGTATCCGCAGGATCGTTATCCGAGCTTTCAGGAGCTCGTGACCGAGCGAGACAACCTCTTCCGCAAACACCCGAAGACGACCTTCGTCACCGCCCACATGGGATGGCAGGCGAATGACCTCGCCACGTTCGGCAAGTTGCTGGACGAAATGCCGAACGTCTACACAGAGGTGGGCGCCGTGCTCTACGACATCGGTCGCCAGCCGCGCGTGGCGCACGATTTCTTCGTGAAGTACCAGGACCGGATTCTCTTCGGAAAGGACTCGTTCCAGCCCGAGGAATATCCCTACTACTGGCGCGTATTCGAAACGAACGACGACTACTTCGATTACTACCGAGGGTATCACGCGTTCTGGAAGCTCTACGGCATCGGCCTGCCTGATGCAGTGCTGAAGAAAGTCTATTTCGAGAACGCACTGCGGATCACACCGGGCATTCCGCAGGCTGGCTGGCCCCGGTAGGGAGCCACTGTGTCCCCAGCTCGTGTTCGGCTGATTGCCGTGGTCGCGCTCCTCGCGGGCGCCACGCCTGCCATGGGTGCGCAGGCGGCGGAGCCGGGCGCGCTCGTGGGTACCGTGATGGACAGCGTGCACAACGCAGGGCTCCCCGGCGCGCGCGTGAGCCTCACGCGACTCGGCATCGCCTACGAGTTCACCCGCTTCGCGATCACGGATGCACTCGGTCACTTCAAGTTCGAGCTTCTGGTGCCGGGTCCGTATGCCGTCGACTTCGACAGTCCACTGCTGGAGTCGCTCGAGGTTGGCGCAACCGCGCGCGCCGTTACGGTCACGTCGAGGGGCACGGCGATCGTGGATCTCGCCATTCCATCTGGCGTCACCCTGCGCGGGCTGGCGTGTCCGGGTATGAGCTTCGCTTCGCGCACTGGCGCACTCGTCGGCGCGATCACGGACGCGGAGACGGAGCAACCGCTCGCGGGAGCGGAGGTTTTCGCGGTGTGGAGCGAGCGGACGATTGACTCCGCGACGAGCACCCTTGCCCCCGAGCTACGGACCACGCGTGTCGTGTCCGACGCGTCTGGCCAGTATCGCATGTGCGGTGTGCCGACTGGCGAGTGGCTCGTAGTTCAGGTGCAGCGCTATGGTCGAGCTGGCGCGCCGATTCGCACGACGATGACCGATTCCGTCGGCGTCGCCGTTCTGAACCTGTCGTTCAGTGGCGCAACGGCACTCTCGCTGGCCAACTCCGCCTCCTCCGTCGATGGATCTCCCGCGCCTGTGATTGCGGGCTCGGCCGGCCTCACGGGCATCGTGCGCGATGGAGCGGGACACGGGCTCGCGGGCGTGGAGGTTCGCGTACTGAGCACTGCGGCGGCGGCGCACACGAACGAGCGTGGCGAGTACCTGCTCACCGGACTCCCCGCCGGGACACAGGAAGTCGAGATTCGACAGGTTGGCTATTCAGTGATCCGACGCCCCGTGGACCTGCGAAGTTCGCGGCGCATGCGGCACGACGTGCGGCTTTATCGCGTAATCACGCTCGACTCCATCAACGTGAGTGCGCGGCGGAGTTCGGTCTATGCCGAGTTCGAGACCCGGCGTCGGGAATCGATCGACGGAAAGTTCATGACGGAGACCGACATCACGCGCATCCAACCCAAGTTCACGAGTGATGTCGTGTACCTGAACCCGAGCTTCCGCGTGCTCGGCCAGGGGCCGGACGCGAAAGTCATCAGTTCGCGCGGCGGATTTCAAGCCAACTGCGAGACCTTGATCGTGGTGGACGACATCGAAGCCGCGACGATCAACGAGGTGGAGCCTTCGCAGATCGCCGCGATGGAGTTCTATCCCGCCACCGCTGGTGCGCCATTCAAGCACAAGTCCAAGTACGGGTGTGGGACGATCATGATCTGGACGAAGCGGTAGGCAGTTTGGTTGTCGATGGTTTGAAGTTGTTCGTGGGTTAACGCGGATCTTCGCGGATTTTGGCAGAGCAACGCTGATTGCTCCTTGTTAGAATCAGCGGCGCTATCCAGACACGACATCTCACGAACAAATCGAATCAGCGCCTGCGCGGCGAAGGCCCTATCGGAAGTGCCTTGCAATATCCGCGTTGATTCGCTGCGATCCGTGGAAATCCGCGTTGCCCCACGAACACCGTCTTCTGAACGTCTTGATCGAGTCGTGCACACTCGATGCGCTCAGTGTGCAATCGCCGCACACCGCGGAACGAGCTTCGTGTCTCCCATGCGCTGGGTGAGCGCCGCGAATTCCGGCAGCGGACCCTTCCAGCGAATCTCCTCGACATTCGTGAAGATCGGCGCGTTTGTTCGCAGCGTCGCGAGATCCTTGAACAGCAGCGCCAGCGTGCGGTTCTCGCCGAGGACGTCGTCGGGAAACTGTTCGATGGTGCCGTAGCGGTTAACGAGCCGCGCCGCGGTAACCGCACCGATGCCCGCGATGCCCGGGTAGCCATCCGCCGCGTCCCCGACGAGCGCGAGGTAATCAGGAATGTGCACCGGGTCGACACCGAACTTTTCGCGCACGCCCGCCGCATCGCGAATCTTGCCCGATTTTCGATCGACCTGCACGACGCGGTCGCCGCGCACGCATTGCGCGAGATCCTTGTCCGGCGTCCAGATGCAGACCTTCTGCACGGCGGGATCGGCATCCGCGAGGTATGCGCCCGACGCGAGCCCGTCGTCTGCCTCGAGCTCCACCATTGGCCACACGGCGACGCCCATGGCGGCGAGCGCATCCTCGAGCGGATGAAATTGCCTGACCAGTGCCCGGTCCATCCCTTCGCCGGTCTTGTAGGCGGGATAGATGTCGTTGCGGAAGGACTCGATGACGTGATCCGTCGCGACACCAAGGTGCGTGGCGCCAGTCTCGGCCATCTGGAGCACGGTGTTCAGCACTCCGATCACGGCACCGTACGGTGCGTCCTCACCCTTGTTGAACCGCCGCAGCCCGTAGAAGTGGCGAAACAGTTCGTACGTGCCGTCGATGAGGTGGACGATCACGCGCCGAACGCACGCGTGAACGTGCCCACCGCCGGCGGTCCGGAGCCGATGCCCTCGTCGTGCTTGAAGAAGACATATGCGTCGCTCCACGGCTGCGCGGCAATTCTCTTCGCCCAGTCGGTGAGCGAGGCGTCGTCGTAATCGAGCTTGTGGAGTCGCGCATAGCCCCACGAGGCCGTCGACACCACCGGCGACGCGAACTCCGGCTGCTCCGTGATGCACATCGCGATGTCGCGCGCGCGGAGGGCATCGAACACGTCATCGCCAAACCAGCTCTCGTGGCGGAACTCGATCGTGAACCGACGGTCCAACGGCAGCGTGTCGAGGAAGACGCGTAACCGATCGAAGTCCTTCTTGAGATTCGGCGGCAGCTGTAAGAGAATCGGGCCGAGCCGGCTGCCGAGCGACGAGGTGTTCTTCATCAGGAACTCGACGGCGCTCAGCGATTCGGGCTTGAGCCGCGCATAGTGCGTGATGCGTTGGCTCGCCTTGATCGCGAATGTGAACGGCTCGGGCACCTGCGCGGCCCAGTCGAGCAGCACCTGCTCCTTCGGCAGGCGATAGAAGGTGTTGTTGATCTCGACCGCCCCGAACTGCGCGGCGTAGAGTCCGAGCATCGCGTCGTCCTTGCAGTCCTTCGGGTAGAAGGAGCCCTTCCACTCCTTGAAGGCGTAGCCACTCGTGCCGGCGAGCAGCCTCACGACGCCTTGCGTCCGCGCTTGGAGCTTTTTTCGGCCTTCTCCGCACCGTCGGCGTCGGCCTTGGCGGACGCGGCGAGGCTGGCCTTGAGCGCATCCATGAGGTCGATGATCTTCCCGCCGCTCTCTGGTGCAATGTCGGTGGTGATGTCCTGCCCGTCGACCTTCCGTTGGATGGTCTCGAGCACACGCTCGCGGACGGTGTCCTTGTACTTCTCCGGCTCGAAGTTCTCGTTGCTCGTCTGCTCGATGAGCTGCTTCGCAAGGGTGAGCTCCATCGGCTTGACGTCGCCCTGGGGAATGGTGACTTCGGTGGTGGGCCGCACTTCGTCGGAGTAGTGGAGCTGCTCCATGACGAGCACGCCATTGAGGGGCCGCAGCAGCACGAGATGCTGGCGTCCCCGCGCGGCGTACTGGCCAAGCGCGGCCTTGCCGGTGTCGACGAGCGCGGCGACGAGGAGCCGGTAGGCGCGATCGGCGCCCTTGTCCGGTGCGAGATAGTAGACCTTGTCGAGATACTCGCGGTCGACCTTGGCGAGCGGCACGAATTCGATGACGTCGATCATGCCGGTAGCCTTCTCCTCGATCGCCTTGAGCTCTTCGGTCGAGAGGATGACGTACTGGTCCTTGGCGAACTCATACCCCTTGACGGTGTCGGTGCGCTCGACGACTTCGTTGTTGTCCTTCGGGCAGATGTATTGCTGCTTGAGCCGTCCACCGCATGTCTTGTGGAGCATGTTGAAGGAGACGTTGGCCTTCGACTCCGACGAGGAGAAGAGGTTCACGGGGACGGAGACGAGGCCGAAGGAGATTGTGGCGGTGCCGATAGTACGGGCTGGCATTGTATGAGATGTGCGAGTTGTGCGTTTGCGAGATCAGGAAAGCGCCGAGATCAACAGCAACATCAACTGCAGCTTCGGTACTGCTCAGATATCCACGCGGATCTGCTCCGTGCGGCGGTAAAGCTCCTGGTTCTTTGGTGCACCAATAGACCTACGATCGGTTTCTGCGAATTACTTCTTTGTCGACCTTTCGTTCCGGCCGTGTCGCACCCATCAGCATCACTTTCCCTGCAGCGTCAAAAATGTCCTGTCAAAACCGGTAGTGGTCCATATTGGCGCACCTCGAGACACGCCTGCGTCCATGCGCATGGAGCAATCCGCGTGGATATCTGAGCAGTACCTTCAGTTGTGGTCTTTGGCTCCGGCGCACCGAGGACGTGCGAGAATACAGTGATTCGAAAGACGCATGACAGCAAGTAGCGACGACAGCCTGAGCCGTTACCGCGCCAAACGCTCGGCCGACGCCACCCCAGAGCCAATGGGCGGTGTGCCGGCCGCGGGCGGACACCTGTTTGTCGTCCAGAAGCACGGCGCGCGCACCACTCACTACGACCTGCGCCTCGAGATGGACGGCGTCCTCAGGTCGTGGGCGGTGCCGAAGGGTCCGTCGTACGACATGGCCGACAAGCGCCTCGCCGTCCAGACCGAGGACCACCCTATCGAATACGCCGATTTCGAGGGAGTGATCCCGGCCGGTAACTACGGCGCGGGCGGCATGATCATCTGGGACCGCGGCGAGTGGGTACCGCTGGAGGATTGGCGCGAAGGACTCGTGAAGGGCAAGCTCCTGTTCGAGCTCCGCGGCCACAAGCTGCACGGCAAGTGGACCCTTGTGAAGATCAAGAAGGACGACAAGGGTTGGCTCCTCATCAAGGAGCGCGACGCGTACGTCCGCTCGCCGGGCGATGATTTCCCCGAGACATCCGTTCTCTCCGGCCTCACGGTCGAGGAGATCAAGGATGGCCGTTCGCCAGCCGCTTCACTCCGCGGCGCGCTCGAACAGACAGCCGCCCCGCGCACGCATGTCGACCCGAGTAAGGTCGACGTCATGCTCGCCGAGCCGCACGAGGGCGCCTTCACGCGCGACGACTGGGTGTTCGAGCTCAAGCTCGACGGATATCGCCTGCTCGTCAGCAAGAAGGGAAACGATGTGCTGCTTCTCACGCGCAAGGGCAACGACTACACCGCGGTCTTCCCCGAAGTCGCGCGCGCGATGAAGGCGCTGCCCTTCACAGAATGCATCATCGACGGCGAAGTCGTGGTGCTCGATCCCCAGGGGCGTCCGAGCTTTTCGCTCATGCAGCGACGCGGACGATTGCAGTCGCCGATCGAGATCAGGAGTGCCGCCGTCGAGCTCTCTGCGACCTTCTTTGCCTTCGACATCATCGCCTTCGAGGATTTCGACCTCCGGCCCCTCCCGCTCATCGAACGCAAGGCGCTGTTGCTCGAGGCACTTCCGAAAGTCGGTATCATCCGCGCGCTCGAGCACATCCCCCGCGAAGGCGAGCGATTCCTCGAGCAGGTCGGGAAGCTCGGGCTCGAGGGCATCATCGCCAAGAAGGCGAACTCCGCGTATTGCCCTGGCCGGAGCGACAAGTGGTTGAAGATGAAGGTCGAGAATACCGGCGACTTCGTCATCGTCGGCTTTACGGCGCCGAAGCGCACCCGCAGCCACATCGGTGCGTTGCAACTCGCCGACATGGTCGACGGACAGCTCGTTTACGCGGGGCGCGCCGGCACCGGCTTCGACGACGCCAAGCTTGCCGAGATCAAGTCGCTCCTCGACCCGATTGTCCGCGCCGATCCGCCCTGCCTCGGCCCCGTGCTCATGCGTGGCGCCAAGGCGTTGCCGTCGAAGAAGATTCCGGAGACGAAGACCACGACGTGGGTGGACGCGGTGCATGTGTGCGAGGTGCGGTTCCGCGAGTGGACGCATGAGGGCATCCTGCGCCATCCGGCGTTCTTGCACATGCGTGCGGACAAGGCGCCGCTCGAGTGCCAACGGGGGGGTTGGTCGGCGGATGTGTCGTCAACGTCGGAACTGACGGCAACAGGCAAGGAGAGTGAAACCGCAGATGAGCTGGTTCTCTCCGACGGCCCGCCGCCAGTCGCTTCAAGCGCGGCATCGGAGAAGGTCGTCGCCTTCACGAACCTGAAGAAGATCTACTGGCCGCAGGATGGTTACACGAAGGGCGATCTCGTCGACTACTACCGCGAGGTCGCGCCATTCATCCTGCCGTACCTACGCAACCGGCCGCTGGTGTTGACGCGTTTTCCCGATGGCATCGACGGCAAGTCGTTCTACCAGAAGAACGCGCTCGAGTTTGCGCCCTCCTGGATTCGGACGACGCCGATCTGGAGTGAGGACACGCAGCGCGTCATCGACTACATCGTGTGCGACGACGTCGAGTCGCTGTTATATGTCGCGAACCTGGGTTCCATCCCGCTGCACATCTGGGCGAGTAGCGTCGATGCGCTCGAATTGCCCGACTGGTGCGTGATCGATCTCGATCCAAAGGATGCGCCATTTTCGGATGTGATCCGCATCGCGCTCGTGTTGCATGAGCTCTGTGAGTCGATCGCCCTGCCCAACTATGTGAAGACGACGGGCAAGACGGGGTTGCACATCCTGCTGCCGTTGGGACGCCAGATCACGTATGCGCAGTCGCGCACGCTCGGGGAGCTGCTGGCTCGTGTGGTGCTGCGCGAGCTGGGCGACATCGGGACGATCACGCGCCACGTGACTCGGCGCGCAGACAAGGTGTATCTCGACTATCTCCAGAATCGCACGGGGCAGACGATCGTGGCGCCGTTCAGTGTGCGTCCGTTGCCGGGGGCGACGGTGTCGATGCCGTTGTGGTGGGATGAGGTGAATTCGTCGTTGAATCCGCGAGATCATACGATCCGCAATGCGTTGGATAGAATGGCGCGTCTCGAGGCGGATCATGTGTTGCCGGTGCTGACCGAGGCGCCGGACCTTGGTGGGATTCTGCAACGGCTTGCTACGATTTTTTCATGATTCTTTGGTAACGGCCTCGGGCAGGCTCCTTCAGGCCGCTATGCGAACTGCCTGGAGCCGGGTCCTTCAGGCCGCGATGCGAACGGCCTCGGGCAGGCTCCTCAGACATTGGGGCTACGCGGATGACGCGGATTTGGCGAATGAACGCGGATTCTTTTGATTCACCAGCCTGAAGAATTTCGGTTCGGGGCCGAAATGCAGGAGTATTCCTACTTCCAGGCTTGTTGCGCGCAGGTAGCTGCGGAGTTGGCGCGATGCAGAGTCGTGAAGCTCATGCGTGCTTTTTGCCTCGATGATGACCTTGCGGTCCACCACCATATCGATGCGTTGGTACCCGAGCTCCTCACCCTTGTAGGTGACGAGCACGCCAACTTCTCGCGCCACCGTGTGTCCGCGCGCGAGCAATTCCCGCTCGAGAGCCATGAGTTAAAGGTGCTCGAGAAATCCGTATCCGAGCGCGTTGTACACCTCGAAGAAGGCGCCAAGGATGGAGTGCGTGAGTTTCTCTTCAACCAGCCAGCCCCGAGTCATAACCGAACATGGCGTGGTACCGCTCACCTAGCAGCATCAAAAAATCGGGCCTTGGTGCCTTCTATTTCGTCAGCGACGATCAATCCGCGAAGATCCGCCAAATCCGCGTCATCCGCGTAGCCCCAATGTCTGAGGAGCCGGCCCGAGGCAGTTGTCAACCGCGGTGGAACGAATTTGTATACCGTTGCGTACGACCATTGTATACAGTAGACTCAAAGCAGAACCCAGCCATCGCCTACTCATGAAGAGCCTCACGCTCGCCGTCTTCGTTGCCGCCGCCCTAGCCCTCCCCGCCAGCAGCCATGCACAACAGCCCGTCGCCGGACCACGATGGCAGGGCTGGCTCGGATGCTGGTCAGCCTCACCTGCGGAGCGATTGCGGGAGACTGGCCCCGGCGCCCCCCGTATTTTCTGTGTCACGCCGACCTCCGAGCCCGAGGCCGTCGACGTATCGGCCATCGCCGAGGGGAAGGTCGTCTCCCAGAACCGCATCGACGCCACCGGGGCGACGCATGCAGTGACCGCGCCGGGATGCCAGGGCACCGAGAGCGCGCGCTGGTCCGGTGACGGACGCCGAGTCTTCCTGCAATCACACGTCACGTGCGACGGCCTCGCGTCCGACATGAACGCCATCCTTGCCATCACACGAGGGGGCGAGTGGATCGACGTCCGCCGAGTGGCTGCTGGCGGCGGTTCCGACGTGCGCGTCGCCCGGTATCATGACATCGGCGTGCCGACCGTTGTGCCCCGCGAGATCGCAGATGCCTTCGATCGGCGCAACGAGATTCTCTTTCACGACGCCCGCACGCTGGCCGGCTCGCCGTTCTCGACCAAGGCGATTGTCGAGGCGAGTCATACCGTCGACGCAGCCGTCGTGGAATCGTGGGTCTTGGAGGCCGGGCAGGTCTACCCCATGGATGCCCGTTCGCTCAACGAGCTCGCTGATGCGGGAGTTCCGGCGCGTGTGACAGATGCAATGATCGCCGTCTCGAGACCGACGGAGGTCGCCGCGCATCACGTCTACATGTATCCGTATTCACCGTTTGGCTGGAACAGCGTCGGAGGCGAGTACGGCAGCTACGGGCGGTATGGCAACAATGGCCAATACGGCCGCACCTCGGCCGATGCATGGGATCAGGGCAGTCGCAGTCGCCTTACGGTCCACATTTATGAGTACGATCCGTGGGGTTGGAGCGCGTTCCCGTTCGGCTATCGGTTCGGAGCGCCGGCATTCGGTTACGGAATGCGTTACGGCAACGGCAGCCGCTTGGGTGATGGCGCCGGATTCGGCTACGGCTGGGGGTATGAGAGTCGACGTTATGGGACGTCCGGCTCACGCGTGGGCTATTACTACCCACCGGTGATCGTGCTGCATAACGATCCCACCGGCGGTGCCCGTGGCCGCTCAAAGGGCGACGACCGCACCACGGACGTGCGTCAGTCAGGAAACGACAGTCGCACCGCGCACGCGCGCCCTCCCGAGCCGCCGCGCCGCGAGTTCACACCGCCGACAGCACCCCAGCCGCGTCAGGCCGAGTCGCGGCCAGGCGAAGCGCCAAAGAGCCAGGGGTCGCAGTCGAGCGGGCGCTCAGCCAAGCCGCGTAGCGCAACGCCCGAATAGACCATGATGTTCAGTCAGAATCGGCCTTAACAGCAATTTCCACGGAGGTCACGGAGAACACGGAGGACTGCGCAGTTCCGCTTTCCTCCGTGACCTCTGTGACCTCTGTGGTAAATTGCTGTTCCGTTTTTTGGGCTTTTACGCGAGCAGACTATCTGTAGCGCTCCATCAGTGACTGCAGCGCCGCATTGCCAGGGCAGAGCTGCTCGTGCGGCAGGTCGACGAGCGGCGTTTCGACCGTCTTCGCCACCGCGTGCATGTCCGAACCCGTCTCGTCGATGAAGAGAAGACCGGTGGCAACTTCCCCACGCTGCTGGCACGCGCGGATGTGCGAGTAGGCCTGCTCGCGGTTGGTCGCGTCGTACGAGTCCGACGTCTTCCGGAAGCGTACGACGGATCCGTCGTGCATCGTCACCACTGACACGGGCTCATTGGTCTCGGGCACGGTGATCTCGCGCCGCAGCGGTACAAAGTCCGCCGTCGAGATTTCGACTTCATGCTCTCGCGTGAACTTGTAGCTCTTGGTGGATCCGTCGTGGTCGTTGAACGTTACGCACGGCGAGATGATGTCGACGAGCGCGAGTCCGTTGTGCGACAGGCCTGCCTTGAGGATGGGCACCAGCTGCGCCTTGTCGCCCGAGAAGCCGCGCGCGACGAACGTGACACCGAGCGTCAGCGCAAGGAGCACCGGATCGATCGGGGGCTGCACGTTCGCCTCGCCCTTCTTCGACGTCGAGCCGATGTCCGCCGACGCAGAGAATTGCCCCTTGGTCAGACCGTATACGCCATTGTTGTCGATGACGTAGAGCATCCGCACGTTGCGACGGATGGCGTGGCAAAGCTGGCCGAGTCCGATGGAGAGGGAATCGCCGTCGCCGGAGATGCCGATGTAAGTGAGCCCACGATTGGCCGCATTGGCGCCCGACGTCACCGACGGCATGCGACCGTGCACGGAGTTGAAGCCGTGGCTCTGGCGCATGAAGTACGCGGTGGTCTTCGACGAGCAGCCGATACCGCTCATCTTGGCCGCGCGGTGCGGAGGCAGCGACAGCTCGAAGCAGGCCTGGATCAGTGCGGCGGTGACGGAGTCGTGCCCACATCCGGCACAGAGTGTCGACATCGCCCCTTCGTAATCTCGTACGGTATAGCCCAGCGAGTTCTTCTTGAGGCCGGGATGCCGAATAGGAGGCTTAGCTATTGATGTCATCTTGGATTCCAGTGTGTACCAAAAGCCGGGCGATGGGCAGTGGGCATCAAACTGCTGAGCAAACCGGGGCTGGAGCTTGGGCATGGGCGCGGGCTTGGGCGGGCTCGAGCCCGTGCCCATGGCCCTCAGCCCATCGCCCTAGCCACGGCCCGCAATAGCCCGAGCCCCGCTGTTGTGCCCAGGGCCCGGGGCTTCTGTTGAACTAGCTACGTGCTGCATGACTGCTGCGACCACCTTTCCAGCCGTCAAGGGCATTCCACCGTAGTCGAGCACTGACGTCATCTCATCCCGCGGCTTCCCTGTCTCGATCGCCAGCAGTGACCTGAGCTGCGCATCGCGATTCTGCTCGACGACGAACGTCACCGGATGCGCATCGAGAAATGCCCGCACCGGCGCATCGAATGGAAATCCACGAATGCGCATGTAGTCCGCCACGATGCCTTGCGACGCCAGGATGTCGATTGCCTCGAGCAGCGCCGCATGGCATCCGCCGAGTCCGACGATCCCGATCGACGCGTCCGGCGCCTTGCGAATCTCCGGCGCAGGAACCTTCGTCGCCGCCAAGGTGAGTTTACGCGCCAGGCGATCGACGACTTCCTGATACGCGTTCGAGTCCTCGGTGTACATGC
>JALYVY010000310.1 GCA_030852985.1 Gemmatimonadota bacterium | reverse complement strand
GTGGGTTCCCAGACGGATGTGGTGCGCCCAGCGAGTGTGGTGGTGCGATCCTGCGCGCCGACGTGGGTGGCGAGTACGCAAAAGAGGGCAATCAGGGCACAAAGCTTCCCCATGCGTATACGCGCGCAATGCGATGCGAAGCCGGGCGGAGACACGCGACCTTCTGGTGGATGCAGCACGGGCATATTCTAGTGCACGTCGCAGACCGTCAGCATCGTCCAACGCCTCGAATCCGGGTCAACATCAAGTACTACATCTTGCGCGAAGATATGTCGCTCCAGCGTCGCCGTTTCGCGTACCCGACGCAGGCGTCTTTCGAGAAGCTGCCGATATTAAGCGTCTCGAGTGGCACTCCATTCATGGGTAGTGCTCCTCTTCGCACAAAGGTGGCCTATCCCGGCATTGAAGTCGACGTTGATATGATTCTGACCATTCCCATAGTCAGGAGATCAATCGCAGACCTGCTTCGGGCCCTCGCAGGAGCGGATGTCGAGTGCATCGATGTGGTCGTTGAAAATGAAGGTGAAGTGTTCACCGCGATAAATGTCCTGCCAATGCTCGACTGTGTGGACGAAGAGCGTTCCGGAATCGAGTTCGCGACAGCGGATAACCCCTCACCGGGTGGTGGCAAGTACCGGACGCTGTGGAATATCCACGTGCTTCCGACGGCGGCTGGTGACGCACAGATGTTTCGCATCAAGGACTGGCCGTCAACGATTGTCGTGTCTGACACAGTGCGCCGCGCGATGCAGGAACACGAAGTGTCTGGTATCGTCTTCAAGGATGCGTGACATCAGATTGCGTTGCTGACGCATCCTTCATCAAACTTCGCTTTTGCGCAGGCCGCCACCATTCGTCGTCACTTCGCACCCAGACCATCAATGTCAGTGCAAGGCCTCTCCCCGCTGTTTCGGTGCATCCGGTTCGCTGGCCTCTGCACAGCCCTCGTCGCCGCGAAAGCACCGGTCGCTACCGCCCAGGTGCTCGGCGACATCGTCGACGTGGCGAAGGAATTCCGCACGCCGAAACAGACGCTGTTCGCGGCCAGTCGATTGACGGCATTCGACGCACGAACGGGCGTGGGCACGCTCCAGTGGGACCGCTATACAACGTCAGCATCGTACAACTTCAACAAGGTCGACCTCAGCTTCTCGCGGGCGGCAGCCACCGAGTTTCCCGCGACCGAGTACGACCGTGATCCCGCGCTGCCCTTCGAAATTTCCTTCGTGAGCCCGCGCACTCTGCGGCTGCGCATGAGCACGCGCGACCTGCCGCCCGCGATCATGGCCGGCCCGCCTTCGCTGATGCTCGCGGGGCCGGTGCCGAGTGATCCGTCGTGGCGCATGATGTCGACGGATAGCGCGGTGACCTATACCAGCGCCTTTGGCCGCGTGAAGATCACGCGCAATCCATGGTCGGTGCAACTCTTCGACAGCGCGGGCAAGTTCCTCACGCAGACGCAGCGCTTCAACGAGCCGAGATCGTTCACCCCGTACGTGCCGTTCTCGTTCGTGCGACGCGCGCGCGACTTCGGCCGCAGTACCGCAGCGACATTCGAGCTGGCGCCCGACGAGCGGATATATGGCTTCGGCGAATCGTTCACGCGCCTCAACAAGCGGGGGCAGCGCGTTATCGCGTTCATCCGCGATGCGATGGGGGCGCAGAGCCGGGTGCAATACAAGGCCGTGCCGTTCTTCACAAGCAGCCGCGGCTACGCGATGTTCGTCCACACCAGTGCGCCGGTGACGTTCGATGTGGGCGCGGAATTCGACGCCCACAACACGATCTATTCGGGCGATGAGCTGCTCGACCTGTTCATCTTCATCGGCGAGCCGAAAGACGTGCTCACCGAGTACACGGCGATCACCGGGCGCAGTCCTGTTCCGCCGCTCTGGTCGTTCGGGCTGTGGATGAGTCGCATCACCTACAAGTCGGAAGCGGAGGTGCGCGACGTCGCCGCAAAGCTGCGTCAGTATCGCATTCCAGCAGATGTCCTCCATCTCGATACGGGATGGTTCGAGACGGATTGGCGGAGTGACTACCAATTCTCGAAGACGCGATTCACCGATCCCGCGAAGATGATCGCTGACCTGAAGAAGGATGGTTTTCACGTCAGCCTCTGGCAGTACACGTACTTCACGCCGAAGAACGCGCTGTCGAAGGAGCTGATCGACCAGGGGCTCACGGTGAAGGATGCCGGTGGTCGCCCGAGTCCCGACGACGCGGTGCTCGACTTCAGCAATCCAGCCGCCGTCGCATGGTATCGCGCGAAGCTCAGCCCGCTGCTCGACATGGGTGTCGGCGCGATCAAGGTGGACTTCGGCGAGAATGCACCGCTCGACGGGCTTTACGCATCGGGTCGTACAGGATGGTACGAGCACAACCTCTACCCTTTACGCTACAACAAGGCGGTGTGGGACCTCACGAAGGAGAAGAGCGGCGACGGCATCATCTGGGCGCGGAGTGCATGGGCGGGCAGCCAGCGCTATCCATTGCACTGGGGCGGCGATGCCGAGAATACCAATTCGTCGATGGCCGCGGAGCTGCGTGCGGGGCTGTCGTTCGGGATGTCGGGCTTCACGTATTGGAGCCACGACGTCGGCGGGTTCGTCACCAAGGCGCCGCGCGATTTGTATCGGCGCTGGATGGCGTTTGGGGTGCTGACGTCGCACACGCGCAACCACGGCGCACCGCCACGCGAGCCGTGGGAGTACGACCCGGAGCTGGTGGTGGACTTTCGCCGTGCAGCGGAACTCAAGTACACGCTCATGCCGTACATCTACGCCGAGGCGCAGACATCGTCCGCGAAAGGGTGGCCGATGTTGCGGACGTTGTTCTTCGAGCATCCGAGTGATCCGACGTCGTGGCTGATCGAGGACGAATACATGTTCGGCTCGAGCCTGCTCGTTGCGCCGCTGATTGAGGATGCTGCGACCGGGCGGAAAGTTTACCTGCCGCCCGGTATGTGGATCGACTATCAGACCGGAAAATCCTACGAGGGTGGGAAGTGGCATGACATCGCCGCAGGACCGATCCCGATTGTGCTGATGGTGAAGAACCACACGGTGCTGCCGCACCTCGCGGTGGCGCAAAGTACGTCGCAAATGAACTGGAATGACGTGCAGCTGCGCGTGTTCAGCACGGATGGTGGGACGTCGACCGGCACCTTCGCGATGCCGGGCAGCGGCGTGCAGTCGCTGCGCGTCGATGGCGCTCGGCTCGTGGGAGATCCGCTCGGTGGGAGGGTGAAATGGCGCGTCACGAGGTGATGACTCCCTCATGGCCGCGGCCCGGCGATCAGGTGGAGAGACTGCGCTGCTGATACAGGCCCATCACGTTGCCAGCGGGATCGCGAAACCGCGCCGTGATCTCGGGCAGGTCTTTGCCAACGGGCTGCGTGATCACGCCACCGTTCGCCTTCACCGCCGCGATCGACGCGGTCATGTCGCTCACCATGATCGAGATGATGATTCCACCCTCGTGCACTGCCACACCAGTCACGAACGAACCGCTCACCTGACCGACCGTATCGGTGAACGACGTCGTACCATCGCCGCGTTCGCCGATGTCCCAACCGAAGCACGTCCGGTAGAACGACGCCGACGTCGCAACATCCGACGCCGGCATCTCGAGGTAGCAGATCTTTCCGTTCGCGAAGGTCGGCGGCATGGCTACGCGTGCGCGGACCACGCCGGGTCGCCCTTCGTGTAGGGAATGCACGGGTCATAGCGACCGGGCGTCTCCGCATAGTGTTGCGCCTGCTTGCAACCGATCTCCGAGGTGAAGTAGCCGAGCAGTGCCAGCTCCTTCATCATGCGGAAGTAGTGGTGCGGCGGGGACTTGAACATGCCGGCCGTATTGTAGGTATCCGTGCTCGCTTCCGGCGCGTTCGCCGTCCGCAGGTCGGACAGGTGCGCGTCGCTGGCGTTCGGCTGGCCGGGCTTCACCGAATCCGGCACGGCGGGCGACGTCGTTTCGCGACGACGCTTTGCATCGGCGCGCATGTCGGCGTCGATCTTGTCGGACTGCTTCTTCTGCTCCATGTCGAGCGTCTGGAGGAGCGCGAGCCGCTGCGCCGGCGTCGCCGCCATGAAGCCAACGTTGTTGGCCTTCTTGCTCGCCTCGTCGAGCGCCTTCATCCCTTCGCGAAAGATCTTCGCGTCGCCGGCGTGGTAACTGTCCGTCACCATCAATGCCATGAACGCACCGGTCTTCGCGGCCTTGGCGCCTGGCGTCTTCGTGGTCGGGAGGATGGTGTCCGCCACCTCGTCGAGAAAGGCGATGTCGTCCGTCGTGAATGGCTTCGCCGCCGTGGTGTCCGTCGTACTCGCGCTTCCGCTATCCTTGCAGCCCGAGAGCATCGCCGTGCCGCCAATGAGCGCGACACCGCCCATGAGCGCCGTCACACGCCAGATGGCCTCGCGCCGCGTGATCGCGTTCTGGTCTTCGTCCTTGATGTCCGTCGACATGATCGCTCCGGTCAGAGGTTCTGGCGCTTCAGCTCATTCACGGCGAAGTCCGCCGCGCGCGCCGTCATCGCCATGTAGGTGAGCGAGGGATTC
>JALYVY010000122.1 GCA_030852985.1 Gemmatimonadota bacterium | reverse complement strand
CGAGTTCTTTTCGGTCGGGCGCCAGCAATCGGAACGGCACAGGAGGACGTGGCATGCCCCACTATACAACCACGATCCATTCTTCGATACAAGTATTTACAAACCAATCAGGCGGTCATAGACCTAGCTCGTTCATATATCCTCGTTCCGCTCGGGCTACGTAAGCTGCTGGCAGCGAATTCCGCGAGGCAGATCGGTGAGATTCACGGTGACCTCGTAGTCCGAGAAGAACCGGGCCGGTTTGGTGCTGTCGCCTCCGCATCGGCAAGGGGTTTTCGTGCTCGAACGCTCACAGGCCCTGCGCAGTCATCAGGTCGCGTACCGCCGAGCGGTCTACTCTCGAACATACCACGGAGTGCGCGCCAGAGCAGCCCGAGATCTTCGGCAGAGAAGCCGGTCTGTCCCGCGAGCTGTGACGAGACAAACCCGTGGGCCAGGGATAACCCAGAGGGGACAATCTCCTTCCGGCCCATCGGTCGATTACCGATGCTGATGGCATCGCAATCACGACTTGCGCCTGTGATTGGGCAGGCGCGTCGCTGATCCCGTCTCCCGCGGACCATCGTCACGCGGCAGCACCAACGGGGCGATACTTGCGAAGACAGGACAATGATGACCTCATTCGCTTCTCTTGTCTTCATGCTGCTGTTCGCTGGCGGCCCACGCGCGCCGGCCCGGCCCGAGAGCGCAGGTAGCGCCGACAGCGTGGCGGCCGCAATCGAGCGGGTCATATCTGCCCGTCCGCTCCTCTCTCGCTATGCGGACCATCGCTGGCAACATGTGCGCGCGCTGTATCGGTCAGGAGCATCCACACGCTGGCTCGATGGCACACGACTGAATGCGCGCGGACGCGTGCTGCTCGACACCATCGCCGCAGCGCCGGCACAGGCGCTCGACGTTGCGGAATTTCCGCTCGGGCAGATCCGTGACGCCATCCGACGGCTGTCCAGTGAGCCCACCGCGGACGCCATCGCGCGAGCCGACGTCCTCATCAGCGCTGCGTTCGTCAGCTACGCCGAAGATCTCCTGACCGGCCAGGTTGATCCGCGTTCCGTGAACAGGGAATGGCACATCGATCCGCAGGATGTCGACGTCGAGCACGTCATACTCACGACTGTCGCGCAACCCTCACTCGGCGAAGCGCTCGGCGCCCTGCGTCCGCACGACGCGAATTACGATGTCCTCGTACGCGCGCTTGCACGCTACCGCGCGATTGTGGCGTCTGGAGGATGGCCCACGATACCGGAGCTCGAGGTCCTGCACCCGGGAGACGCCGCGCCGGCCGGATCGCTTGGCAAGCTTCTCGCGCGCCTTCATGTCGAAGACTATGCGGAGCTGGTTGCTCTAACGCCGGTAGATTCGGCCGGGAATGGGAATGCCGGTGCGGCGACTCGCGTGGTGTACGGCGGGATGATGGCGGGCGCGGTGGCCGAGTATCAGCGGCGCCACGCACTTGCGGTGGACAGCATCGTTGGGCCGGCAACGCTTGCCTCCCTCAACCGCAGCGCGGAATATCGTACGCAGCAGATCGCCGCCAACCTGGAGCGGCATCGGTGGCTGCCGCGATCGCTTGGCGCACGCTACATCCTCGTGAACGTTCCCGCATTTCGCCTAACGGCGTACGATGCCGGCGACGAGGTACTCACCATGGGCATTGTGGTTGGCGCCGAATACGGCGGTCGCTCGACTCCGGTGTTCAGCGACTCGATGACGTACCTGGTGTTCCGGCCCTACTGGAACGTGCCCGAGAGCATCGCAGCCAATGAGCTCTGGCCAAAGCAACGGCGCGACCCTGGTTACTTCGCGCGCAATGGTTACGAGCGGGCCAAGGCGAGTTGGGGGAGTTACGTGCGGCAGAAGCCCGGGCCCGGCAACGCCCTTGGATTCGTGAAGTTCATCTTCCCCAATGACTTCAACATCTACCTGCACGACACACCCGCACGGGGCTTGTTCAACGAGCGCGTGCGGGCCTTCAGCCACGGTTGCATCAGGGTGCAGGATCCGGCGGCGCTCGCTCAGTTCGTGCTCGGGTGGGATGAATCGCGGGTGAAGGACGCCATGTCCCGCGGCGATAACGACCATCGCGTCACGCTCGACAAAAAGCTGCCGGTGTACATCGTCTACTTCACGGTCCTCGAGCGTGATGGGGTGCTGCAGTTCGCCAATGACATCTATGACCGCGACAAAGCGCTCGTGGCCGCCGTCCGCGGCGCTGCGCTGGTCACCTCGTCCGCCCCCCGTTGACGCGCGTTGGAATCGGCGCGTGCGTGACGCTGGTGTAGCCATGTCAGGGTTCTCCCGTCTTGGGCTCGAAGAGGAGCTCGACGGAAAGTCACTTCCGGGTCGATAGCGATGATGCGCGTGGACCGCGTGGCGGATAAGGGGGTGTCGTCGACCGGAAACAGCTCACTGCGTAAAGGAGGCACGAGCACATGCGCATCAGTCCATTGGCGGGAAAACCGGCGGATCCCGCAACGCTGGTCGACGTTCCACGGCTCATCACCGCGTATTACACCGACGTGCCCGATCCCTCGATTGCTGCACAACGGGTGGCGTTCGGCACGTCGGGGCATCGTGGATCGTCGTTCGACCGGGCGTTCAACGAGTGGCACATCCTCGCTATCACCCAGGCGATCTGCCTGTATCGAAAGCAGCACCAGATCGACGGGCCGCTATTCATGGGCATCGACACGCATGCGCTCTCGGTGCCGGCGCTCGCGAGTGCGCTCGAAGTCCTCGCGGCCAACGAAGTGGAGGTCATGCTCTCAGAGCGGGATGCCTACACGCCGACGCCGGTCATTTCACACGCGATTCTCGTGTACAACCGAGGGCGCAAGACCGGGCTCGCCGACGGCATCGTCATCACGCCGTCGCACAACCCGCCGCACGACGGCGGCTTCAAGTACAACCCGCCCAACGGCGGCCCCGCGGAGTCCAGTGTCACGAATTGGATTGGGGCCAGGGCCAACGACTTTCTCACCGCTGGACTCAAGGACGTAAAGCGAACCTCCTATGCGAAGGCGCTTGGCGCGAGCACGACCCATCGCCACGACTACCAGACGGCCTACATCGCCGACCTCGGCAACGTGATCGACATGGATGTCATCCGAGGCGCGACGATCAGCCTCGGTGTGGATCCCCTCGGAGGTGCAGGGGTCCACTACTGGGAACCGATCGCCGACCGCTACGGGCTCAACCTCACGGTCGTGAACGAGGCGGTCGATCCTACCTTCCGCTTCATGACCGTGGATTGGGACGGCCAGATTCGCATGGACCCGTCGTCGCCCTATGCGATGCAGCGGTTGATCGACATCAAGGATCGCTTCGACATCGCCTGGGCCTGCGACACCGATCATGACCGGCACGGCATCGTCACGCGAAGCGCAGGATTGCTGCCGCCCAACCACTACCTGTCCGTCGCGGTCGACTATCTGTTCCAGCACCGGCCGGAGTGGCGTACGGACGCGGCGATTGGCAAGACGCTGGTGAGCAGCCAGATGATCGATCGCGTGGCGGCGAAGGTCGGTCGGCGCCTTTATGAAGTGCCGGTTGGATTCAAGTGGTTCGCGAATGGATTGCTCGATGGCTCGCTCGGCTTTGGCGGCGAAGAGAGCGCGGGAGCGTCGTTCGTCCGGCTAGACGGCACGGTCTGGACGACGGACAAGGATGGCATGGTGCCGGCGTTGCTCGCGGCAGAAATCACGGCGCGGATGGGTAGAGATCCGGGCGAGCTCTATCGCGACCTCACGCGCGAGCTCGGTGAACCGGTCTATGACCGCGTCGAGGCACCAGCGACGCCCGCTCAAAAGGCGCTCCTCGCGGCGCTCTCGGCACAGCAGATCACCATCACCGAGCTGGCAGGCGAGAAGATCGAGAAGGTACTCACCAAGGCGCCTGGGAACGGTGCGCCGATCGGCGGAGTGAAGGTGGTTGCCAGGAGCGGATGGTTCGCGGCGCGTCCGTCGGGCACGGAGGAGATCTACAAGATCTACGCTGAGAGCTTCAAGGGCGCCGATCATCTGCATCGGGTGCTGGAGGAGGCGCAAACGATCATCAACGACGTCCTTGCTGGAGCACCGCCCTCGGGCACATCCCCGTAACTGCGCGGTGGCTGGCGCTTGTCGGTGAAAGCCGAGTGGTTGAACGCGGGCTACGAACCTTGTCCCTGACCGCGCAGGTCCGCAGGGACGAGCGGCGCTCCGCCGTCGTCAAGCCACCGCTCCTTTGCCGATTCACTCAGGGGATAGTCCAACGTCATCGCGGCGGCCGCGTCTCCGCCGGGCGGAATGTGCGCCACGGTGAGCAGGAAGAGCGCTCCGTGCACCGACTCCGCGGCGTGTTCCACACGCGCGGCAAAGACCAGCACGTCGCCGGGAGCGAGCACGTACTCCTTGTCGAGTGCGTAAAACGTCACGTCGCCATTCAGCACCTGGATCGACACGGGATTGTCGGTGCTGTGCGGCGGAAGGACGCCGCCAGCGGCAAGGCCCATGAGCGTCAGGCGGAGCGGACCTTCCTTCACCAGCGTGCGCGCGCTCCGGCCATGTTTGGCGAGGAGCACCGGATCGATCATCAAGGCGTCTGTGCCGAGGTGCTGCACGATGATGTCGCCGGATATGGTGCGGTGCATCGAGGACATGCGGGTGCCGGTTGGAGGCTGCAGCGTTATGCGAGAGACCAACAGCGCGATCCTGTCACAGGAGTAACGCGCTGTAACGCCGCAAGCGAGCGCAGAGCAAGTCACGATCCCGAGCTGCGATCTTCCATCGGCATTCACTGAGCATTGGTGTGCTGCCAAGCGAGAATCGAGCAACTCGCGCATTGGGAGCGGCTCGCATTGTGCACGGCGATGCTGTGGACACGAGCCGGCAGAATTCCTCCCGGACTCGTGTTAGGTACGGACGGGCGGCCAACACTCCGGCGGTGAGCGCGCGATGATACGCACCAGTGTTGCCGCGGCCGGCGCCGCCCTGCTCGTCATACAGATCGCATGCGGCCGTGACTCCAGCGACAGACTCGCGGACACGATAGTGCCGGACGCGAAGGGCAAGTCGTTTCCGGCCGCCGATCCGGTGCTCTCCGCCGTGCCCGCGCGCGACTCGGTCAGCTTGTTCCCGGTGACCTGGACCGTCGACTTCCTGCTCGAGCGGCTCGCGAGCGCCGGTCTCCCGCCGACGCTCGCCGGGCCTGTCCAGGTGAAGCACATGGCGGTCCCCGGTACGCGCGTCCTCATCCCGGGCGCGGAGCTGGAGGTCTATCTCTATGGAGACGCCAACGCGACCGCGCCGGATATTGATCGGTTCTACAAACTCATGCGAATGCCTGACGGGGCGCTGATGTGGAAGAAGCCCCCCGCGCTCGTGACGGCGAACAACATGGTGATTGTGGTGCTGACCGGTGATACGGCGGTCCGCGAGCGGGTTCGCGACGTGCTGCATCTGTCCCACATTCACTCGACCCCGCGCGCGGCCCCTTAGCGTCGGGCGACGCTGCATGTCAGCGACCGCCGGTGGAGTACGTTCTCGACTCCAACGTGCAGCGGTGATCATGCGTGCGGGGCAGAAGACGGCTCGCATTGTGCAGCCACATGCAATGAACGCGAGCCCGCAGAGTCCCAGTGACTCGGGTTGGGTTCGGACTGGCGGCCTGCACTCCGTCCGAACCATCCGTGGTGGGCCCTCGCGACCGTCGAGATGGTGCCCACGTCGGCGACGAAGTTTCTTCGAGGGTTCATCAATGCAACAAATGACGATGGAAATCTCCGGCATGACCTGCGGCGGTTGCGTGACCAGGGTGCGAAATGCGCTGGGCGCGCTATCAGGCACGCGCGTCGATGCGGTGAGCGTCGGATCGGCGACGGTCACCTACGACGAGTCGCAAATCTCTCGAGCGGCAATTGCCCAGGCCGTGATCAATGCGGGCTATGACGCTGTTGACTCCGGTGCGCTTGTCGGCGCGGCGGTTGGCACGGGCAAGGCGGCGCCGGGCGGCGGATGCTGTTGCGGCTAAGTGCCCCACAACGAGAAGCGTCGCCACAAGCCAGGCGCCGTCGACGATGTGCGTCGCGCTTGACGACGAGAGTACTCGTGCAGGTCCCACTCATCCTCGTAGAAGGAGTCATACCGTGAAGACCGTTACAGCGTTGTCCCTGTTGGCGGCTGCCGCGCTCACCGCCACGCTCGCCGCATGCTCGCCGGCCGGAGGAAAAACGAGCACCGCCGACTCGGTCGCGAGCGCCAGGGCGGGGTCCCTCGAAGGACCGATGCAGGGGAATGGAAGTGCCATGATGGGGAGCGCGGGCGGCATGGGAAGCATGGGTGCCATGACTGGCGCCAGCGTCTCGGACTCCATGGAGACGCGCCTTCGCGCGATGGACGGGATGAGCGCGACGCAGATCGCGGCGGCGTTTCCGGCGCACCGTCAGGCCGCTGGGGCCATGCTCTCCAGGATGAGCGCTGATGTACAAGGGATGCCCATGGCGAAGAACATGAACTGGGGCGCCACGACCGACTCGATTCGCCAGGACCTCAGTCACATGGCGGGGCTCACGGGTGCACAGATGAACGCCGCGATGCCTGCCTACCATGCGCGCATGACGCGGATGATGGGCATGCACGGCCAGATGATGGCGACGCCGAAGCCATGATGCAATGCGCGACCATCGGCCGGAGGAGTGGACAGGCCAAGCGGCGCCGCGACGACTCGCGTGCCATTGACATAGGGGGTAGGGGTATGTAACTTATACCAGCGGGGGGTATTCACCCACACCGCCTGAAACAGGAGAGCAGCAATGCAAGACACCAATACCCACGGCGACACCATTAGTCTCGCCATCAGCGGAATGAGCTGCGGCCACTGTGTCGCACGCGTAAAGAAGGTCCTCGCCGACGTGCCCGGCATCACCGGCGCCGACGTCGCCATCGGGAGTGCCACCATCACCTTCGACAACGGAGCGACCGACAAGGTCGTGGCGGCGGCAACCGTCGCACTTGGGGCGGCTGGCTATCCGGCTCGTGTCGCCGGAGACGTTGGAGCCACGACGGGAGCATAGCATGCAGAGTACCGACTGGATCGTCATCACCGCCGGACTCGGCGCGCTCGCCTGGGTGAACTGGTACTTCTTTTTCGCGACGCGCGGGGTTGCCGCGGCCGTCGCCATCACCGGGAGCGCCGGCATGCAGGAGGTGCACATCGCCGTGCATGGCGGATACGAGCCCGCCACGGTGCGTGTGGCCGCGGGCAAGCCTGTGCGCCTGATCTTCGACCGGCAGGAGACGTCGAGCTGCTCGGAGGAAGTTGTTTTTCCTTCGTTCGGCGTGAAAAAATTCCTCCCCGCGTTCAAGACGACTACACTCGAAGTCACACCGCCTTCGGCCGGGACGTACGAGTTCACCTGCGGAATGGGGATGCTCCACGGCAAGCTGGTGGCAGAATGACGACCGCCACCACCGAGCAGATCGTCATTCCCGTTTCGGGCATGACGTGCGCCGCCTGCCAGGGACGAGTCCAGCGGACGTTGAGCAAGACGCCAGGCGTCGTCGACGCATCGGTGAACCTCATGATGGGCAACGCGACAATCGACTACGACCCGGACGCGGTGAATCCCGACGCGCTGCTCGAGACGATTCGCTCGACAGGCTATGGCGCGGAACTTCCCGTCGTTGGTCAAAGCACGTTCGACGAGCAGGCGGCACGCGACGAGGCGACGTCCGCCGAATTCTCGGAGCTGCGCCGCAAGGCGATCGGCAGCGGGATTGCCGGCGCCATCGCGATGATCGTCTCGATGACGACCATGGGTGGCATGACGCGCGGGCCGAGCACGTGGTTCCTGCTCGCACTCACGGTCGCTGTGATGACGTGGGCGGGCCGCCACTTCTACACGCGGGCCTGGGCCGCCTTCCAGCATCACTCGGCGAGCATGGATACGCTCGTCGCTGTGGGAACGGGTGCGGCGTTCATCTATTCGGTGATCGCGACGGTCGCCCCCGGCTTCTTCCTGCGCGGCGGCGTGCAGCCCGATGTCTACTACGAGGCGGTGATCATCATCATCGCGCTCATCCTCACGGGCAACGCCTTCGAGGCGCGCGCCAAGCGGCAGACGTCCGCGGCGCTGCGCGCACTTGCGCACCTGCAGCCCAAGACGGCGCGCGTCGTCCGCGGCAACGACGAGGTCGACATCCCGATCGACGACGTGAAGGCGACGGATGTCGTCGTCGTGCGCCCCGGTGAGCGCATTCCGGTCGACGGCGAAGTCATCTCCGGCACGAGTGCGGTCGACGAGTCGATGCTGACGGGCGAATCACTACCGGTGAAGAAGGACACCGGCGCGCGCGTGATTGGCGGCACCATCAACGGCACCGGTGCCTTCCGCTATCGCGCCACCACGCTCGGCGCCGATAGCGTGCTTGCGCAGATCGTGAAGCTCATGCGCGATGCGCAGGGCTCCCGCGCACCAATCCAGGCGCTCGCGGACCGCGTGAGCGCCGTGTTCGTGCCGGTCGTCATGAGCCTCGCGATCGTGACGTTCGTCGTCTGGTTCGTCTCCGTGCATGCTACCGGAGGGCTTGCCGGCGCTGCAGCGGTGCGAGGCTTTGCGACAGCGGTCGCGGTGCTCATCATCGCCTGTCCGTGCGCGATGGGTCTTGCCGTGCCGACGGCGGTGATGGTCGCCACGGGTCGTGGCGCGGAGATGGGGATCCTCATCAAGGGCGGCGAGGCGCTGCAGCGCGCGGGTGATGTCGATGTCGTGGTGCTCGACAAGACGGGAACGATCACGGAGGGGAAGCCGACGGTCACCGATGTCGTGGGTGTGCCAGGCGCAGGGCGCCAGACCAACGAGCTGCTGGCGCTCGTCGCGTCGGTGGAGGCATCGAGCGAGCATCCGCTCGCCGATGCCATCGTGCGTCGCGCGAAGGAATTGGAGCTCACGGTTCCCGCCGTCGAAGGGTTCGAGTCGCTGACGGGACGCGGCGCGACCGGCATCGTGAATGGCAAGGTCGTGGCGGTCGGTAACGAACGGCTCATGACGGAGCAGCACGTCGACATTGCAACGTTGCGTGCAGACGCTGACCGGCTGTCGGCGGAGGCGAAGACCGCGATCTATGTCGCGGTGGATGGAACGCTCGCCGGCGTGCTGGCCGTCGCGGATCCTGTGCGGTCGACCTCGCGTGAGGCGGTCGAACGGATGCGCAGCATCGGGTTGCAGGTCGTGATGCTCACGGGAGACAACCAGCAGACCGCAAACGCGATCGCCGGCGCGGCGGGCGTGGATCGTGTCGTCGCCGGCGTGCTTCCGGAGGGCAAGGTAGCCGAGATCAAGCGGCTGCAGGCGGAAGGTCGCGTGGTGGCGATGGTGGGCGATGGGATCAACGATGGTCCTGCGCTGGTGCAGGCCGACATCGGCATCGCAATCGGGACGGGGACGGACGTCGCCGTCGAGGCAGCGGACGTTGCGCTCATGCGCGGCGACCTGCGTGGCGTCGGGCAGGCGATCGAGCTCTCGCGCCGCACCATGCGCACGATGAAGCAGAATCTTTTCTGGGCTTTCGTGTACAACGTGATCGGCATCCCGATTGCGGCTGGTGCGCTGTATCCCGCGTTCGGGCTGTTGTTGAGCCCCATCCTGGCCAGCGCGGCCATGGCATTCAGCTCCGTGAGCGTGGTGTCCAACAGCCTGCGGTTGCGTCGTGCCAGGTTCACGTAAAGGCGTGGCGGCGACTACGTTCGAACCTGGCTCTGGGCACAGGGGAGGAGTAAGGCAATGTCACCGATGAAGGCGAAGACGCTGCGCGCAAAACTGCCTGTCGTGGCCACCATCGCATGCGGGTGCGCGCTGCCGGATGAGGGTGAAGGGCGGAAGGCGGTGGCCGTCGATCCCGACGCGAAGGAGCGCAACATCAAGCGCCTGCGCCGGATCGAGGGGCAGGTGCGCGGCTTGCAAAAGATGGTCGACGAGGACCGCTACTGCGCCGACATCCTGACGCAGATCTCCTCGGTGCACGAGGCGTTACGTTCCGTGGGGCGCGAGCTCATGCGCAATCATCTCCGCCATTGCGCGACGTCGGCGATAAAGTCCGGACCCGAGAATGCCGAAGTGATGTATGACGAACTGGTCGACCTGATGTACAAGCACAGCCGCTAATCCATGATCCTCCGTCGCGTCACCGCACTGCTTACCACCCTGACCATGCTCCACCTCGCGGTGGTGTCGGGTGATGGCGCTTGTGGTGAGCATGGTGCAGGACATCACGGTGCCCTCGCGGGTCGCACGACGGCGCATGACGCGATGGATCAGCATGATGCGTCAATGCCGGCGGGAATGGTGATGGCCGAGGCAGGCGTCGCCGGCGTCTCACAGGCTCACGCGTCGAATCCGCCGTGTACGACGGCGCCCGCTCGGCGCTGCTGCGAATCCGTTGCCGGCTGCTCGCTGACGGGAACCGCCGAGGAGACGGTGCGTCGCGCGCCGTCACTCCCCGACGTGGCGCGCGAGCAATACACCTCGGCCGACGCACCCTCGTCGCCCCGCGCGCCGCCGGAGCCGCCGCCCCCGAAGGCATAGAGCCGAACTCCTGACCATCGGTGTTCGTGCCGCATCCTGACGTTAGTCAGGCGCGGTGACGACGGCACGCGAACGTGCGCCGTCGAGATCTCTCCCTCGGAAGTACCACACAGGATGTGCCGCATGTCGACCCATGTTTTCAACGGGCGCGATCGATGGATCGCGCGCGTTGCCCCGCAGCTCGTTGGCGCCGCAATCGTCGCGCTGCTGCTCGCGCCAACGCAACTCGCTGCCCAGGACACCACGAAGCACACAATGCCGGGCATGAGCGGAATGTCCGGAATGAAGATGCCGGCGTCGCCGAAGAAGACGGCGACGAAATCCGCCAAGCCGCGGTCATCGACGACGGGAGCGCCTACTGCGACTACCACTCCCAAAGCAAAGCCCAAGGCCAAGGTCCCGGCGAAGACAATGCATGCCACGCAGCCCGCCGCTGCGACGACGAAGCCCAACGCTGGCGGGATGGGCGCGATGCCCATGGCCATGCCGGCGAAGCACGACTCAGCGCATGCGGGCATGTCTGCGATGCCCGCCATGGACCACAAGGCGATGATGGATACCTCGCACGCCGCCATGCCCGGTATGACGCGCAAGGCGGGGACTGACTCCGCGTCGCACGACATGCAGCACATGGACATGCCGAGTCACACGGGTCACTCCGCAACGAAGGCGGAGATGGCCGCGATGCCAGGCATGGCGGGCATGGCCGCTGCCGACACTGGCACCATGCAGGGTATGGCCGGCATGCAGATGATCGACGGTCCGCTCGGCATTCCGATGGAGCGCACCGGTTCCGGCACGAGCTGGCTCCCCGACGATTCACCCATGCATGCCGATCACCTGATGGCGGGCAATTGGGAGATCATGCTGCATGGCGTGGCGTTCGTGATGTACGACAAGCAGGGCAGCAAGCGTGGTGACGAGCAGTTCGCCAGCGTGAACTGGGGGATGCTCATGGCAACGCGCGAAGCCGGGGGCGGACGGCTCCAGTTGCGCGGGATGCTGAGTGCGGAGCCGTGGACGGTCGGCGGGAAGGGTTATCCGTTGTTGCTGCAGAGTGGCGAAACCTTCCAGGGCGAAGCGCTACACGATCGTCAGCATCCGCACGACTTGTTTATGGAGCTTGCAGGCCTTTACGAGCACGCGATCTCTAGCCGGCTCGGTGCATCGCTCTACCTCGCGCCCGTCGGCGAGCCAGCAATGGGACCAGTGGCCTTCCCGCACCGGCCATCGGCGATGAACGATCCGATGGCACCGATCTCTCACCACTGGCAGGACGCAACGCATATCAGCTTCGGCGTGCTGACGGCGGGCATCTTCACGCACTCGCTGCGTCTCGAGGGCTCCGTGTTCAACGGCCGCGAGCCGGACGAGAACCGGACCAACTTCGACTACGCGGGACGGAGCCTCGATTCCTATGCCGGGCGGCTCGCGTGGAATCCGTCGCCGCACTGGAGCCTGTCGGGATCCTACGGATACCTCAAGAGCCCCGAAGCGCTGAAGCCACTTGAATCCGTCCATCGGATCAATGCGTCGATCATGAATGGACGCACCTTCGGCCAGCATGGGGAACTCGCGACGACGTTCGTGTACGGTGCGAATCGCCACTCGGGCAGTACGCGTCTGGAGCCGAGCTACCTGCTGGAGTCGAACCTGGAGGTCGGGGGGGCACATAGCATCTTTGGCCGCGCGGAATTTGTGCAGAAAGGCGCCGAGGACCTCGCGCTCGCCCCGGGTGTGTCGGGCGAGTTCAACATCACGTCGCTGGCGGCCGGTTATGTCTTCGAGTTCGATCGCGTGGGCGCGGTGCGCACGGGCATTGGCGCGCGTGCGTCGGTCGACGTCATCCCGAGCGGCCTCCAGCCGTATTACGGTACGCGGACGCCTTCGGGTCTGTCGATCTACATTCGCTTCCGGCCGCAGCGCATGTCGGAGGGGCACGACATGCGCATGGGCGCGCCGGCAAGCGGCGCGCACGCGGGGCACTAAGCCGCATGACGATGACGACGAAGGCAGTCATTCTTGCGCGTGGGCTGGGCTCCCGCATGCGCAAGGCCGACGATGACGCCTCGCTCGACGCCGCACAGGCCGCCGCCGCGGACAGCGGCGTCAAGGGCATGATCCCGATCGGCCGGCCGTTCATGGACTTCATAATCAGCGCGCTCGCCGACGCCGGTTTTACGGATGTCTGCCTGGTCATCGGGCCGGAGCACCAGACGGTGCGCGACTACTATGAGCGAGACGTCGTCCCCGTTCGCGTACGCATCACCTTCGCGGTGCAGCAGCGGCCGGCCGGCACCGCCGATGCCGTCCTCGCGGCGGAGCAGTTCGCCGACGGCGCGCCGTTTGTCGTCATCAACTCCGACAACTATTACCCGGTGCACGCCTTGGCTGAGTTGCACCGGCGCAGCACGCCGGCACTGATCGCGTTCGATCGTGAAGCGCTCGTGAGCATGGGCAACGTGGCTGAGGGTAACGTGGCGCGATTTGGCGCGTTGGAGATCGATGGCGACGGTGAGTTGCGACGCATCGTCGCCACGCCGAATCCAGCGGCGCCCGGCGAGATGATCTACGCGAGCCTCAACTGCTGGCTCTTCACGAGTGAGATCTTTCGCGCGTGTCGCGCCGTGACGCCATCGGCGCGCGGGGAGCTCGAGTTGCCGCAGGCTGTGCAGCTCGCCATTGCGGAGGGCTGGATGCGCTTCGAGGCCGTGCGTGTAAGGGCGGGGGTGCTCGACATGTCGCGCCGCGGTGACGT
>JALYVY010000309.1:1448-4576 GCA_030852985.1 Gemmatimonadota bacterium | reverse complement strand
TCCACACACGATTGTCGCATTCCCTCCAATCGATGCGCCTCGGCCAACGAGCGTGCGACGGTACTCATTTTTGCGCGACACGTGACTGCGCGGGTTCATCACGTTCGTGAACACCATCGAGGGACCGCAGAAGACGTCGTCCTCGAGCTCCACGCCTTCGTAAATCGACACGTTATTCTGGATCTTCACATTCGAGCCGATCTTCGTACCGCTCATCACGACGACATTCTGGCCTAGCGAGCTGCCGACACCGATCACCGCCCCCCCCAGGACATGGCAGAAATGCCAGACCTTGGTGCCCGCTCCGATCTCCGCGCCGTCGTCAACGTACGCCGACTCGTGCACGAAGGCTGTCTCGTGCACGCTCATGCCGGTGCCGCCGCGGCGTCGAGGATGTCCTGCTGCCACTCCTGGAGCGATCGTACGGACGACACGCGCGAGCGGAGCGCGAGAATGGCATCGCTCGCTGCGCTTGCCGCCGACAGCGTAGTGGTGTACGCCACACGATTCCTGATAGCGGCCTGACGCAGTGTGTAGTCATCCCACTGGGAGTGCTTGCCGAGGGGCGTGTTCACGAGCAGCTGCACCTCGTCGTTCAGGATGAGGTCCAGGCAGTTCGGACGCCCTTCATGGACCTTGAACACGGTGCTTACGGGAATGCCATGCGCCTGCAGGTACTTCGCCGTACCGCCTGTGGCATGCAGCGAGAATCCCATCTCGTGGAATCGTCGCGCGATCGGCATCACGTTCGGCTTGTCCGAATCATTCACAGTGATGAGAATCGCGCCTTCGAGCGGAAGCCCATTGCCCGCCGCGAGCTGCGCCTTCGCGAACGCGCTGCCAAACGAGTCCGAGATGCCCATCACTTCCCCCGTTGAGCGCATCTCGGGACCGAGCACGGGATCCGTGCCCGCGAACTTGTTGAAGGGAAATACAGCCTCCTTCACCGAGATGAAGGGCGGAATGACTTCCTTCGTAAACCCGATCTCGGCCAGCGTTTCCCCGCACATGACGCGCGCCGCATGCGATGCAAGCGGCACCCCGATCGCCTTGGAGACGAACGGGATCGTCCGACTCGCGCGCGGGTTCACCTCGAGGACGTAAACGATCCCGTGCTGGATGGCGAACTGCACGTTGATCAGGCCAACGACCTTGAATGCCTTCGCCATGGCGACCGTCTGGTCGCGCATGGTCTGCTGATCCTTCGCACTGATGAGGTACGGCGGCAGGACGCAGGCGGAATCGCCGGAATGGATGCCGGCGTCCTCGATGTGTTGCATGACGCCACCAATGACGACCTGATGACCGTCTGACAGGGCGTCAACATCGACCTCGTATGCGTCCTCGAGGAAGCGGTCGATGAGTACGGGCCGGTCTTCGGAGACGCGGGCCGCCGTCGCGAAGTAATCCTGCAGTGACGGCGGATCGTACACGATCTGCATCGCCCTGCCGCCGAGCACATAACTTGGCCGCACCAGCACAGGGTATCCGATCCGCTCCGCCGCCGCGAGCGCTTCCTCGACACTCGTCGCCGTGCCGTTGGGCGGTTGGGTGAGGCCGACCTCGCGCGCGATTTCCTCGAAGCGCCTGCGGTCTTCCGCCGCGTCGATCGAGTCAGGCGACGTGCCGAGGATGCGCACCCCAGCCGCCTCGAGTCCACGCGTGAGCTTCAGTGGCGTCTGTCCCCCGAGTTGCACGATGACACCCATCGGCTGCTCGCGCTCGACGATCTCCAGCACGTCCTCGAGCGTGAGCGGCTCGAAGTAGAGCTTGTCGGACGTGTCGAAATCCGTTGAGACGGTCTCCGGGTTGGAGTTGATCATGATCGTCTCGTACCCCTGCTCGCGCAGGGCCATCACGGCGCGCACGCAGCAATAGTCGAATTCGACCCCCTGCCCGATGCGATTGGGCCCGCTGCCGAGGATGACCACGGACTTTCGGCCACTCCGCGGTGCCTCGCTCTCCTCGTCGTAGCTGCCGTACAGATACGGCGTGGCAGAGGGAAACTCACCGGCGCAGGTATCCACCATCTTGTACGCGGGTCGCACGCCGAGGGCCCAGCGATGGGCTCGGACAGCAGCTTCCTTCTCGCCGCGAATATCGGCGAGCTGCCGGTCCGAGAATCCAAGCTGTTTCATGCGCCGCATCGCGACGGCATCCACCTCGGTGAGCGCACCAAACTCCCCTTCCGCCTCGATCAGCTCGGCCATCTGCGACAGGAACCACGGATCGATGGCCGTGAGGTCGAACAATTCCGTCACGCTCATGCCGAGGTGAAAGCCACGCTTCACCTGGTAGATGCGTTCGGGTGTCGGCTGCCGCAGCGCGCCGCGGAGCGTCTCGATCGATTCGTCGGCCAGCCGATCATCGATGAGGCGCTTGCCGATCTCCCAGCCGGACCGGCCGCTCTCGAGGGCACGCAGCGACTTCTGGAACGCTTCCTTGAAGGTGCGGCCGATCGACATGGACTCGCCGACGCTCTTCATCTGTGTCGTGAGCAACGGGCTTGCCGAGGGAAACTTCTCGAATGCGAAGCGCGGCACCTTCACGACGACATAATCGAGCACTGGCTCGAAGGACGCGGGCGTTGTCTTCGTGATGTCGTTCGCGATCTCGTCGAGCCGATAGCCCACGGCGAGCTTCGCCCCGATGCGAGCGATCGGAAATCCCGTCGCCTTCGACGCGAGCGCCGAGGACCGCGACACGCGCGGGTTCATCTCGATCACGACCATCTCGCCGTCTTTCGGGTTGATGGCGAACTGGATATTGCACCCGCCCGCGTCCACGCCGACCTCGCGAATGATCGCGACCGCGGCATCGCGCATGGTTTGGTACTCGCGATCGGTCAGTGTCATCGCCGGCGCGACGGTAATCGAGTCGCCGGTGTGCACCCCCATCGGATCGAGATTCTCGATGGAGCAGACGATCACGACGTTGTCGAACTGATCGCGCATCACCTCCAATTCGAATTCCTTCCAGCCGATGAGCGACCGTTCGACGAGGATCTGGTTCGTCGGCGAGAGGTCAAGCCCGCGCCGCACCGTCTCCTCGAATTCATCGCGGTTGTACGCAATGCCGCCGCCGGTGCCGCCGAGCGTGAAGGACGGACGAATGATCGCCGGAAACCC
>JALYVY010000309.1:0-1438 GCA_030852985.1 Gemmatimonadota bacterium | reverse complement strand
GAGGAGCTCGACGGCCTCGTCGAATGTGTTGGCGATGCCGCCTTGCGCGCAATCGAGCCCGATGCGTTCCATCGCCTCGCCGAATTGCCTGCGATCCTCGGCAATCGCGATTGAGCGCGACGAAGCACCGATCAACTCGACACCATATTTTTCCAGAACGCCGTTCTCCGCCAGCGTCATGGCGACGTTGAGCGCCGTTTGCCCGCCCATGGTGGGCAGGAGGGCGTCCGGACGCTCGCGTGCGATGATCAGCTCCACGAACTCCGGCGTCACCGGCTCGATGTACGTCCGGTCCGCGATTTCCGGATCCGTCATGATCGTGGCCGGGTTCGAGTTGATCAGGATGACCTCGTACCCTTCCTCGCGCAGTGCCTTGGTGGCCTGCGTGCCGGAGTAGTCGAACTCCGCGGCCTGCCCGATCACGATGGGGCCTGAACCGATGACGAGGATGCGGTGAATGTCAGCGCGTCGAGGCATGAATCAGGTCGTCGATGATGTCGTTTCGGTTGCGCCGAGGGTTCCATCCCGTCGCTCGGCGCAACTTGTCGTTGTTCCCGACGAGCACCGGCACGTCAATGGAACGGACGAGCGTGGATTCGGACGCAATCTCGGCTTTTATGCCAAGACGCAGCAGGACGGCGCTGGCGAGTGCACGAACACTGACGCCTTCGCCACTACAGACGTTGAATGCCTCACCAGTACGTCCTTGTTCCAACAACAGGAGATAGGCCTCGGCGACATCCGCGACATGGAGAAAATCTCGTACGGTGTCGCCATTGCCGATTGACATAGCTCCCCCCGTAGTGGGGAGCTTCAGCGCGCGACGGACGAGGCTCGGGAGCAGAAAATGGGACGCATGTCCCACACCGGAGTGATTGAAGCTGCGCGTGCAAACAATGCGGATTCCATCGCTGCGAAAAGCCTGCAGGGCAGCTACCTCTTGCGCGACCTTCGAGGCCGCGTAGAGCGTCAAAGGACGCTGCTCCACCTCCTCGCCCAAGGGCATTTCACCGATTGCATGACGTCCGTACTGTTCTGCCGAGCCAACAACAACAACAACCGGGTCGGCCACACCGGCACGCCTCTGCTTCGCCAGCTCAGCGAGGAGCCTCACGGTTCCGACCGCATTCACCTCGTACGCGTAGGCGGGATTGGCCATCGCCGCAGGAACATGACTTATCGCGGCGAGGTGCAGCACCAGGTCTGCAGACACCGCATCCACCGTCATCGCCACGTCGGGTTGATCGGTGACGTCCATCCTCCGCCACGTGATGGCGGCTCGCTCAGTCGCATTCAGCACCCCGGCACTCGACGCATCTCCGATTCCTGCAGCGGTGACCGACCAACCCCGCTCGAGCATCGCGCGCATCGCCCATTGCGCGACAAATCCATACCCGCCAGTGACGAGCGCGCGTTTGCTCACGCGACAGCTTTGTGT
>JALYVY010000308.1 GCA_030852985.1 Gemmatimonadota bacterium | reverse complement strand
GAACGTGGACTGCTTCCACACCGCGAACTTGCAGTACGAACTACCCGCTTGCCGATGCTGCTCCCACAGGCCAGGCTCCTCGGCGGCGTCCGCATGCACGGCGATAGGCACGTGCCACTTCTCGGTCAACACATTGATCTGCGCGACGGGGACGCGCAGCGCATGGGCCGCGATGCGAACCGCCCGGTTGAGGGGCGGCATCGTCCGCGCTGCCTCAAGCAGGTCCGCCTCGTCGATCGCATGCAAGCGGCGCTTGTTGCGGAGCGCACGCTTGATCCGGTCCCGGTGAGGCTCCGTCGCCTCTCCCGCGTACAGAGTGTCTGTCACGTTCCTCAGTCACCGCAGCATGGCCTTGGCGATGGTGTTGAGCTGCATGTTGCTCGTGCCTTCGTAGATGGCGCCGATCTTCGCGTCGCGATAGAACTTCTCGGCCGGATAGTCCGTGGTGTAGCCGTAGCCACCGAACAGTTCCAGCGACACCGACGTCACGCGCTCCGCCACCTGGCTCGAGAAGAGCTTGGCCATCGCGCCTTCCATGGCGATGTCACCGCCGGCGTCTTTCCGCCGCGCCGCATTGTAGACCATGAGCCGAGCCGCTTCCGTCTCCGTCCGCGCCTGCGCGAGCTGGAACTGTATGCCTTGGTTCTCGGAGAGTGGCTTTCCAAATTGCACTCGCTCTTTCACATACGCCGTGGCAGCCGCGAGAGCGCCCTGGCTGACACCGATCATCTGCGCACCGATCCCGATCCGCCCTTCATTGAGCGTCTCGATGGCCACCTTGTAGCCCTGTCCCACCGGGCCCAGCACGTTCTCGGCGGGCACTTCCACGCCGTCGAGGATCAGCTCCGTGGTGCTCGACGCGCGAATGCCGAGCTTGTCCTCCTTCTTGCCGACGGAGAATCCCGCGAAGTCACGCTCGACAATGAACGCCGTGATCCCGCGATAACCCGCCGAGGGATTTGCGTTGGCGAATACGATGTAGATGCCCGCTTCCGCGCCATTCGTGATCCACATCTTGCGGCCGTTCAGCACCCACACGTCGCCCTTCTGCTCGGCGCGGGTGGTCATGCCGAATGCGTCAGAGCCGGACCCGGGCTCGCTCAGCGCATAGGCCCCAATCGTATCCGAGGTGAGCCGGGGCAGGTACTTCGCCTTGAGCGCCTCGCTGCCATAGCGCGCGATGGGATAGTTGACGAGCGTATTCTGGACGTCGATGAGGATGGCTGCGGCCGCGTCGATCTTGCTCACCTCTTCGACGGCGAGCGCCACCATGAAGAGCGATCCCGCCGCGCCGCCGTATTGCTCGGGCACTTCGATACCCATGAGCCCCATCTCGAAGTATTTCGCGATGAGGTCGGGGTCGATCTTTCCCGCACGTTCCATCGAGCTCACCCGCGCCCGCACTTCAACCGCCGCGAACCCGGCGACGGCGTCGCGGAAGGCTTCCTCGTCTTCGGAGAGAGACGTGAGCGGCGGATGCATGACGGCGATGTCGCTGGACATTTCCTCGATTACTCGCTGGCGGTTGAAGTCGATGCGACCTGGTCAGATTCGCTGGATACCGGATGGCACCGGCACGCATCCCCGCACGCGGTGCCCGATCCGGACGAGTGCCAGCATCGCGTGGCGTCCGCGTCGGTGAGCATGTTCACCACGGGAAACCCCGCTCGGCCAAGAATGAGCTCCGCGAGTTTCTCGTGCACGCCGAGCGCGTTGGTAACGCGAACGTGGAGCGAGGGGTAGGCCGTTGCGGCGGCCGCGACCATGCGCGGGATGTCGCTGGTGGAGTGCTTACCGGGTGAGAGCATGTACGGAAAACAGACCACCTCAGTGGCGCCCGCCTCGACACAGTTACGCAGCCCCACCTCGATGGAGGGTTCGGCAAGCTCCATGTGCGCATAGCGTGCGATGACGTCGCTGCCGGCCATGGCCTGCACCAGGTTCGCCATGCAGTCCATCATTTCGTTCGCGGCGTCGCGCCGCGAGCCGTGGTCAATCAAGAGGATCCCTTTCATTCTCTCCCCATATGCTCGTGGCTTTCCGACGCGCGCCTACCCTTGGAATGGATCGACGATGCTGACTCCCGCCTTCCTGAAATCGGCCTTGTTCCTCGTGACGACGGTGAACCCATGCGTGAGAGCCGTTGCCGCGATGAGGCTGTCCTTCACCGGCATCGCCTCGCCCCGCGAACGGAGCACTGCCAGCAAGGCTGCCCAGCGCAAACCTGTCTGTGCCTCGAATGGTATGCAGACAAGCCGTGATACGCCCTCGTCGAACCAGCGCTCGAGCCGAGTCCTGCGGCGGCCGGCCGACATCAGCAGGATGCCATAACGGATTTCGCCAAGGATGATAGCGTCGACGACGAACTCCTGCTCGTGCTCGCGCAGCCAGCCGAGCACGGCTGGATCGGGGACGGGCTTTGTTGGTTCACTCAGGACGTTCGCGTCGACGAGGTACTTCACAGCTCGTCGGTGGACTCCGATTCCAGGGGCACGAAAAACCCCTTTTCCGGACACCCCACCAGCCAGTCAACGACACCCTCGTTGATCCGCGCGACGCGGCGTTGGAGGACGTATTCGCCACTCTCGACCCGCTCGATGTCGAACTCTTCGCCGGGCTTGATACCGTCTCTCGCTCGCATCTCGGCGGGAATTACGATCTGTCCTTTGGAAGAAATCCTGGTGCGCATGAGGGTAAGATAGCGTCTTACATCCTCGCGATCAAGGACTGGACCCTATGTCCTCATTCCAGAGCGTTGGCTGCTCGGCAATGAATTCCTTCATCAGCTCTACACACGTGACGTCCTGAAGAACGACGACGTCCACGCCCCGCGCGCGAAGCAGCTCCTCCTCACCATGAAAGGTGACGTTCTCTCCGATAACCATCCGCGGAATGCCGTACAGCAGAATTGCGCCCGTGCACATGGGGCACGGTGAGAGCGTCGTGTAGAGCGTGCACGCCCGATATACACTCGCCACCTGCCGACCGGCGTTCTCGAGGGCATCCATTTCGCCGTGCAACACGACGCTGCCGAGTTGCACGCGCCGGTTGTGACCGCGGCCAAGGATCACGCCGTCGTGCACCAGCACTGATCCAATGGGTATGCCGCCCTCGGACAGCCCGAGTCTGGCCTCTTCGATCGCCGCGCGCATGAAGTCATCCGCCATGATTCAAAATCTAGCGACGGAGTTGTGTGGCTCTTGCGAGTCGGTGGTTCCGCTCCATTCTCCGCTGATGTACACCACATGCCTCTTCTGCTCGGCGGCGCTCGGAGCGAACGCTGTGATCGAGCACTTTCCGGTCGGCCGTCGCCTCGCGTTCGACGCGGACACGGGCCGCCTGTGGGTGATCTGTCGTTCCTGTGATCGCTGGAACCTCACACCTATCGAGGAACGATGGGAGGCGATCGAGGAGGCCGAGCGTCTCTTTCGCGCAACGCGCCTGCGTGTTTCCACCGATCACGTCGGGCTAGCGAAACTCGGCGAAGGACTCGAGCTGGTGCGCATCGGCAAGCCGCAGCGCCCGGAAATCGCAGCGTGGCGGTATGGCGATAAGTTCGGACGCCGGCGGCAGCGGCGCATGCTCCAGGTTGGCGCAGTCGCGGTCGCGGGTGGACTTGTCATCGCCGGCGGTCTCGCCGCTGGCCTGGGAGTGATCACCGCGTGGCAGGTCGGCAAGGTGGGTTGGAAGTTCATCAGCCGCGGCAATCCGCTCGGCACGGTTGCGCGCGTTCGCGATACGAGCGGAACGTTGCGCGACATCAAGCGGCGCGACCTCCTCAGGACCAAGCTCGCCATGGGCGCCGACGGCGGACTCGCGCTGCACATGATGCTTCATGACGGAAACCTGGGATTCGACTACTCCGACGTGCGGCAGAAGCGGACGATTCACCTGGAGGGCGCCGACGCGCGCCGTGCGGCCTCCGTGCTCTTTCCGGCGGTCAACCGCCTCGGTGGTACTCCCGACGAGGTGCAGCAGGCGGTAGGTCGCCTGGAGCGCGCAGGAAGCGCCGAGCAATTTCTCGCCGACCAGGCGCGCCGTGGGTCGAAGCTCACTCGATTCGTTCCCATCGAGGAATCGAGTCGGTACGCCTCCCCCGACGATGTTGCATGGCAGTCAGGGCTGTTGGCCCTCTCGACGCCGCTCAGCCTCGCTATCGAGATGGCACTCCATGAGGAACAGGAACGGCGCGCGCTCGACGGCGAACTGGCGGAACTCGAATCGGCGTGGCGGGAGGCCGAGGAAATCGGCGCGATCGCGGATTCCCTTCTGCTGCCTCCCTCCATCGAAGCCGCCATCGCGCGCATGCGCGGCCGATGACGGAACTCCGTTAGCGCCGCGGCAGGGACGCGAGCAGCACCTTCACCGCGGCATCGAGCTGTGAGTCGCGACCGGAGTAGCTCTCGCCAACTGGCCTGATCACGAGCTGATCGACGGCACGAGGCGTAAGTTCCATGTCCTTGCCGTCAGCGCCCGTGATCCGCGTGCTCGGCAGCCGCACCGTGGTGCCATCGAGCAGCGTGCGGTTGGACGTGAAGATGATCCATCCCGCGGTTGGCTCTCCCACCACCTGGCCCAAC
>JALYVY010000307.1 GCA_030852985.1 Gemmatimonadota bacterium | reverse complement strand
GTCGTATACGTTCCTGTCGTGGTTCCCACGACGGCCACTTGCGCCGCGTTGATGGGCGTACTGCCCTCCTCCGCGACCACGCGACCAGTGATACGCCGCTGCTGTGCTCCCGCAACTGACGCGGACAACAAGGCGACGACACCGAAAACAAGAGTGCGAATCTTCACTGCTCCTCCGAGTGAACAGTTGGAACGTTGAGCTAGCCGGAACAAAGAACGCTGCCACCGGTCGCGCCGACATGGCGTGCGCGATGATAGCTCCTCGGCCAGAGACCCACGGCGAAAGCGGTGGGCGATGCGTGATTGACCCGACCTCACAGGGTCCGGTTACACTTTGCGCAATCCTTTGCGCGATCTTTGTGGGCCGCTTGCCTACAGCCGGTATGTGGAAGTGGCGTGAGCCCGCCCCTTGTCGCTATGCCACACGCGCTGGCGCGTCGCCCGGCTGCGTCTTCTCGATCACTTCCGCCGCGCGAAGGTCGTCGGGAGCCTCGGCGCCCATGGCCCTCGCCACATCGGCTGTCGAGGCCGGCACGTTAGCGCCAACGTTACGGCGCACCAGCGTAAGAATGGTGTAAACCGCGACGGGCTCAGCATCCTGATTCGTGACTTCGACATCCCAGTGCACGACACCCTGCGGAATCTGTCCCTCGCGATCTTCCTTCACTGTCTTCTGCTTGCAGGTCAGTCGCGCCTGGATTGTATCGCCGATGTAAACGGGCTTCACGAAACGCAGTCCCTCGAGGCCGTAGTTCGCGAGCACCGGACCCGGTGCCGGGTCAACGAACAACCCCGCGGCCGCCGAAAGCACGAAGTACCCGTGCGCGACGCGCTTCTCGAAGAGCGAATCCTTCGCAGCGATGTCGTCCATGTGTGCATAGAAAAAATCGCCCGAGATGCCCGCGAAGTTCACGACGTCGCTCTCCGTGACCGTGCGGCGATGAGTTAACAGTGTCTCGCCGATCTCCAGTTCCTCGAAGTACTTCCGGAACGGATGGACGCGATCGCGGAGCTCGGTCGCGCCCCTGCTCCACTCCCGCGTAACGGCGGCAAGGGTCTGCGGTGACCCTTGAATGGCGGTGCGCTGCATGTAATGCAACACGCCGCGCACCCCACCCATTTCTTCCCCACCACCCGCTCGGCCTGGTCCACCATGCACGAGGTGGGGCATGGGCGAGCCATGGCCCGTCGATTCCTTCGCGCTGTAACGGTTGACCATCATGAGACGGCCGTGATATGCCGCCGTGCCGAGTGCGACCTGCCGCGCGATACGGTCGTCGTTGGTGAAGAGCGACCCCACGAGACTCCCCTTCCCGAGCTTCGCCAACGCGATGGCCTCGTCGACCGACGAGTAGGGCATCAGGGTATTCACTGGTCCGAAGGCTTCGACGTCGTGCGCCGCGCTCCGCTCGAATGGCCGATCATTATAGAGCAGCATCGTTGGATAGAAGGCGCCCTTCTCCGGATCAGCGCCGACGACGTCGAGCGTACCCGGTCCGCCGAACACCAGCTCCGTCGCCTGACGCAGCCGCTCGACACTTTTCTCGACCTCCTTCACCTGCCCCTTGCCGGCGAGAGGACCCATGCGCACGCCGTCGATGGCGGGGTCGCCCACCTTCACGCTGGCGAGGCGCAGCTTCAGCGCCTTCGTCACCGCGTCCACCACGCTCTCGTGCACGAAGGTGCGGCGAATGGCGGTGCACTTCTGTCCCGCCTTCACCGTCATCTCGCGCGCGACCTCCTTGATGAAGAGATCGAATTCCTCCGTACCCGGAACGGCGTCCGCACCCAGCATGGAGAAGTTGAGCGAATCGGCTTCCTGGTTGAAACGCACGCTGTTGCCGAGGACCGCCTTCGAGCTCTTGAGCATGAGCCCCGTGGACGCCGAGCCGGTAAAGGCGACGGAATCCTGGCAGTTCAAGTGATCGAGCAGGTCGCCTGCACTGCCGCAGATGAGCTGGAACGTGCCCACTGGCAATAGTCCGGAGTCGACCATGGCCTTGGCGACGGCTTCCGTGAGATAGCTCGTCACGGTGGCGGGCTTCACGATGCTCGGAACACCCGCAAGGAATGACGTCGCGAACTTCTCGAGCATGCCCCAGACAGGAAAATTGAAGGCGTTGATCTGTACGGCGACCCCTTCCATGGGCACGCAGATGTGACGACCGATGAACGTGCCGCCCTTGCTCAGCGCTTCCGGGCCGCCATCCACATAGTAGGTCTCGTCGGGGAACTCACGCCGGCCACGACTCGCGTAAGCGAAGAGTGTCCCGAATCCGCCGTCGATGTCGATCCACGAGTCGCCTCGGGTGGCGCCGGTCCAGCCGGAGACGCGATAGAACTCTTCCTTTCGCGCCGTGAGATATTGCGCCAGCGCCTTCAGGATGCGTGCGCGCTGGTGAAAGGTGAGCGCGCGAAGCGGAGGTCCACCGACGGTGCGTCCGTACTCCAGCAAGACCTTGAAGTCGAGTCCCTCGCTGGAGGCGACGCCCACTTCCGCGCCGGTGACGGCGTGGTAGAGCGTGGTGCCCTTGCCGCTGCCGTCGATCCATTCGCCGAGTGCGTAGTTCTGAAGACGTGTCACGATCTGGTTTCCTTCCAGGTTTTGTAGCTCATCTGTTGGTGGGCGCGATCCGCGGGCATTTCGCGCAGCGGCTCGCACGCAACGAGGGACGCATGCAATCGGCTGGGCAACGACTGATAAAGCGCTGTGCCATCGGTCTTCCATGCGAGCATCTCGTCGCTGACGTCCTTCACGATCTTCGCGGGATTACCGACGACCACCTTGCGCTCCGGAATCTGCATGCCCGCGGGAACGAAGCAGAGCGCGCCAACGATGCAGCCCGCGCCCACGAAAGCGTTGTCCATGACCACCGCGTTCATGCCGATCAACGCATTTGCGCCGATCCGTGCGCCGTGGATGATCGCGCCGTGCCCGATGTGCGCTCCGCGCGCGAGCACAACGGTGACACCCGGGAACATGTGAATGGTGCAGTTCTCCTGGACGTTGCATCCGTCCTCGAGGACGATTCCACCCCAGTCGCCGCGAATGGCGGCTCCTGGTCCGACGTACACATCGCGGCCGATGACGACATTCCCCGTGACAGTCGCATTGGGATGAATGAACGCGCTGGCGTCCACCACGGGAATGAAGTCGTCGAAGGCGTAGATGTTCGACATTACGCGATCCTCACGCGCGTTCGAGCACGGTCGCCATGCCCTGTCCCACGCCGATGCACATGGTCGCCAGCGCATAGCGTTTCCCCGTGCGCTCGAGCTCGCGCGAGGCCGTGAGCAGCAGGCGAGCGCCGCTCATGCCGAGCGGGTGTCCGAGCGCGATGGCGCCACCGTTCGGGTTTACGCGGGGGTCGTCATCCGCGATGCCGAGCTCGCGCAGGCACGCCAGTGACTGCGCCGCGAAGGCCTCGTTCAATTCGATGACATCGAGGTCGTCGATCGAGATGCCCGCCAGTTCGAGCGCGCGCCTCGATGCCGGAACGGGGCCCATCCCCATGAGCCGCGGCTCTACGCCTGCGACGGCAGTGGAGACGACGCGCGTAAGAGGCGTGGCCCCGATCTCGCGAGCCCCGGCTTCGGAGCCAATGAGTAACGCCGCGGCGCCGTCGTTCAGGCCGGAAGCATTTCCGGCGGTGACACTGCCCTTTCCATCCGTGCGGAACGCGGCCCGAAGCTTCGAGAGAATGGCGATGGTGGTGTCGCCGCGAATGAATTCATCGGTCTCGACGACCTTCGCCGCGCCCTTCTTCTGCGCGATCTCGAGCGGAGCAATTTCGGACACGAAGCGCCCCGCGGCGCGCGCAGCGAACGCCTTTTGCTGTGAGCGGACCGCAAACGCATCCTGATCCTCACGACTGACGCCATACTTCTCCGCCACGTTCTCGGCGGTCTGTCCCATGGAGTCGGTGCCGTAGCGTTCGCGCATGGCGGGGTTCACGAAACGCCACCCGAGGCTGGTGTCGAACAGCTCCATGTCGCGGCCGAATGGCTTGGAGGATTTACTCATGACATACGGAGCGCGCGTCATGTTCTCCACGCCGCCGGCGATAAACAGGTCTCCCTCGCCGAGCTTGATGGCGCGGGCCGCATTGGCAACGGCGCTCATGCCGGATGCGCACAGGCGATTCACCGTCTCACCGGGTACGGTGACCGGCAGGCCGGCGAGCAGCGCCGCCATGCGCGCCACGTTCCGGTTGTCGTCGCCGGCCTGGTTGGCGCAACCGAGTATGACGTCCGTAATGCGAGCGGCGTCGAGGAGCGGATGGCGCGCCACCAGGCGATTGATGACGTGCGCCGCCATGTCGTCGGCGCGTACGTCGCTCAGTTGGCCACCGATATTGCCGACGGCCGTCCGAATGCCGTCCAGGATGTATGCGTCAGTCATGGGTTTCGGGAGTGTCGAGGTCGTGCATGCGTTGAGTCTTGTACACCGTTCCACGGAAGAGGCCGACGATGACGTCGTCCTCGCGACGCACCGTCACGCGATAGAATGCGAGGCGGCTGGTGGCGCTCTCCTCCTCGGCAACCGCAACGAGACGATCGCCGACCTTCACCGCCGCGGGATAGGAC
>JALYVY010000306.1 GCA_030852985.1 Gemmatimonadota bacterium | reverse complement strand
TGTCAAGGCGCTGGGACCCTGGAGCGGCGCCAGGGTCGCCGTGGCTTCCACGCCCTTGTTCGTGAGTGACGCAGTGCGCAAGAACCCGATGCCGGATGGCACGATGAGGTTTTCGCTGCGATCCCGATAGACGGACACATCGAAGCCCAACCTACCGCCGTACATTTGCATCGACGCTCCGCCCTCGATTCCCGTGGTTACCTCGGGAGCCGCAACGTCGGAAACCAGCGCTGCGGACGTCGCCGTGGTGACGCCGAGCCGCTGCAGCAGGGCGCCCGTGCCTTCGTTCCCCGATCGAGAGAACCCACCCTGAAGTGTGAGCGATTCCAGGATGCGGTGACCATTTGCGGTGAGGTCCGGGTGCAGCAGATCGAAGCTCGCGGTCACGGACGGATACACTGTGGAAACGCTTGATCCCGACATCAGTGTTGACGCTTCCGATCGCGCCGAGACCGCCAGCGATGCGCGATCATCGATGCGCGATTCCGCCCGACCAAACAAGACGTTCGTGCTCGACGAGCCGCTCCACGGAACGTCCTTCACCGAGGTCGTATCACCGAGGTCCGCTTTTGCGCGGATCGTCGTTTCCAGGAGGTCGCTATGGTGACCCACACCGAGCGTGTACGCCGTTTGTAACGGACCGCTCGACTGGGGAGCAAAGCGCAGCGAGGCCTCTACGTCTCGGAGCGTCGTATTGATGGCGTCGGTCTGAAAACCACCGCGCGAAAAATCACCGCGTCCGAGGTAGTAGGGAAACCCGCCCATCCAACCCGGAGCCACGGTGAAGCTGCGATCCTGCGAACCGTGATCGGAACCCCCTCGGAGCGTAGCCGTGACCTGATCCGTGAGCGCATACGACGCGGTGCCACCGACGACGTATCGGGTGCGGGAATCGTGGTTGTCATTCACCAGCGAGGCCCAGAACGGGTTGTTCCTTCCGCTGTAGTTCCAGCTGAGTTGCGCCCGCGTCAGGTCACGCAGCTGAATGCGGTACACGGGTACGTCGATCTGTCGCGGGAGGATCGCGAAACCCGCGACGGGATTACTCTCGTCGAATCCGGTTCCCGCTCGATCAGTGGCCTTCTCGGTGTACGCCTGCAAATCAGCTGTGACGGACAGCTTGTCCGTGGGGCGCGCGCTGCCGGTGAAGAGACCGGAGCGGTGGCCGACGGAGGACTGAGGCGTGATTCCTCTGGACGAGCGGTTGCTGAATGACGCCCTGAATTGACCCCGGTCGCCGCCACGCTGAAGCGCCACGTTGGTGCCGAGCGTCCGGCCTCCCTGGAAGTAGCTGGCAACGTTGCCGGGGACCGGCAGGAATGCCCGCGCATTATTGCGCGCCGCCTCCGTGTAGCTCGCCTGAAGCACGATCGATCCATCCAGCGCGGGTCCCCAGCTCTGGCTGGTGTTGTCGTTGACACCGCCGCCCTTGCCGTCGAAGAACGCGAATTTGCCGCCGAGTCCCTGACCGTAGGCGTTCTGGTAGTCGGGCAGCCGTATGACCGAGGCATTGCTGTACGACTGGCTGGCGGAGATCTCGAGCCCGTGGAGTCCGCGTGCACTCCGCGTTGTCACGAGCAGGACTCCGTTCGCCGCGCGCCCGCCATAGCGCATGGCCGCGAGCGCGCCGGTAAGCAGCTGGACTGACGCGATATCCTCGACGTTCAAATCGTTCGTGCCGGTGCCGTAGTCGAAGCCGCCGAGGCCGGACTGCTGAAGGAGGTTGGTGATGTTGCTGTTGTCGAACACGATGCCGTTGACGACCACCAACGGCTCCGTAAGGCCGGACATAGTGTGTGCGCCACGCACCAGCATCGAGCTCGTGCCACCGAGTGTTGAGGCCGAGCGGACGTCGAGCGCCGCGAACCTGCCTGCGAGCGCTGCCGCGAAGTCGATCGGGCCGGCGAGGTCGGTGAGTGCCGCGCTGTCGATGGCCGGAGCACGGAACGTCGCGATGCTGATACGTGCGTCGGACCGCATCGCGGGCGACTCCGGCGCGGAGACGACGCTTGTAGGATTGCGCGCGCCAGTGTCCGTCACCCGCGGCTGGTCGACACGCGGCGGAGTGTCGGGCCCCGGATCGCCGAGGTCGAAGTCCTGCTCGATGGAAGCCCCGATCAATACGACGCTGATCGATTTCGAACGATAGCGTGGATGGCTGGCCGTGAGCGGCACGGTCTGTCCAAGCACGCGCGCGGACGGCACAATGAAGCTGAACCGTCCCTCCGCGTTGGACGTTGCGCCGAGGTTGAGCGACTCGATCCGAATCGTCGCGCCGCGCACAGGCATGGAGGCGGCGGAGATATGACCTGTCACCGTAACGGCGCCCTGCGCCGCGGCGAACGAGGCGACCGAGACAAGGATGAGGAGGGACTGTCGGACCAGCGCGCGCACGCGACGCATCATTCCCGAGTTGGATCTGGGTGGAGGACCAGCGCGAAATTACGGCGTGACGGAGAGGACGATGAAACGCGGTGTGGGCCTGAAGGGGGCAACGGAAATGCTGTCCCCGAGCTCGCCCGCCTTGTTAACGCCCCAGCAGGCGATCGACCCGTCGAGTGCTGCCCCGCATGAGTGACCCACGCCAGCGCTGATCGACTTGAACTTGATCGTTGTGGACACAGCGGTGGGGGATGGACGCTCGACAAATGTACTGTCGCCGAGTTGCCCGACGGTGTTGTCGCCCCAGCAATATGGGGTACCGTCGACGGTCAGCGCACAGGTGTGGAATGCGCCCGCGCTGATGGTGGTGAAGTCCGGCGCCGCGGGATAAGTCCGGAGCGTGGTAACGCTGGGCGAGGCCGAGTCGAGGTTGCCCCAGCAATAAACGCGGCCAGCCGTCGTCAGTCCGCACGTGAAGCTCTGGCCGGCTGAAATCTGCTTGAAGGTCTGCGAGCCGCTCACGCGGACCGGCGAGTTTGCGTCGGTCGTGGTGCCGTTGCCAAGCTGGCCGTTTGCGTTGAGGCCCCAGCAGAAGATGCTGCCGTCACTCGCGAGACCGCAGGTGTGTCCGAAGCCCGCGGTGATGGCCGTAAACGTAAATCCGCCGAATACCAGCGCGGGAGCGCCGCGCGACACCATCGTCTGGTCGCCCAGCTGGCTTCTGGAGTTGTCGCCCCAGCACCAGGCGCTCTGGTCCGTCGCCAGTGCACACGTGTGGATGAGTCCCGGCGCGACCTGCGTGAAGGCCTGGGGCGAGGCCACCTCGGTAGGTACGGCGGCTGTCACAGGATTTCCCGCGGCGTCCGACAACGCGTTCTGTCCCCAGCACAACACGGTTTGACCGGAAGACACTCCACAGAAGCGCCCCGGGTTGACGGAACTCCCAACCACGGAAAGGAACGTCAGTGCGCTCGCCGTCCGGGTCGGCTTGGGACGATTCAGGGCGCTGCCGTCACCAACCTTCGGCTGCTCGCCCCAGCAGCTCGTGAGGCCATCGGTCTCGATGGCGCAGGTCGAGAATGAGCCAGCCGTCACTGAGGCGGGCATGTAGTGCACGGCAGTGCCCGTCGCGGTCGCATGAAGGATCGTCGTGGCAAATGCTGCCTTCGCCACGAGAGTCTGGTCTCCGGAGGCATCGCCGAGGGTCCACGCGCCTGGCGATGCAATCCCGTTGGCGCCTGTTGCGACAGTGGTCAGCGCGACGCGGCCTCCGCCGGTGGTGGAGAAGGTCACGGAAACGCCGGGGCGCGGCTTGCCGAGCGAATCCACAAGCTTCACGGATGGATTGACGGGAAGCCTGGAAAGGATCTGGCCGGTCTGGGCGTCGCCATCGACGGCGGTGATGGCGGCGAAGGTGCTGAGCGAGAAGGTCACGGAGTTCGGCGAGATGAACGTGCTGGCCTTGTCCTCCTCACCGAGCACCGTGGCCGTTGCTGTATTCGTCCCTGCCGTGCTGCCGAGCTTCCACTCGGCCGAGGCGATGCCCTTGCTGGTGGTGGTGGCAATCGCTGGTGAAATCGTTCCGCCTCCTCCGGTGACCGCAAAGCTCACTCGCACGTTGGGTACGGGAGCGCCAGTGAGGTCCTTCACGATCGCTCGGATGGAGTCCGGCGTGGCGCCAGGGGTGATCGCGGCCGGGGCGTTGAACTGGATGGTGTCGATTTTGGCGGCGCCGAACCAGGTGACGCGGACGGGCACCTGATTCGATACGACGTCGACGGTCGTGGCATAGATGACGGCGATGCCTGTATCCACCGCGGCGATCCGGCCGTTGATGTCGACGGTGAAGACTTTCTCGTTGCTGCTGCGCCATGCAAAGGGGACGCTGACCACGTCACCGCTGGCATTTCTCGCGATCGCGGTCGCGGACACGTGGTAGCCCCGTTCCACGAGGAATCCGCCCGCTGGCGGCACGGTGATCGATATGCTCGACACCAGCGGCGTCTGCTTCAGGTCGGGTCCGGTGCTGCCACAGCCGAGCACGGCAATTGCCGAAACGGCTCCAAAGACCGGGAGAAATCGGCGGCCGCGCACAGACGACATATAAGACTTCACGCGAGGGTCACGGAGGCGGAGATGGCAGGAAGGGAGTCTGGCAAGCCGGCGTCGCGGGAGGACCGCCCGCGCCAATCCGGGGTAGTGCAATTATCATGGACGATGCGGCGG
>JALYVY010000305.1 GCA_030852985.1 Gemmatimonadota bacterium | reverse complement strand
TCGACGACCTGCTCCTTTCCGAACGGCAGCGGCCGGAGCGACTTGGCGAGCATCTCGACGACCCGAACCTTGATCGTCACCTCACCGGTGCGCGTCCGGAACAACGGCCCGCTGACGCCGACGACATCGCCGAGGTCGTAGGCGGAAAGGCGGGCAAACGCCTCGTCGCCCAGCTCGTCCTTGCGGAAGTAGAGCTGAATGCGTCCGCTGCCGTCCGCGAGATGCGCGAAGGCAGTCTTCCCATGACCGCGCCATGTCGTGAGTCGGCCGGCAACGCGCACAACAGGGCCGGCCGCGTCGGCCTCCGCGGGATCCACGGGCGGCATCGCGCTCACCGCAGCGGCCGCGACGTGTGACCGATCGTACCCATACGCAAACGCAGGGATGCCGGACGCCACCAGCGCGTCGAGCTTTTCCCGACGCGCCTTCTGCACGAAGTTCAGCTCCTCGCTCACGCGGGGTCTCCCGTCTTCACGCCACCCGATTCCTTCAGGAACGCCTCGATAAAGGGGTCGATGTTGCCGTCCATCACTTTCTGCACATCGGGAATCTTGAGCTCCGTGCGGTGGTCGTTCACCATCGTGTAGGGCTGGAAGACGTAGCTGCGGATCTGGCTGCCAAAGCTCACGTCCGACTTGTTCGCGTCCATCTCCGCCTTCTTGGCGATCTGCTTGTTCAATTCGATCTGATACAGCCGGTTCTTGAGCTGCTTCATGGCCGTCGCCTTGTTCTTTCCCTGCGACCGCTGCGCTTGTGACGACGTGATCACGCCGCTCGGGATGTGCGTGATGCGCACCGCGGAGCTGGTCTTGTTCACGTGCTGTCCCCCCGCGCCGGACGCGCGGAACACGTCGATCTTCAAGTCCTCATCGCGGATCTCGATATTGATGTCCGTATCCACCACGGGGTAGACGAACACCGAGGCGAAGCTGGTGTGCCGGCGTGCCTGCGAGTCGAATGGAGAAATGCGCACCAGACGATGTACACCACTCTCGGCCTTCAGGTAGCCGTATGCGAACTGTCCCTTGATGTCGAGCACCGCGCCCTTGATGCCGGCTTCCTCGCCGTCACTCAGGTCGACGATCTCCACCGAGTAGCCCTTTCGCTCGGCCCACCGGGTGTACATGCGCATGATCATCTGCGCCCAGTCCTGCGCCTCGGTGCCCCCGGCGCCCGCACTGATCTCCAGCTGCGCGTCACGGAAGTCATCCGGGTGCGACAGGAGTGACCGCAGGCGAAACTCCTCGAGGTCGGCACCAAGCCGCTCGATCTCGGCTGCGAGCTCTGCGTCCATCTCCGCGTCCGGCTCAGCATCGAGCAGCTCTGCCAGCTCAATGGCGCTCGTGGTGCGGCCTACCAGCGCTTCGAATGGGTCAACCCAGTTCTTCAGGGACTTGACCTGCGTTACGATCGCTTGCGCGCTCTCCTGGTTATTCCAGAAGTCCGCGCTGCCCATGCGCTCGTCGAGCGCGGTCAGCTCCTGTCGCTTGTGATCGAGGTCAAAGATACCTCCTCAGCTCAATGAGCTGATCGTCATACGAGGACAGCAGCCGCGGGCGTTCATGGTCCGCCATGTCATTCTCCGGGGTAAGACACGAGCCGTCCGGCTCGAGGAGGCGGACGGCTCGCACGGTATCGCTTTCGCTATGCAACATAGCGTCGGGCGCTCGCGACTAGAAGAGCTTCTTCCCTGCCGCCAGCACGTCGTTCAGCGCATCCTGGAAGTGTGTCGTCGACTCGGCGAACTCACGACCGATCTGGTCGACGTATTCCTCATAGCTCTTCTTGATCTCCTCGCGAAACAGCTGCTTCAATGTTCCGTCGCGAATGCCCTCCTCACGCTTCTGCGGAAAATAGACGCAGATATCCGACACCAAGGCACGGGCGAGCCGCTTCGCCTTCGCGTTCGGATCGTTCGCAAGGAATGGGTTGATGGGTGCGCGGGCCGGTTGCGCCGGCTGTCCGTCGGGGGTACTCCGCGAAGGCACGACCGACGCGGAGGAGGGCGCAGCAATCGCCATGTCGGGCGCAGTGACGCCGCCCGCCGCAGTCATGCTCGGGCGAATCCCCGCCGCGGGTGGGGCGGTTGACGTCCCGGGTACTGGACGACCATCTGCTGTAACCGGCAGGGGCGGCTGCCCCGGCACGCCCGCATCCCTGGACGGTGTCATCACCGGCCCGCGCGGTATGGATGGCCCGGGCGAAGGGAACGACACGATGGGTGCCACCCTTAGCGATGTCGGCGGGGTGAGTGACGAGGGACGATGCGCGAATGGTGTCGGTGGCGTTCCGGACGCAGCGCGCGGCGTCCCCACAACTGTCGACGGCCGCACGAACGGCGTTGGCATGCCTCCAGGGGATTGTGTCGGCCTGGCAGGAGTTGCCGGCATGCTGCCTGGTAGCGTGGGGCGCACCGGCGACGCAGGTCGCGAAGTCGCGCTACGGAGGTCCTCCACCAACGGCGTTGGTGCTAAGGGGTCGCCCGCCTTGGCGTCCGGCTCCATGCTCGCGGGCGTTGGCGATGGCTCGGCAGGGGCCGGCGACCGATCCGCGGGGCTCGTCGCTGCCGCAGGAAGCGCCACCGGCTCCGACGAAGTTATTGGCGGCGACGGAACGGGCGGTGTTGCAACACGCTCGTGAATCGGTTCTGCAGACACATCCCGCGTCTCCGCGGCAGTGGGAATTGGTTCTGCAGGGGAAGACGGCGTCACCTCGCCTTTGGGAACTGGTTCTGCAGCCGAAGCCGGCATCTTCGCGCGCTCGGGAACCACAGGCGCCGAGGGCACAGCGGTCATCTGCAGCGCGGGAGTTGGCTGCGCGGTAAATGGCTTCGGCGGCGTGGCAGGCGCGCTCGCGTGCGCCGGCGTCGCCGACGCCGGTATTTGCGTGCTTCCCCTAGCACCGCTCGCGGAGAATTCGTCGTGCGATGCCGCGCTCGCCTCGATCGTGATGACCGCGCCACACACCGAGCATCGCGCACGCACGCTCGAAACCGGAAGTCGTGCTGGATCGACTCGAAACACGGAGCGGCATTCCTGACACACGACGTTCATGCCATGTCTCCCGCACGAATCGCGATCATGGGACCCGAAATGCGCGTCACGCCAGCGGGCTGGCTGTCCGTGCGGCGGTCGACCGAATAAACCGAACCATCCAGCGTCTTGGCGTAGCTCTTCATTTCCGTCGCGAGTTCACTGACTTGAGCCGCGTGAGTAAAGTGGCGTCGTTCATTGGTGACGACACCGATCGAAACCGTCATGAGCGGAACGCGATGAAGTTGTCCGCGGCGGTCCTTTCCGAAAAAGTAGCCCGCGCGCCGGTCCTGCTCCGAATATTGTAGTGGAATGAGCTGGTCGAAGATGAAAACGATTTCCTCGCACACCGTCGCGATATCCACCGACGGGATGACGTAGATGAAATCGTCGCCACCGATGTGCCCGACGAAACCCTCCTCGCCACAGATGCCCTTCACGACGTCATGCAGGATCTTCGCAAGGATGCGGATGACCCGATCGCCATCGTAGTAGGAATAACGATCGTTGAATTCCTTGAAGTGATCGAGGTCCGCGTAACACATGGCGAAGCCGGCGCCAGATGTGATGCGAGCCCCCACCACTGCCTCGATTTCGACGGCACCCGGAAGGCGTGTCGACGGATGAACGACCAGATCCCGGTCAGACCGGCGCAGCAAGGCGTCGAGGCGAATGAGCGATTCCGATGTCGCCAGCTGTTCCCGCACGACCTCATCTGCCCCCGCGTGAAATGCCGAGGCGAACTGTTCTTCGCCATCTGCGCACAGGATGACCGTGGGGATGACGCCGGTATAGGAGTCGGTCTTGAGTCGACGGCAGGCATCGTACACAATGCCGGGCTGCGTCCGGGCATCGAAGGCGACCACCCGCGGGCGCCCGCGCAGGGAGATAGCCATCAGCTCGTCGGTGTCGCGAACCCGGAGGACGACATCAGACTGCCGCGCCAGCCATTCGGTCAGCACGGCTGGCGATGGGGCCTCGTCCGGAGAGAAGAGGATGGCGCTGATCTTGACCAATCGTGCGTCCGACGAGGTGAGTGGGCAACATACGAATCAGCGGGAGTGAAGTCAAACCGCGCTGGCACTGTGAGTTGCGCCGCTCGTGGCGCTTCCCTCGATCAGAAATAAAAGAACGCTACGCCCAACATTCCATACACCAGAAGCAGAAACGCACCCTCTAGCCAGTGCGATTCCGCATCTCTTACTACGCTCGTGGCGACGGCAACGGCAAGGGCCACCGCCGCTACCTCGAAAATATTGAACGCAAGGTCCATCGGTTGACCGAGCGCGAGGCCCACGAACACCAGCACGGGAGCTATGAGCAGCGCAACCTGTGCACTCGAGCCCACGGCGATCGATACCGCAAGATCCATTCGATTCTTGAGCGCCATCAGCACGGCTGAGCTGTGCTCCGCGGCATTGCCGATGATCGGCACCACGATGATACCCACGAACACCTCGGATAGCCCGACGCCCTTGATCGCAGCTTCGGTCGAGCCAACAAGGATCTCTGAGAGCCAACCGACAAATGCCGCCGATGCGAGCAGCACGCCAAGCGCTTTGCCCAGTGGCCAGCCCGACGCGTGATCGTCGCCAT
>JALYVY010000304.1 GCA_030852985.1 Gemmatimonadota bacterium | reverse complement strand
GTGAAGGGACGCGGTTATACGCAGAACAACCCGTCGGCGTCCAATGGACGTTCCTCGTCGCCAAGCACGGAATCGTCGCAATCAGGTTCGTCGACGTCGAATTCCTCGGGGCAGTCCGCTCCGCAGGCGCAAGCGCAGCCGTCAACGCAGCGGACGGCGAAGCCGCGGCCGTAGTCAATGGATCAATGCAAAGGGGCGACGCGCGAGCGTCGCCCCTTTTGCGTGTAAGCGTTTTTCAACCTGTTGTCCGCGCTATTCGTTCCGGACGATCAGCAGGTCGTTCTTCGACACTCCCGCGTGAAGTGCAGCGTCAATCCAGGCCGCTTCGTTCTTGGGTGCGCGCTCGTCGGATCCCTTGTATTCCACGAAAATGGTGTGGCTGCCACGCCAGGCCATGACGTCGAAGAACCCGCCGGCGCGGCCACCGTTCGCTGCCACGATGCGATCATGGACGGCCTGCTGAGCAGGCGCCAGCACCACAGGGTTGGCGCGCGTCGGCATCTCTCGCCAGAGCTTGCGACCATGCCCTGTGTCGACCCAGACGCCCTGCCAGCCGTCCACCTCGAGCCACCGCAGCACCGCGAGCTCACCGAACATCGCGTCGCCATGAAAGCTGACGAGCGGTTTGCTGGTGTACGTGGGCAGGAGCGTGCCGGACTTGAGGTACCCGGGCGTGGCGCGCCCGAAGTGTACGCACAGCCGCCGCACCTGAATCACGTCGCCCGACGGCAGTGGGTAGGGGATGACATCCACCCGAGTGGCGCGAGCGAACAGCGATTCCATGATTCAGTCTTTCAGGTGAGGGGGGCTGGAAAGGTATCCAGGAAACGGTGGCGTCATGTGGCGCCGACAGGTCCGCATTTCCGCCCACCGCGAGCGTACCATTCACTTCGGCGTTGTACATCGTGAAGTTCTGGAAGACGAAGTCGTCGTCGGGCGTCTTCGTCTTCGCCGCCACCGCGACGCAGCGGCGAGAGCGAACAGCGAGAGTCCGGAGTAGTGCATGCAGATGACGGTCGCCCAAGGCGCCATGACGCCCTCGATTTCGCAGCGTCGCGCCATCGAGGCCGAGCCAGCTGCCCTCCTGGTACTCGCTGGTCCGGGCGCTGGAAAGACGTACTGCCTTATTGAGCGGATCCGCTACCTCATCGAACAGCACCACTTCGATCCGGCGCGCATTTGCGCATTCACATTCACGAACAAGGCAGCCGGGGAGATCTCGCAACGGCTGGAGAGCAGGCTCGGCGCGGCCGCCGACCGGATCAAGCGAGGAACCATCCACGCCTTTTGCGCGGAGTTGCTGCGCGAGCTCGGCGCCGCGGTGCTGCTGGAATCGGGGTTCGGCATCGCGGACGAAGCATATCAACTGGATGTCCTGCGACGCATCGAAGGACCGCGGAAATGGCACCGCAACGTGCTCACGCGCTTTTCAGCCTATCGTTTCCGCAACATCGCCCTGCAACACGATGACCTGATCCTCTTCCACAAGTACGAGCGGTTCCTCGCCGGCCGGAAGCTCGTGGACTTCGACACCCTCGTGATCAAGGCGGCCGAGCTGCTCGAGAGCGACAGCCCCGCGGCTGAGCAGATTCGCTCGCGGTGGGACGTGGTGCTCGTCGACGAGTTCCAGGACCTGAACCCGTTGCAGTATCGCGTGGTGAAGGCGCTGGCGCGGAAGCACCGGCATGTCTTTGCCGTGGGCGATGACGAACAGTCGATCTATTCGTGGGCCGGTGCGGACCCGAAGGTCTTCACGGACTTCGCAAATGATTTCGACATTGGGCCCTCACGGAGGTTGCATCTCGAAGAGAACCGCCGCTGTCCGGATGACGTTTTCGCGTTGGCGCGGCGGTTGATGCTGGCAAACACGCCCATCTTCGGCGACCGCATCGTTCCGCGTGCGGATCGCAAGTCGACCTTCCCCATCCGCACCCTCGGGTTCGATACTGACGACGACGAAGAAGCATGGATGATCGAGGACATCCGGAGCGATCACGAGGTGAACGGCCATCGGTGGGGCGAAGTCGCCCTGCTCTACCGGAAGCACAGCATTGGCGAGCGCCTCGAGACGGCCTTCCTCAACGCCGGTATTCCGTGCCGTCTCGCGCAGGGGCGCGCGCTCTCGGACGATCCGGTGGTGGCGTACGTGCTCGCCGCCGCGCGTGTGATCGCATATCCGGATGACGTCGTGCACCGAGATGCCTTCCTGAGGGTGGTCCTGCCAAAGGCGCTCTACCTCGAGGCACAAGCCGAATCAGAGCGCAGCCAGCAGGAATTGCGTGCGCAGCTTCGGCAGAAGGCGAATGCGTTGCCGCGCAAGGACAGCACGGCGCGACAGATTCGTCGCGCACTCACGGAGTGGAAGAATCTCGAGGCCGTCGGAAAGCAGCACGCCACGCTCCCCGCCTTGATCACCGAGTTGCTGTCGCGCCGAGTGGGCAAGCTGCGGTCGATGCTGGATGATCGGCACGACGAGTTGAGCGATCCCGCCGATTATCCGGATGTCGTGCGGCTGGCTGATCGGCTGCGGGCGGCACGCGACGTGCGCACCACGGTCTGGCTCCCGCCAATGAAGGGGATGGACATTCCGCTCAAGGCGATCCTCAGCGACATCAACGTGGTCGTGGAGCGTGGCGTGCCGCCGGCCGGCGCTGAAGTCATCGGCCCCGATGACGTTCCATCCCTCGGCCTCGCACTCGGCGTGTTCAAGGCCGCGCAGCTCGTCGAGATGAGCGAGATGTCCTCGACCTTCACGAGCTTCACCGCCTTCGACCTGGAGACGACGGATCGGGATACCAGCAAGGCGGAGATCGTGGAGGTCGCCGCGGTCCGTGTGCGCGACGGCGTGCTCGTGGAGGACTTCCACCGCTTGGTGAAGCCGCGCGTACCGCTGACGGCCGGTGCGGAGGAAGTGCACGGCATCACGAACGAGGAGCTTGCGGATGCACCGTTCTTCGAGGAAATCTGGCCGGCGTTCCGTGAATTCTGCGGCTCGGATGTGATCGTCGCGCACAACGGCTACGACTTCGACTTCCGGATCATCAGCCGCATGGCAAAGGAGATCGGCGAGAAGTTCGACCTCACCATGTACGACACGCTGCCGCTCTCGCGCGAACTGGTGAGCACGAGCAACAAGCTCGGCAACCTCGCGAAACAGTTCGGCATCGATACGGGGCAGTCACACCGTGCGCTGGACGATACCAGGGCGCTCGCGAAAGTGCTGCTCGCATTGGAGAAGATGAAGCTCTGCCGCGCGCGCAAGACGGCGCTCGTCAACCTGCTCGGTCACCTGGGCATCGCGCTGGCTCTGAGCGATGAAAGCACGCTTGGAGAAGAAGCACTGCTGCTGCGGACTATCACGCGCGTTATCTCACTGGGTACGTACAGCGGCGCCCTCGACTACTACGAACGTGAAACCGGTGACGACGCGAGCATCCCGGATGCGGACGAGGTGATCAAGCGGCTTGGAGGCGTCGAGCTCATGCTGAGGATTCGCGCGGTGAAGAGCGCCGAGGAGCGGTATCCGGCGGCGATGTCGCGGTTGCGGCGGCTCATCGCGCATCTCCCTGATGGCTCGCTCGAGGAACAGCTCACGACATTTCTCGAACGCGCGGTGCTGTCGCGTCTGGAAGGGCTGGAGCCCGAGCGGATGCGGGTGAACCTGCTCACGCTTCACTCCACGAAAGGGCTGGAGTTTTCGCGCGTCTACGTCGTGGGTGCCGAGGATGATCAACTGCCAGGCGGCTCCCCAAGGAAAGGTCCGACGCCGGAGGAGGTCGATGAGGCGCGTCGGCTGCTGTATGTGGGGATGACGCGCACGCAGGATCGCCTGGTGATGACCCGTGTGGCGACGCGCAGCGAGAAACCAACGGGTGGGCATCGCTTTCTTGACGAGATGGGTGTTGCACCTTCAGCGCCGAGAGTGGTTGAAGGTGAGGAACAACGTTGATCGTGGGCAACGCGAATCTCACGAGTCAACAAGCAATCCTCGTGAATTGTCCTTGAACTGCGGATTGGCACTTAGCGATTCGCGTAGACTCGCAAAGTTCGCTCGATTCGCGCTGCCAACTATCAACGTCTCCAGACATCAACCGCGTTCACCATGACCAAGCAGGAATGGCGTATCCCAGTCGGCGCCGAGGCGACCCGCGCCATCTACGAATCCGCGACAGACGGCGATGACATTGCCGTCTTCGTGTGCGCGCACGGTGCCGGCGGCAACATTGCCGATCGCAGCACCCTCGCCTCGGCAAATGCACTCCGCAAGCAGGGATTCGGCGTCGTGCGCTTCAACTTTCTCTACAAGGAGAAGGGCAGCGGACGTCCCGACGCGATGCCGAAGCTCGTGGACACTTTTTCGGCCGTCGTCGCACACACGCGCGCGCAGCTCGGGCAACCTCGACCCTTGATCATAGGGGGACGCTCCATGGGCGGCCGCGCGGCTTCGATGATGGCGTCGGAGGGTTTCGATGCGGACGGGTTGCTGTTGCTCGCGTATCCACTGCATCCGCCGGGGCGGCCAGAGAGGATTCGCGACGCGCATCTGCCTTCGATCACGATGCCGGTGCTGGCATTCAGCGGAACGCGCGATCCGTTCGTCACACGCGAGCTGATGGAACGAGCGCTCGCCTCGGTGG
>JALYVY010000121.1 GCA_030852985.1 Gemmatimonadota bacterium | reverse complement strand
GCTGGGCGGCAAGCCGGACAGCTACGCCGTGTCGTTCACCGAGGATCGAGCGGAGATCGTGCGCCGGGACGGTTCGATGGTGTCCCGGCTCGAGGTGATCGTTTCGCCGGAGGACGATGCAGAGGTCCGCCGAGTATCCCTGACGAACTTGGGCTCCCAGAGCCGTGAGATCGAGCTGACGTCGTACGCGGAAGTCGTGCTCACGAAGGCAGCTGCCGATGCCGCACACCCCGCATTTTCCAACCTCTTCGTGCGCACGGAGTGGGTCGCGGACCGCGAGACGCTGCTCGCGACGCGTCGGCGTCGAACGCCGGATGAGGTGGAGCTGTGGATGGCCCACGTCGTGATCGTCGACGGCGAGACCGTGGGCGCGCCGCAATGGGAAACCGGTCGTGCACAGTTCCTCGGCCGTGGTCACGGGATTCAAGACCCCGTCTCCGTGATCGACGGCCGGCCGCTGTCGAATACCGTCGGCCCAGTCCTCGATCCAATCGTCAGTCTGCGGCGCCGAGTACGACTTTGCCCCGGTCAGAGCGCGCGGGTTACGTTTACAACGCTGGTCGCGCCATCGCGCGAAGCGGCCTTGGCCCTCGCGGACAAGTACCGCAGTGCGGCGGCGTTCGAGCGCACAGCGACGCTGGCGCGGACGCATGCCCAGACGCAGCTGTACCATCTCGGGATCGGCGTCGATGAGGCGCAGCTTTTCCAGAGCCTCGCTGGCGCTATTCTGTATTCGGATCGAACGCTGCGGGCCTCCGCAGAGACTCTCGCCCGGCAGACCGGCGGCCAGGCGGCCTTATGGGCCCACGGGATCTCGGGCGACCTCCCGATCGTGCTCGTCGAGATCGGCGAGTCCGAAGAGGTCGGGCTCGCGAGGCAACTGCTCCGGGCGCAGGAGTATTGGCGGACGAAATGTCTGTCGGTCGATCTCGTCATCCTGAATGATCAGACACCCTCCGAAGCGCCGGGGCTGCAGGGAGTGCTGGAGACGCTGGTCCGTCCGAGTCAGTCCGCGGCGCACGGGGAGAGAGACAAGTCACTGGGCGGCGTATTCATCCTGATCGCGGATCAGGTGACGGCGCCGCACCGTGATGTATTGGCATCCGCAGCGCGCGCGGTTCTCTCGGGACGCCGCGGCAGCCTCGCTGAACAGCTTGCGGCGGCGGATCGCTCCGTCGTCCCGACGGACTCCCGGCCACGCAGGTCGCCCGCGACGACGGCGCTGCAGGATCCTCCTCAGTCGCCGCCGGCCCTCGACTTTTTCAACGGCCTCGGCGGCTTCACGCCTGACGGGCGGGAGTACGTGACAATTCTCGACACGGGACGGCGGACGCCCGCTCCCTGGATCAACGTGATCGCGAATGCGGGATTCGGCTTTCAGGTCTCGGAATCGGGCTCGGGCTACACCTGGTCCACCAACAGCCAGGAGAATCAGCTCACCCCGTGGTCGAACGACGCCGTGTGCGATCCGCCAGGCGAGACGCTCTACGTACGAGACGAGGAGACGCGCGAGTTGTGGGGGCCGACGGCACTTCCCATCCGCGACGAGGACGGTCGTTATGTGTGCAGGCACGGAACGGGATACAGCCGGTTCGAGCATGCTTCGCGCGGCATCTCGCTCGAGTTGCTCCAGTTCGTGCCGCTCGAGGATCCCGTCAAGATCTCGCGTCTCACGTTGACGAACCAATCGGGCCGGCCGCGGCATCTTTCCGTGACGGCCTACGTCGAATGGGTCCTGGGCGTATCACGCGGCAGCTCCAAGCCGTTCATCATCACAGAACTCCACGGCGCCACGAATGCCATGTTCGCGCGCAACCCCTGGAGCAGGGACTTCGCTGAGCGTGTGGCGTTTGCCGATCTGGGCGGGGCACAGACAGCGTGGACCGGAGACCGGACGGAGTTCCTCGGCCGCAACGGAAATGCCGATCGGCCCGCAGCGCTCGAATCGGACGCCCGCCTCACGGGCCTGGTGGGCGCAGCCCTCGATCCATGTAGCGCGCTCCAGTGCACGGTGGACCTGCCCGTTGACGGACACGTCGAAGTCATCTTCGTACTTGGCCAAGCGGCAACCAGAGAGGAGGCGCAGGAGCTGATCGTGCGGTACCGGAACGCCGATCTCGACGCAAGCCTTCGGTCGGTTGTCGCGCGGTGGGAGGAGACACTCGGCACCGTACAGGTGACGACCCCGGACCGGTCCCTGAACCTGATGCTCAACCGTTGGCTGCTCTACCAGACACTGGCCTGTCGCGTGTGGGCACGATCGGCGTTCTATCAAGCCAGCGGCGCCTATGGATTCCGCGATCAGCTTCAGGACGTCATGGCGTTGAGCGTGTCGCGGCCGGAGGTGACAAGAGAGCACGTGCTCCGGGCTGCGGCACGACAGTTCGTCGAGGGCGATGTCCAGCACTGGTGGCATCCGCCGGTGGGCCGAGGGATCCGAACCCGCATCAGCGACGATCTGCTTTGGCTGCCATACGTCGTCCACGAGCACCTTCTGGTCAGCGGCGACACGGGTCTCCTCAACGAGTCCGTGCCCTTCCTGAAGGGTCCAATCCTCGCCGATGGGGAGTCTGACTCGTACTTCGAGCCCCAGATGTCCGAGGAACTGGCGACGCTGTTCGAGCACTGCGCCCGTGCGATCGACCGCAGCTTAAAGGTGGGAAGCCACGGTCTCCCGTTGATGGGCACCGGAGACTGGAATGACGGGATGAACCTTGTGGGCGCCGGAGGAAAAGGGGAGAGCGTCTGGCTCGGCTGGTTTCTATACGCCATCCTCCGGGACTGGGCCGTGCTGGCCGATGCACGTGGAGAGGGCGTGCGCGCGCAGGCGTGGCGTGCCCATGGCGACGCGCTGCAGCAGTCGCTCGAGCGGGAGGCCTGGGACGGGGACTGGTACCGGCGCGCGTACTTCGACGACGGGACACCGCTCGGTTCCGTGATCAACGACGAGTGTCGGATCGATGGGATCGCGCAGTCGTGGAGCGTGCTGTCCGGCGCCGCCCACGAGATTCGGCGGGATCATGCCATGGCCTTGTTCCACAAGCATCTCGTGCGCCGCGACGACGGTATGGTCCTTCTGCTCACACCACCTTTCGATGTTACACCGTTAGAGCCCGGCTACATCAAGGGGTACCTACCGGGTATCCGCGAGAACGGCGGACAGTACACTCACGCGGCCGCCTGGGCAGTGCTGGCGTTTGCGCAGTTGGGTGATGGTGACAAGGCGATGGAACTGTTGACGATGCTGAACCCGATTACGCACAGCAGCACGGCGGCCGATATCGAACGCTACAAAGTCGAGCCGTATGTCTCGACCGGCGACGTGTACGGGGAGCCCCCGCACGTTGGCCGCGGTGGCTGGACGTGGTACACGGGGTCGGCGGGGTGGCTGTATCGAGCCGGTCTCGAGTCGATTCTCGGGTTTCGCCTCCGTGGCACGCGGCTCGTCATCGACCCCTGTATCCCGCGCGGGTGGCCCGGTTTTTCGATCGCATTTCGCTATCACTCCGCCCGGTATGACATCGTCGTCGAGAATCCGGAAGGGGCGAGCCGAACGGTGTCGTCGCTGCACGTGGACGGCGTACCGCTCGACGCAGAGGCGAGTATCCCGCTCGCTGACGACGGAAAGACCCATCGAGTCCACGTCGTTCTTGGCAAGGCATCACCGCTCAAGGGGATGACGGCATGACAAGCCGCGAGAACGTCCCCGGGGGCGGCGGCGACCCTGGCGTGCAAGCCGTGGTCGCGCAGGCGCTCGAGCTGATCGAGGACGGTGCCCGAGTGGGGCTCGGCACGGGTCGCGCTGCGGCGGCGTTCATCACGGCGCTCGGCGCGCGGGTGCAGCAGGGCCTCGTGGTCGCGGCCGTGCCGACGTCGCGCGACTCGGCGCGTCTGGCCCGCGAGGTCGGCATTCCCCTGATCGACCTGGACGAGGACGTGATGCTCGATCTCATCGTAGACGGAGCCGACGAGGTCGCCCCCAACCTCGATCTCGTGAAGGGATGGGGTGGCGCACTGGTGCAGGAACGCATCGTCGCATCGGCTTCCCGGCGCCAGATCATTCTCGTGGGGCGAGAGAAGCTGGTCGCCGCGCTCGGCGAGCGGGGCCGCATCCCGATCGAGGTGATCCCCCTGGCGCGCGGCCCGGTCACACGCCAGCTCAAGGCGCTCGGGCTGGTTGCCGCAGCGCGGCACGACGCAGACGGCGCGCGGCTGCTCCTCACAGAGAACGGCAACCTGACGCTCGACTGTGCGGTGACAGAGCCGCTCGGCGACGGGCGCGCAGCGCGCGCGCTCGAGGCCGCACTGCGCGCAATCGTCGGGGTCGTGGACACCGGTCTCTTTCTCGGAACGGCGGAGCGTGTGCTCGTGGGGTACCCGGATGGCCGGGTGGAGACGTTCACCCGGAGTGGTCCCCGAGATGTGACTTCATGGAGCGTCGAATGACGAAAACGGATCGTACTGCTGAAGACCTCTGCATCAACACCATCCGGACGTTGTCCATCGATGGCGTGGAGAAAGCGGCTTCGGGCCACCCCGGCATGCCCATGGGCGCCGCCACGATGGCCTACGTCCTCTGGACCCGCCATCTCAGCCATGACCCTCGCAATCCGACCTGGCCCGACCGCGACCGCTTCGTACTCTCGGCTGGACATGCGAGCATTCTGCTATACAGTCTGCTGTTTCTGACCGGGTACGACGTGACGCAGGAGGACCTCGAGCAATTCCGGCAGTGGGGCAGCCGGACGCCTGGGCACCCCGAAAATGGCCGAACTCCGGGCGTCGAGGTGACTACTGGACCCCTGGGCCAGGGGTTCGGGAACGCCGTGGGGTTGGCGATCGCCGAGCGGTGGCTCGCGGCCACGTTCAATCGTCCCGACCACGCCATCGTGGACCATTACACGTACGTGTTGGCCAGCGATGGGGACATGATGGAGGGCGTCGCCGCCGAGGCGGCCTCGCTCGCCGGCGACCTGCGTTTGGGACGCCTGATCGTGCTCTACGACTCCAATCGGGTTACTCTCTCGGCGACGACCGACGTCACCTTTTCGGAGAATGTCGCGGCGCGCTTCGAGGCCTACGGCTGGCATGTGCAGGAGATCGATGGCCTCGACGTGGACGCGGTGGATGCGGCGCTGACCGCAGCTCGGGCGATGGACGACTGGCCTTCGCTCATCGTGGCGCGTACCCGTATCGGCTTCGGGAGTCCGAACAAACAGGACACGTTTCAAGCCCACGGTGAGCCACTCGGCGACAAGGAGGTCCGCCTCACCAAGGACGCCTATGGCTGGCCGGAGGAACCGCCATTCTACGTGCCGGACGAGGCGCTACGTGAGTTTCGCACGGCGGTACCGCTCGGAGCGGAGCTGGAGGCTGCCTGGCAACGGCGAATGGCCGCCTATCGCGCGGCACACCCCGAGCTCGCCCGGACCTTCGAGCAGGGCCTGGCCGGGGAACTACCCGACGGTTGGGAGGCCACATTGCCGGCGTTCACCCCCAAGGATGGGGAAATGGCCACCAGAGAGGCGGGGGGCAAAGTGCTCACGGCCCTGGCCGACGTGGTGACAAACCTCATCGGCGGGTCCGCCGACCTCGATCCTTCGACCCGCACCATGATGAAGGGAAAGGGCGACTTCGAAAGCCCGCTGATCAGCGAGCGCGGCAACACCCCACCGACGCAGGGGATGGCGGGGGGTGTCTGGGCATATGCGGGGCGGAATATCCACTTCGGCGTCCGCGAGCACGCCATGACGGCCGTCCTGACCGGTCTGGCGCTTCACGGTGGGGTGCTGCCGTTTGGCGCCACGTTCCTGATTTTCTCGGACTACATGCGACCCGGTATCCGGCTGGCAGCGCTGAGCGGTGCCCGGGTGATTTACGTCTGGACTCACGACAGCATCGCGCTTGGAGAGGATGGGCCGACCCACCAGCCGGTGGAGCAGCTCGCCAGCCTGAGGGCCATGCCGAACCTGATGCTGCTGCGACCCGCGGACGCGACGGAGACCGTGGAGGCATGGCGGATCGCGCTGCAGCACACCGCCGGACCCGTGGGGCTCGTCCTCACACGGCAGAAGCTCCCGGTGCTGGACCGGGGCACGCTCGCGCCTGCCTCGGGCGTGGCGCGCGGTGCCTACGTCTTGGTCGAGGCGGGAGAATCACCGCCCGAGGTAATCCTGATCGCCACCGGTTCGGAGGTCTCCCTCGCGCTGGAAGCGCATCAGCGCCTGGTTGCAGACGGCATCCGGAGCCGCGTCGTGTCGATGCCGTCCTGGGACCTCTTTGAGGCGCAGCCGCAGAGTTACCGCGACGAGGTGTTCCCGCCGCACGTTCGTGCACGGGTCAGCATCGAGGCAGCCGCTCCATTCGGGTGGGAACGCTACGTGGGGCTGGATGGTGCGATCATCGGAGTAAGCCGCTTCGGCGCATCTGCCCCGGGACCCGTGGTGATGCGGGAGTTTGGCTTCACTGCAGAGCATGTGGTCGAAACTGCCCGGGCCGTGCTGGCTCGATGACTTCATATCATGAGCAGCGCGGGGAGGAACCCACGTTTCTACCGGACTTCCCCGAGGCGCGGCTGGACGCTTTGCAGCGGCAGGCCTTCGAGTATTTCCTGCGCGAGACCAACCCCTCGAATGGTCTTGTCGCGGACAAATCGAACCGCGGCGCGCCCGCGAGCATCGCGGCGGTGGGCTTCGCGCTGACGGTTTATCCGGTCGGCGTGACCCGCGCCTGGATGACGCGCGCTGACGCGATCGCGCGCACCCTGGCGGTGTTGCGGTTCTTCTGGACCAGCCCGCAGGGTACCGCACCGGACGCGACCGGGCACAAGGGTTTCTACTATCACTTTCTCGACATGGTCACCGGACGCCGCGCCGACTTTTCTGAACTGTCGACGGTCGACACCGGCTTCCTGCTCGCCGGGATGCTCGCCGCTGCCGTGTTTTTCGATCAGGACAGTGAAGCCGAGCAGGAGATCCGGACTCTGGCCGACGCCCTCTACCGCCGCGCCGATTGGCCGTGGGCCTGCAACGGCGGAGCCACCGTCACCCACGGGTGGAGGCCCGAGAGCGGTTTTCTGCCATACCGATGGGAAGGCTACGACGAGGCGGTGCTCCTGTACCTGCTCGCGCTGGGCTCGCCGACGCACCCGTTGCCCCCGGAAAGCTATGCGGCGTGGGCCTCCACCTACGAATGGAAGGAGATCTACGGCTACGAGTTCGTCTATGGTGGTCCGCTCTTCATCCACCAGTACTCTCACATGTGGGTTGACTTTCGCGGGATCCAGGACGCGTTCGCGCGCGACAAGGGCATCGACTATCGCGAGAACAGCCGCCGCGCGACGTATGTCCAGCGGGAGTACGCGATCCGAAATCCGCTCGCATTTGCAGGCTATGGCGAAAACTTCTGGGGGTTGACCGCGAGCGATGGGCCCGGATGGTCGACGCTCCGAATCAACGGTATCGAGCGCTCGTTCTTCGATTATGTTGCCCGCGGCGCGCCCTACGGTCCCGATGACGGCACGATCGCGCCATGGGCCGTCATCGCGTCGCTGCCGTTCGCGCCGGAGATCGTGTTGCCGGCGGTCAAGTACCTTCAGGATACCTATCCCACATTGACCGGCGAATACTGCTTCCGGTGCAGTGTCAACTGCAGTGTCAACCTCACCTTTGGCAACGAGGCGGATGCCGGCGCCGTCTGGGTGTCACCATCCCATTTCGGCATCAACCTGGGCCCGGTCGTGCTGATGTGCGAGAACTACCGGACGGGTTTGCCCTGGCGACTGATGCGGGCGTGCCCCTATCTCGTGACAGGACTGCGGCGCGCAGGCTATGCGAACGGGTGGTTGTGACACACCTCGCATGGTTTCGCGAGACCGTTGGACCATTGACGGCAACCGGCATGCGAGAACCACGCACAGCGAATATCTCTCGCGCGGGCGAACGGCGGCGGACAACGCAGTGACGGTGGCGCTGTGTGTAGCTGTGACGATCTCACGCTCGCTGCCCTGTTATCTCGATGTTGCATGATGCGGCAATGATGCGCTCCCTCCTGGTCGCGCCATCGGTGCTGTCCGCCGATTTTGGTCACTTGTCCGATGAAGTGGCCGCGGTCGATCGCGCCGGTGCCGACTGGATCCACGTGGACATCATGGATGGCCGTTTCGTGCCGGAGATCTCGTTCGGGCCCGCGGTGGTTCGGGCAATTCGTTGTGCGACGGCCAAGCCCCTCAACGTCCACTTGATGGTCGTCGAGCCCGAGCGCTCGATCGCCGCTTATGCAGAAGCCGGCGCCGACCATCTGCTTGTCCAAGCCGAACCCGGCTCGACCGTCCACCTCCACCGCGTACTCAGTCAGGTTCGCGAACTGGGGAAGCGGCCCGGCGTGGTGCTCGATCCGGCGACGCCCATCGTCTGGATCGAGAACGTCCTTCACCTGGTCGATATCGTCCTGGTGATGACGGTCAATCCCGGCTTTGGCGGCCAAACGTTCCTGCCGGAGATGCTTCCCAAGATCGCCGCGCTGCGCTCCCGCTGCCGTGAGCTCGGGCTCGATCCTCACATCGAAGTCGATGGAGGCCTGGATGCGGCGTCGGCGCGCCGCTCGTTCGAAGCGGGCGCTGACGTGATCGTCGCGGGCACAGCAATCTTCGGCACGACCGATTACGCAATGGCTATCTCACGGATCCGCAATGCGACGGGGTCATGAGCCTAAACGATCCTCGAAAAGTAAGGCCATGAACGATCACGCAGCGATGACCAACGCGCAGACAACGCCTGCGGCAGGCGGGCACCTGCCAGCGATGCACGACGTGGTATTCCTGCTCGACGTAGATAACACGCTGCTCGATAACGATCGTATCGTGGCGGATCTCGACGATCATCTGCAGCGGCAGTTCGGACCGGAGAGCCGCGATCAGTACTGGACAATCTTCGAAGCACTGCGCGTTGAGCTCGGCTACGCGGATTACCTCGGCGCCTTGCAACGCTATCGACTCGATGGCCTGGGCGATCCACGCTTGCTGCTGCTGTCGTCGTTCCTCGTGGACTATCCGTTTGCCGACCGGTTGTATGGCGGCGCGCTCGAGGTGATCGAACATCTTCGCGTCTGGGGATCGACGGTGATCCTGTCCGATGGCGACGTGGTCTTCCAGCCACGCAAGACGCAGCGCTCCGGACTATGGGACGCGGTCGAGGGGCGCGTCCTGATCTATTTGCACAAGGAGCTGATGTTGGACGACGTCGAGGAGCGCTATCCAGCGCGCCATTACGTCATGGTGGATGACAAGCTGCGCATTCTGTCGGCGATGAAAAAGACGTGGGGAGAACGCCTGACAACCGTCTTTCCGCGTCAGGGACACTACGCATTCGATGCTGAAAGCATGGCCAAGTATCCGTCGGCCGATCTGACCCTCGAACACATCGGGGATCTTGTCAATTGTGATTTACCAACTTTGCTCGGCGTTCCCGAAGTGGTGCGCGGCGAACGGGAGCAACGATGAACGCTGCGTAGCTCACCCTTCTCGCCAACGACCGCTCCCCGCTATGGGAGGAGCCGACGGCCGAGCCGCCCCGCCGAACTGGCGAGAGCCGTACCTGCGCACGAAGCGATGAGCGGCCGAGAGCAGTCGTCGTCGAGCGGTCTACGCAAACTGTCTACGGTCGAACTGCGCGTGTTCGGACACGCGCCGAGGTCGACGAGCTGCTCGCCGCCGACGGGTCCGGAGAACGGCCGCTGGTTGCAGCGCGCCATCCACCACATCAAGACCGAGCGTGCCGGAGTCGTGCACACCGGCGACGGCCTACTCGCGAGCCTGGTCGAGTTGGATATCTCAAGTGCGTTCCGGCACATGCACGCGTACGAGGAAGTCGCACGGTTCAGTGGGAACTCAGGTCCGACTCAGCTTCACGAACTAGAGTACACCGGCGACCTCCGTGTGCAACGATGAACAGCGTCATGACCCGCAACGTACTGCCCCTCGAAAGCGCCGCGATGGAGAACGGCAACGTCCGGCATGTGCTGTTCACCGGACCACATATGCAGCTGGTAGTGGTGAGCCTCGAACCCGGAGAGCGCATCGGCAAGGAGCGACATCCGGCGCTCGACCAGTTCTTGCGCGTCGAGCAGGGAGAAGGCGAGGTAGTGTTCAACGACACCGAGCGTCACATCCTTCATGACGGCGGCGCGATCCGCGTGCCCGCAGGGACATGGTACTCCCTGATCAACACGTCGTCGTCAACCCCGATGACGCTCTATACTCTGTATGCTCCGCCGAACCACGCCGGCAGGGAAGTGAACGGGAGCAAGGGTGATGCGGACGCGGCCGAGCCATTTGCCCAATCAAACCGAGGGATCGCGTCGCGTGGCTAGTGTACGAGAGGAGAGGGCGGGGGGTGTGAACGACCTGCTCGCGCGCCTTTACCGTGACGGTCCCGACGAGTGGAATGCTGTCGGGAACTCCGTAAGAAGCAGCGAGCCCGTTGCTCCGCAATGCCTTAGGCTGATTGCCTGCGCAACAGAGAGCGGTACGAACGCTCCATCAAACCCAATCAGGAACAATTCATGTCTGACGAAACCACGACGGATGCGCAATGTCCGATGAAGCACTCGGCCGGGTCCGCCCCGAAATCGATCGAGGATTGGTGGCCGAACCGGCTCAAGGTGGAGCTGCTGAGCCAGCACTCCGCGAAGTCCGACCCCATGGGCGGGCAGTTCCATTACGCGGAGGAGTTCAAGCGCCTCAACCTCGCGGCGGTGAAGGAGGATCTGGCCGCGCTCATGACCGACTCGCAGGATTGGTGGCCGGCGGATTTCGGGCATTACGGCGGCCTCTTCATCCGAATGGCGTGGCATAGCGCCGGCACGTACCGGACCGGGGACGGTCGCGGTGGCGCCGGGCGCGGCCAGCAGCGGTTCGCGCCGCTCAACAGCTGGCCGGATAACGTGAGCCTGGACAAGGCGCGCCGTCTGCTCTGGCCGATCAAGCAGAAGTACGGCCACAAGATTTCGTGGGCGGATCTGTATGTCCTGACCGGCAACGTCGCCCTCGAGACGATGGGCTTCAAGACCTTCGGGTTCGCGGGCGGACGTGAGGACACGTGGGAGCCGGACCAGGATATCTATTGGGGAAGCGAACGAACCTGGCTTGGGGGGGACATCCGCTACGGGCACGGTTCCGATGGCGTGGAAAAACAGGGCGGCGTGGTCGTGTCGGACGACGACGCCGACGGCGACGTCCACACACGCGACCTGGAAAGGCCGCTCGCTGCAACGCAGATGGGGCTCATCTACGTGAACCCGGAAGGGCCAGACGGGAATCCAGATCCGCTGCTCTCGGCGATCGACATCCGCGAGACCTTCAAGCGCATGGCGATGAACGACGAGGAAACCGTGGCGTTGATCGCGGGCGGTCACACGTTCGGCAAGACGCACGGAGCAGCAGATTCGACGCACGTGGCGAATGAGCCGGAGGACGCGGGCCTCGAGACTCAAGGCTTCGGTTGGAAGAACCGCTTCGGAACGGGCAGAGGCGCGGACGCAATCACGAGCGGCCTCGAAGTCACCTGGACGAGCACGCCGACGCAATGGGGTAATGGCTACTTCGAGCACCTCTTCAAATACGACTGGGAATTGACGAAGAGCCCCGGCGGCGCACATCAATGGAAACCAAAGAACGGCGCCGGTGAAGGCACCGTTCCGCATGCCTTCGATCCCTCGAAGAAGATTGCGCCGTCCATGCTCACGGCCGATCTCGCCCTGCGGTTCGACCCAGTCTACGAAAAGATTTCTCGGCGTTACATGGCGAACCCGGCGGAGTTCGCGGACGCATTTGCGCGGGCGTGGTTCAAGCTGACCCATCGCGACATGGGGCCGCGCGCCCGCTATCTCGGGCCCGAGGTGCCGACGGAGGAACTGCTCTGGCAGGATCCGATTCCGGCGGTCGATCATCCGCTGATCGATGCGCAGGATGTGGCGGCGTTGAAGGCAAAGGTGCTCGCGACGGGTCTGCCGATTTCGCAACTCGTGTCGACCGCGTGGGCTTCGGCGTCGACCTTCCGTGGGTCCGACAAACGCGGCGGCGGGAACGGCGCGCGCATTCGGTTGGCGCCGCAGAAGGACTGGGAAGTCAATCAGCCGGCCCAACTCGCAAAGGTGTTGCAGACGCTGGACGGCATCCAGAAGGACTTCAACGGAGTGGCTGCCGGCGGCAAACGAGTCTCACTCGCCGATCTGATTGTGCTGGCCGGGTGCGCCGGCGTCGAGCAGGCGGCGAAGAATGCCGGGCACGATGTGGCGGTGCCTTTCACGCCGGGCCGGATGGATGCTTCGCAGGAGCAGACCGACGTCGAAGCCTTCGAACCGCTCGAGCCGGTCGCCGACGGGTTCCGCAATTATGTCAAGGCCAAATACCCGATCCCGGCGGAAGCGTTGCTGATCGACAAGGCGCAGTTGCTGACCCTGACCGCGCCCGAAATGACGGCGCTCGTCGGCGGCATGCGCGTCCTGAACACCAACGTCGATGGGACGAAGCACGGCGTCTTCACCGACCGCTCCGAAGCCCTGACGAACGACTTCTTCGTCAACCTGCTCAGCATGGCGACAGAATGGAAGTGGGTGTCGGACGACGCCAGTCTCTTCGTCGGGCTCAACCGAAAGACGGGTGAACCGCGCTGGAGCGGCACGCGCTACGATCTCATCTTCGGCTCCAACTCCATCCTCCGCGCCCTCGCGGAAGTCTATGGCAGCGCGGATGGCGAGAAGAAGTTCGTGCGCGACTTCGTCGCCGCCTGGAACAAGGTGATGAACCTGGACCGATACGACGTCACTGCTGCCTGACTCCGCCTCTGGTTCTTTTTCAAACTGGAAAACAACTCATGGAACGAAATCAGCAAATTCATTTGACCAGCCGTCCCACAGGCACGCCGACGCCCGACAATTTCAAGATCGTGGATGCAACCATGCCGACTCCCAAGGATGGCGAGGTATTGGTGCGCGCGCTCTATCTGTCGGTTGACCCGTATATGCGGGGCCGCATGAGCGACCGTAAATCGTATACGCCGCCGTTCAAGCTCGGCGAAACAATGGGCGGCGCCAATGTCGGCCAGGTCGTCGAATCGAGGTTCGACGGCTTGAAGAGAGGCGACATCGTGATGGGCCATCTCCTGTGGCAACTCTACGCGGTCGCGCCAGGCAAAGTGCTGCTCAAGATTGACCCTGACCGCGCGCCGATTTCGACCGCGCTGGGCGTGCTGGGCATGACCGGACTGACGGCGTACTTCGGCTTGTTGAAAATCGCCGAGCCGAAGAAAGGCGAAACCGTCGTGGTTTCCGGTGCGGCGGGCGCGGTCGGTAGCGTCGTTGGCCAGATCGCAAAAATCAAGGGTTGCCGCGTCGTCGGCGTTGCGGGCTCAGACGCCAAGAACGATTACCTGCGCGACAAACTCGGCTTTGACGCAACCATCAATTACAGGACGGACG
>JALYVY010000120.1 GCA_030852985.1 Gemmatimonadota bacterium | reverse complement strand
GTGGGAGGAACGGCGCAAATACTGGGTCTATCTCTTCGCGCGCCTCAAACCCGGGATGACGATCGAGAGCGCCGCGCCGGTGGCGAACGCCATCTACCACCCGATCATCACGGATGTCGAGGCGCCGCTTCAGAAATCGATGAGCGACAAGACGATGGAGAGCTTCAAGAAAAAGAAGCTGGTCCTCGCGCCGGGCAGCAGGGGCCAGAGCGATATCGACAAGGAAGCAAAGACGCCCATCATGCTGCTCTTCTCGGTCACGGGCGTGGTGCTCCTCATCGCCTGCGCCAACATCGCGAACCTGCTGCTTGCTCGCGGAGCTGGTCGCGCGACGGAGATGGGCGTGCGCCTGGCGCTGGGTGCGACGCGGAGAAATCTCGTCGCTCAGTTGCTGACTGAGAGCGTGATGCTGGCGCTCGTCGGCGGCGTCGCCTCGCTGCTCGTGGCGCAGTGGACGCTCCGTGTCATCAGCGCGCTGCTCCCTCCGGCGGCGGCCGACACGATCGTGTTCAGCATCAGCACGTCGGTGATTCTTTTCTCGGCGGCATTGAGTATCGCGACCGGCATCATCTTCGGGCTCTTCCCGGCGCTGCACAGCACGCGCAGTGATCTCATCAGCGCGATCCGCGCTGGCGCGGGACAGATCGCCGGTGGACGCTCGGCGGCGCGATTCCGCTCAGGGTTGGTCACGGCGCAGATCGCGCTGTCGATGGGACTGCTGATCATGTCGGCGCTCTTCCTCAAGAGCCTCCTGAACATCAGTCGCGTGGACCTCGGCGTGAAGGTCGAGCAGATCGCCACGTTCCAGATCGTGCCGCAGCGAGTGGGCTACGATAGCGCCCGTAGCGCGGTGCTCTTCAATCGTGTCGAGCAGGAGCTCGCCGCCATTCCGGGCGTGACCAGTGTGACGGACGGCCTGCTTCCGATCCTGAGCGGAAACAACTGGGGCGAAAGCGTTCACGTGCAGGGTTTCGCCTGCGGGCCCGATACCGACTGCGGTGCGCGCTTCAACGAGATCGGTGCCGACTACTTCAAGACCTTCGGCGTACAGCTCATTGCGGGACGCGAGTTCACGTTATCGGATCAGCTCGGAGCGCAACGCGTCGTCATCGTGAACGAGGAGTTCGCGAAGAAGTTCAAGATGGGCAACGAGGTTGTCGGAAAATTCATGGGAGACGGCGACAACGACTCCCTGAACATCCAGATCGTGGGCCTCGTGCGAAACGTGAAGTACAGCCAGGTGAAGGACTCCATCCCGCCGGTCTACTATCGTCCATGGCGCCAGGATGCGCGGGCGAGCAGCCTTGTCTTCTACGTGAAGACGACGCTTCCACCGGCGCAGATCCTCGGCACCCTGCGCGCAATGATGAAGCGCATCGACCCGAGCCTGCCCGTCGAGGAGTTGAAGACCATGAATCAGCAGGTGAAGGAGAACGTCTTCCTCGATCGCATGATCTCGATCCTGTCGAGTGCTTTCGCGTTGCTGGCCACACTGCTCGCCGGCGTGGGTCTGTATGGCGTGCTCTCGTACTCCGTCACGCAGCGCACGCGCGAGATCGGGGTCCGCATGGCCCTCGGCGCCAATGGGGCCAACGTGCGGAAGCTGGTGATGCGTCAGGTTGTTGTGATGCTCCTCATTGGCGGTGCCATTGGCATCGCGGCGGCTCTCGGCCTCGGCCGCGCCGCGCGATCGATGTTGTACGAGCTTCAGGGCCACGACCCTGCGGCGATGGCGATTGCTGTGGTCCTGCTTGCGTGTGTCGCCTTGGCAGCCGGCTTTGTTCCGGCCCGTCGGGCGGCGATGGTTGATCCGATGAATGCACTGCGGTACGACTAAAGCAGCTATTCAGCAATTCAGCAATTCAGCTATTCAGCGTTTCAGCGATTCCGCTGTCCTGTCGTCCTATCGTCCTATCCTCCCGTAGTTGATGGATATCGCTCGCACCGCGCCAACCAAGACACGTCGCAACCTCCTCATTGGCGGGTGCGTGCTCGTGGTGGTCGCGATCACTGCCTGGACGATGAGCCTCGACCCCGCCTCGCAGACGATCGAACGCTCCGCGGTGCTCATCGACAGCGTACGGCGGGGCGACGTCGTGCGCGAGGTGCGAGGGCCCGGTACCCTCGTGCCCGAGCACATTCGCTGGATCACGGCACAGGCGAGTGCGCGCGTGGAGCGCTTGGCGTCGGAATCCGGTAAGAACGTCGGGAGTGGCGAGTTGCTGCTCGAACTGAGCAATCCCGACCTCCAGATCCAGACCATGCAGGCCGAGCAGCAGGTGCGTCAGGCTCAGATCGAGCTGCTGAACCTCAAGACGACGCTGCGCAGCCAGCTGCTCACGCAGCAGGGTGTGGTCGCGAACACGCGCACGCAGTATGTGGGCGCCACGCAGGAGGCCGCGGCCGCGGATTCGCTCGCGAAGCGGAAGCTGATGTCGGACTTCGAGGTGCAGACCAAGCGTGCGCAACGCGACGAGTTCACGACGCGGCTGCGCGTCGAGCAGGAGCGCTTGAAGCTCATGGAGGAGGCGATTGGCTCGCAGATCGCCACGCAGGCAAGCCAGGTGGAGCAGCTCAAGGCCATTGCGATGAACCAGCAGAACCGTCTGCAGTCGCTCAAGGTGCGGGCGCCGGAAGCGGGCGTGCTGCAGGATCTCACGCTGCAACTCGGCCAATGGGTGCCGGAGGGAACGACGCTGGCGAAGGTGGTGCAGCCCGGCCAGCTGAAAGCGGTGCTGCGCATTCCGGAGAGCCAGGCGAAGGACGTGACGATCGGCCAGAAGGCCAGTGTGGACACGCGGAACGGCTTGGTGGCCGGCCATGTCATCCGCAAGGATCCATCGGCGCAAGGTGGCAGCGTCACGATCGACGTCGCCCTGGATGGAGCGCTTCCGAATGGCGCGGTGCCGGACCTCAGCGTTGACGGAACCATCGTCATCGAGAAGCTCAACAACGTGCTTTACAGCGGACGTCCCGCGTTCAGTGCGGGCTCGGGTGCGGCCTCGCTCTTCAAGGTGTCACCCGATGGGAAGACGGCAACACGGGTGCCCGTGGAGCTCGGGCGCAGCTCCGTGAACGTCATCGAGATCACGCGCGGTCTCGAGGTCGGGGACAAGATCATCGTGTCGGACATGTCGCAATACGCAAATGCTGCTCGCGTCCGCATCAAGTAACCTGGAGATCACGGGAGAATGACGATGGCTTCAAATGGCGACGGTGGTGCACTCATCAGCATGCGCTCCATCACGAAGGTGTTCTACACCGACGACGTGGAGACCCATGCGCTGTCCGACGTGCACTTCGAGATCGCGAAGGGCGAGTACGTCGCCATCAGCGGACCATCGGGCTGCGGCAAGACGACACTCCTCTCGATCCTCGGCCTGCTCGATTCGCCGACCACCGGCGAGTACACGCTGGCGGGAGAGAGTGTCGCGCGATTGTCGCCGACGGAGAGAGCCCGGGTCCGCAATCGCCAGATCGGATTCATCTTCCAGGCCTTCAACCTCATCGGCGACTTGTCAGTCTTCGACAATGTCGAGCTACCGCTGACCTATCGCGACATGCCGGCGAGCGAGCGCAAGGATCGCGTGAACGCCGCGCTCGAGCGCGTTGGAATGTCGCATCGCGCGAAGCACTATCCGGCGCAGTTGAGCGGTGGCCAGCAGCAGCGCGTTGCGGTGGCGCGCGCTGTCGCCGGAGACCCGGCCATCCTGCTCGCCGACGAGCCGACGGGAAACCTCGATTCCAAGAACGGCGAGGCAGTGATGGAGCTCCTCCGCGAGCTCAACGCCAATGGCAGCACCGTCTGCATGGTGACGCACGACTCACGCTACGCCCAGCACGCGGATCGCGAGGTGTCGCTGTTCGATGGCCGCGTGCTCGATCCGGTTGTCGCGGAGGTCTGAACAGCGGCGGCCGCAGAATGGCGCAGGCCTGACGACAAACACAGAAGACGCTGCGACAGCAAAAGAACTTCTCCATTTCTTCGATGTGCGGCGTCTTCCCTTTTGCAGCACCTTCTGCGTTTGCGGAGCCTGCGCATTTCTGCGTCCGCCGTTCGCGCCGTTCTGCTGTCGTCATCTACGTACCGACGATCAGCGCGCGAAGAATGACCCAGCCATGCCCAGCTTGTAGTGCGGCGGCGATTTGTCAGTGTCCGCGAAGCCGCATTCCAGCAAGTACTCGCGACCGGGAAGGAGCTTTATGCGGAGCAAGCCGGCGGGAGTGACGCCAGCGGACGCATGGGGGAGGCCAAAATCGCTCTCCAGATATGGCTCGATATCGCCGTCGATCTTGTCGATCTCCATGATCTTCCGCAGCGTCACGCCCTTCTTCAGCAACGCGATCGCCAATTCGTGCCGCTGCTACCCCGTGTTCACGAACGCAAAGTGGTGAACGCCCGCCCTGAGTATTGACGCATTGCGGAACGCAGAGTCCATCCCGACGATCGTATCGACACGCAGTCGCTCGGCGCCCAGCGCCGCGGTGCCGTTCACATGAATCGCCGAGTACAAACCGAGCTTGTGGTGTCTCGGCTTGCCGGCACTGTCCGTGAAGATGCAGATGACGGCATACGTCCGGCCGGCACGAAGGTCAGTCACCAGGGCCGAGGGCGACGACTTGCCGGGTTCGGCGATTCTCGAATCGAAAGGCGCGCCGGCCGGCCGGCAATTCTGCCGGCACGCTGAACGCGTACTCGAAACCCACCACCTTCGTCTCGGCCTCCGGAGCCTTGAGCGAAAGCGACATCGCCACCAGAAGTGCAAGGAACGCGATCATGAGAACTCTCGTTCCCATGCTGCGAAGGGGCGCTGGACTGCTGCCAGCGCGACAGCCCCAACCACCAACAGACCGCGTGTCAGTATTGGTGCTCCGAAGCGGGGTGCCGTAGCTTGATCTGCAATCGTACTCCACAGGATCACGTGATGTGAGGTCTCCATCGATGCGACGCCTATTCGTTCCCGTCTTACTGCTCGCCGGCGCATGCGCCCATCCCGCAACGCAGGCCCCCCAGCCCGCAGGCATGCGCTGGCTCGCCACCTGGACGGCGAGCGCGTCGGAAGGGCCTCGACGCCCGCCTCGCGATTCAGTCGACCGCACGCCCACACTCATCAACCAGACGCTTCGACTCATCGTCCGAACGTCGATCGGCGGCGACCACGCACGCATCCGCCTCTCGAACGAATACGGTGACCGCCCGCTCGTGATCGACGCGGCGCACATTGCCGTGCGCGACTCCGGTGCGGCGATCGACCAGTCGACGGACCGCACGCTCACTTTTGGCGGCAGGACCGGCCTGCGCCTGAATCCCGGTGGAGTCGCATTCAGTGATCCGGTCGCACTCAGTGTCCCAGCCATACGCGACCTTGCCGTCAGCCTCCACCTCGCGGACTCGGCGCGCATCGTCACGCGTCATCAGCTCGCGCTGCAGACCAGCTATGTCGGCCGAGGGGACGTGACGGGAGCACGCACGTTCGCGCCTGAGACCACGCTCGTTGTCTGGCCATATCTGGTGGGAGTCGACGTCACCAACAGCGCCGCGGTCGGCGTCATTTCAACGATCGGCAATTCGATCACGGACGGCGCGCTCTCCACGCGGGACGCGAACGCGCGCTGGCCAAACGTCCTCGCCGAGCGGATCAGTGTCGGCGCAGCGCCGATGGCCGTGGTGAACGCCGGCATCTCGGGCGGCCGCGTGCTCACGTTCGGCGCCGGCCCCAGCGCGCTCGCGCGATTCGATCGCGACGTGCTCACCACGCCGGGGCTCACGCACGTCATCCTGCTCGAGGGCATCAACGACATTGGCGCGAGTGCGCGCGACGGCGTGACTGCCGACGACATCATCTTCGGTTATCGCCAACTGATCATGCGCGCGCACGAGCGCGGCGTGAAGATCATCGGCGCCACACTCACCCCCGCGAGTCCGCGCGCATCGTTTACGCCCGCGCTCGAGGAGCGCCGCGCGACGGTGAACGCATTCGTCCGATCCAGCGGCGAGTTCGATGGCGTGATCGACTTCGACGCGATCACGCGTGATCCCGCGAACCCGCTTCAGTTCCTGCCGAAGTACGACTCACGCGATCACCTCCATCCCGGCGACATTGGCTACAGGGCCATGGGTGAGGCGATCGACCTGATGCTCTTCCGGGAGAGGCGCTAGGCTTTCGCGCCGGCGCTTCATCCTTCGACACTGATTCATCACTCGCGTACACCTACCTGCACAACGCACGTCACATGCATCCACGCATTCAGGAAGTGCTCTCCGCGCTCGACGACACGCGCAAGTCGCTGCAGGGCACCATCGCTGACATTCCCCCTGCCAGACTCGGTGTGCGCCCGTCTGACGATCGGTGGTCGGTCGCCGAGATCGTCGAGCACCTCTCGATGGTCGAGGGCCGGATTGCCCAGATGCTCACGGAGAAGCTCGACGCGGCCCGCAAGGCGGGACTCGGCCACGAAACCGATGCGACGCCGGTGGCACCAATGCTCGACATCGCCACGGTGATCGACCGCAGCAATCCGATTACCGCGAGCGAGGCATCACAACCACGCGCTGGACTTTCCGTCGAAGACGGCATGAAGCTTCTCACGGAGCGCCGCCTGGGTCTGCGCAATGCCGTCATGTCGTCCGACGGACTGGCGCTCGGATCCGTCGAAATCCCACACGCGCGGCTCGGCACACTCAACGTCTACCAGTGGCTGCTCTTCCTTGCTGGTCACGAGGCGCGGCATATCGACCAGATTCGTGAGGTTGCTGCGTCGGCGCCAACACCGACTCCTGGCACCTTCTGACGCCTCGATTCGTAGGGTATGCTTTAGCCGAGCGCCAATCAGCGACTCGGCGTCTGTCGTCTCCCACCACTGCGATGACCTCGATCAAGCGTTCTTCGGCCGTGCCGCTCGCCATGGTTCCGGCGCTGGCGGCCCTCGTCGGGTGCAACAACGGCCCCGCCACCATATCGGGCGTAGACCCGTGCCTGCCTCAGGTCTACAACGAGGCGCAGTGTCTCTACGCCACGCAGCATCAGGGCTACTACTATGGTGGCGCGTGGTACCATCACGCGTACGCGATGCCCTTCCTGTACTACCACAACGGCTATTCCGGCTACGTAGGCTCCGGCGGCCGGGTGCGGTCGCTGGGGGCATCGGCCTACTCGCCGCATCCGAGCGGATCGTCCGTCGGCCGAACGACCGTCGTGCGCGGCGGCTTCGGCGGCATCGGTGGGGTACGGGGCTTCGGCGGAAGCTGACGTGGAACGCATCGCGAGTACGCCCCGCCCCGACTGGCAGGCCATCGTCGAGGCGCGAGGCCTCAAGTGGCACACAGGCCAGACGCCATACTGGTCGGAAGACGCCTACTACCGCTTCACCACCGAGCAGATCGACACGCTCGAGCGCGCGACGAACGAGCTGCACGAGCGCTGCCTCGAGGCGGTGCAACACGTCATCGACGAGAAGCGATTCGACGAACTGAAGATTCCCGAGCACGCGATCCCACTCATCACGAAGAGCTGGGAAGCGGAGCCGCCGAGCGTGTATGGACGGTTCGATCTGGCGTATGATGGGAAGTCCCCGCCGAAGATGCTCGAGTACAACGCCGATACGCCGACATCGCTCCTGGAAGTCTCGGTCATCCAGTGGGACTGGATGCAGGCGCTGCATCCTGGCGCCGACCAGTTCAACTCGATTCATGAGAAGCTGGTGGCCTACTGGCAGTACATCCAGGACGACCTCGAGAGGAGCGGGCCGCTCGGCCCAGTGGTGCACTTCGCGTCTGTCGACGACCTCGAGGACGGCATGACCGCGGCTTATCTCGCCGAGACGGCGGCGCAGGCCGGGCTTCAGGTAAAGCTGATCGCGATGGCCGACATCGGCTGGGATCCGCAGGCGAAGGAACTGTGCGACCTGCAGGACGCGCGCATCGACACGCTGTTCAAGCTGTATCCCTGGGAGTGGATGATGCACGAGCCGTTCGGCGATCACCTGCGCGTGGCCGAGACGCTGATGATCGAGCCGGCGTGGAAGATGGTGCTGTCGAACAAGGGCATCCTTCCGATCCTCTGGGAGATGTTCCCTGGGCATGGGAACCTGCTGCCGTCGTACTTCGATGAGCCGCATGGGATGTTCGAGTATGCGAAGAAGCCGTTGCTCTCACGCGAGGGCGCGAACGTCACGGTGCATACGATGAAGGAGCACGTGGAGTCGACGGGCGAATATGGGGCGGAGGGGTACGTCTTTCAGGAGCTGGCGCCGATCCCCGAGTTCGACGGCAAGCGTCCGATCATCGGGTCGTGGATCATCGGGCAGGAGGCAGCGGGGATTGGGGTGCGTGAGGCGGACGGCTGGGTGACGGGGAATACGTCGCGCTTCGTGCCGCATCTTTTTCGTTGAGCGGTACGTGGATGAAAGACGTTGATCGTTGTCATCGCGAATCTAACGAATCCACGCGAATCTCCGCGAATTACAAAAAATACAACAATAATAATTTATATGTTCTGGGAGCAGGCGTGGCGCATGGAGCAATTCGCATGGATTGCTTGAGATTCGCTGGATTCGCGATGCCAACCAGCAACGCTCTTGCCTTTGCTCGAGACGGATTCGCGAGGATTCGACAGAACCAATCGTCCGCTGGGGGAGTATAGAAAGTGTACCCTTCACATCAGGAATCCCGAATGAAAAGCACACTGATCCGCGCCACGGCGCTGCTGTCGTTGGTTGCTGCGCCCGCCTTCGCTGTTGCTCCAGTTCAGTCCGCTCCACTCGACACGGTCGTGTTCGCGGGCGGGTGCTTCTGGGGTGTCCAAGCGGTGTTCCAGCATGTGAATGGCGTTGTCACCGCGACGTCCGGTTACGCCGGCGGCCGAGCCACCAAGCCGAGCTACGAGGAAGTGAGTACGGGCAATACCGGGCACGCGGAGTCGGTGCGCGTTGTCTACGACCCGGCCAAGGTGTCGTACACCAAGCTGCTCGACGTTTTCTTCACGGTGGCCCACGACCCGACGGAGCTCAACCGCCAAGGACCTGATCGCGGCACGCAGTATCGCTCCGCACTCTTCTTCACGAACGAAGCACAGAAGAACGCGGCGAACGCCTACATCGCGCAGCTGGTAAAGCGCGGTGAGAAGGTGGTCACGCAGGTCGCGCCGCTGAATGGATTCTACCAGGCGGAAGGCTACCATCAGGACTACGCGACACTCCACCCGAACGATCCGTACATCTACTACAACGACGCCCCGAAGGTCGCGGCATTGAAGAAGCAGTACGCGTCGCTCTGGACCGACAAGCTGGCCGCGCACTGAGTCGGACAGTCTGACAGTCTGACCCGGACGAGCGGCTTCGCCGCCGTCCTCGTCTGAGAGCGGGTCAACCGACTGGCCAGACAGTCATGATCTACACAACCGGGTCGCTGCGCGCAGCGACCCGGGTGTGTATCTACAACTGCCGTCGGACTGCCCTTCACGCCCGCTGTCATGCGAGCGAACGCGGAGCGCGAGCGGGTCCGACTGTCTGACTGTCAGACCGCGCGGTCATGGTGCCCTGCATCAGCATCACCAGGTTCCCGTCCGCACGGAGCTCGCCCGTCACGACTACAAACGTGCGCCCTGACCGCGCCACCCGGCCCGTTGCCGTGAACGCCGACCCCTTCGCGGGCGCGAGCATGTTCACCTTGAACTCGACCGACAGCACGTTCTTGCACGGCTCCATCACCGTGAGCGCGGCGTAGCCACACGCGCTGTCGACGATCGCCGCGCCGACACCGGCATGCAGAAACCCATTCTGCTGCGTGAGATCCTCCCGGAATGTCAACGCGATCTCCACTTCACCCAGCGCCACGCGGGTGAGCTGCGCCCCAAGCGTCGACATGAAGCGCTGCTCGGCGAAGCTGGTACGGACGCGCGCCTCGAAGTCCGGATCGCGCGCGATCAACGTCATCGCGGAATCGTGGCGCTCATCCCCGGTGTCATTCGCCGGTCGACCAGCGAATGCAGGGCTCGCAACACCGCCGCCCATGCCTCCGATTGCGGCGCCACGAGATCGAAGTGACCCGCACCCGGCACGGTGGTGAGCTCAGGCGATGCGCCTTCCGCACGCTCCTTCGCGATGAGCTTCTTGCTCTGCGCCACAGGGACGATCGGGTCAGCATCGCCGTGCACCAGCGCGACCCGCACGCCGATGGGCGAGCGCTCCACTGGACTCACCGCGCGATAGCGATCGGGATACGCGGCAGCCGTCCCGCCCATGAGCGGAGTCACCGCACCATTGCAACCGCCAGGCGCCGCGCCGTATTCGGCGAGATCCGTGATCGCCGCAAGGCCGATGACGCCCACGATCGGTAACGGTGGCCGGCTCGAGCGAAACAGGCCCGTCGTTTCGTTCTGCTTGCGCGACGCAGCCCACAGCGCGAGTTGCCCACCCGCCGAATGGCCCATGAGCACGACGCGCGTGGTGTCGATGCGCGGAAACTGGATCGCGAGCGCGCGCACATGATCGACCGCGCGCGAGATGTCGTCGAAGGTGCCTGGCCAACCTCCGCCAGGATCACCGACACGCCGATATTCGATCGTCCACGTGGCGAAGCCATCCTTCGCGAGTGCCTCGGCTGCTTGCGCCACGTGCTTGAGGTCATACTGCGAGCGCCAGCAGCCGCCGTGGATGAACACCACGAGCGGAGCGGGCGCGGTGCCGGCGGGCAGGCGCAGCTCGCCGAACTGCAATACGTCCTGACCGTAGGCGAGGCGGTGATCCGCCGGGGATACCACCGCCGCCGTGAGCTCCGAGTATTGAATCATTCGTCGAGCCGGTTGATTAATTGCGCACGCGCCGATGGCGAGTGCGACCAGACCACGTCCCATCTTCAGCACTCGCAGCCGGGCTAGACCTGCGCGAACCAGGGTGGCCAGGCCACTCGCACTCCGGATATTCCCCGACCACGAATCCATCTACCGCTGGACCACCGTACCCATCCTCGGCTCCACGAGCGCCTGATAGACGAGCGTGGGAAACTTCGCCGCGATGTCCGAACGATTCGGTAGCTGGTTGATCATGAACACGATCACGAGGCCTTCCTTCGGATCCACCTTGTAGATGCTGCCATACGCACCACCCCAGCCGAACGTGCCCACCGAGGCAAGTCCATCCGCACCGAGTTTCTCCACGGTCTCGAAGCCGAGTCCGAATCCTCTTCCCGGGTTGCCGTAGACACTGATCTGGTTCGTCGTCATCAGGTCGACCATTTTCGGCGACAGGTACCGCACGCCGTTGTACTCGCCGCGGTTGAGAATCATCTGGAGGAAACGCGCATAGTCTGCCGCGGTCGACACGAGCCCCGCGCCGCCCGCGAAGCTCTTGCGCGGGCCGTCGACGTAGTTGCCCTGCCCGCGCGGACCTTCAGGCGCACGCACGACGAGACCCGCACTATCGGCATACAGCGTGACGAGCCGATTGCGTTTCGCGGGCGGCAGGAAGAAGTACGTGTCGTTCAAGCCAAGCGGTGTGGTGAGGCGCGTACGGAAGAATTCGTCGAGCGGAATGCCGGAGGCGCGCTCCACCACGCAGCCAAGGATGTCGAGGTTGTAGCCATACACGAAGGCCTCGCCAGGCTGCGCCACGAAGGGCAATGACGCGAGCCGCTCCATGGACGCGCAGATCGGCTCCTCCTTGTCCGCGGTATACCATCCCCAACCGGCGGCCGGACCGAGCTGCTTCGCCGCGTACCGTTCCGCGACGTAGTTGTCCGTTCCGTACGAGATACCAGCCGTATGCGTTAGCAAGTCCTGGATGGTGATCTGTCGCCTCGCCGGAACGGGAACGCGACCGCTGTCGGAGCGCAGCGCAACGGTGGTGTGCTCGTACGCTGGAATGAAGCGGCTGACGGGATCGGTGAGCGCGATCTTTCCCTCCTCCACCAGCATCAGCACGGCGACGCTGGTGAATGCCTTCGACTGCGATGCGATGCGGAAGATGGCGTCGTCTTTCATCCGTCGACCCGACGCGCGATCGGACCAGCCAACGTTGCGCTCATACACCACCTTGCCATCGCGCAGCACGAGACCGACTGCACCGCCGATCCTGTTCGAGTCGACATACTGCTGCATGAATCGATCGATTCGCGCGAGTCGATCGGGCGCGAAGCCGAGCTTGTTGCCCTGTGCGCTTCCAGCGTGCGGTAGCGCGAGGGCGAGAGCAAGGGCTGTTGCCGCGGAAAGCCGGGACGGAAGCAAGCGGAGTGTCATGCGCGCATGTGGTTGGTCCGGAACGACGGAGACAGTTGCCTAACTTGGCAGTCCCGCTCGCCGTTAGCGAGCCGGGAGTCTCCGGAGTGCCTCAAGCGCGGCTTCACTCGCATCGACTTTGCTCGCGGGACCCGGCCGCGTCGCGCCAGATGCGAGCAACACCTGCACCGTGGCGGCGTAGTCGCCTTTCTCCTTGCGCCAGCAGTTGAGGGAGCCGTGCAACGCCCAGCCGAGCGGTGTGAGGTGATAGTGATCGCCGCGATCCTCGAGCGCCGCGCCGTGCTGTACGAGGTCACGAGCCATTGCCGCATCGCCCATCCACGCGGCCCAGTGCAAAGGAGTGCCGCCGTCCTGTCCGCGGACGTCCGTGGGCCAGCCGGCGTCCAGCATCAGCTTCACGGCCGCGGTGTTGCTGGAGGCTGCGGCGACGGCGATGCTGCGCGCGTCGTCGTCGTCCACCGATGTCGCGAAGCTCGCCGCGCCCGACGAGAGGAGCGACTGCACCAAGGCTTCGTCGCCGGCCTCTGCCGCGCGAATCAGCTTGAGGTCATCGGGGCTCCGCGCCATGAGGAATTCGTAGACGTCGTCGTGGCCAAACTGGCGTGCAACGCTGTGCGGGGTGGCCCCGGTGCCGAGCGTCCAGACGTATATCGCGCCGCCAGCGCGCGGGTTCTGCATTGGAAACCATTTCGGGGACACGCGCATGCGGAGCACAGCCGGGTCGCCCACGAGATCTTTTCTCACCAGCTCCAGGGCACCGAGGGCCGAGGCGAGGAGGATGTCCGTGCGTGCGCCACGCGTGACGAGGTACGCGGCGACGTCAGCGTGGTCGCGGACCAGGTACTGCGCAGGGGTGGATTCGTGGTCGACGTCGATGGCGTCGATGTCGGCGCCGCGCTGCAGGAGTGCCCGCGCAACATCGACGGTTGCGGCAACGTGGAGGGGCGTCTGTCCATCGCCGCCGCGCGAGTGCACGAGCTCGGGATTGGCGTCGAGCAGTTGCACCAGGGCGTCGAGCATGCCGAGCCGCGCGGCCGAGTGTGCATCGAGGCGCGCGCCGCGGTCGATAAGGGAGGGAGCGATCGTGACGTCGCAGGTGTCGAGCAACCCGAAGCTTCCGGCCCACCAATCACTGCGGGCATTGATATCAGCGCCGTGGCGCATGAGGACATCGATCATCGCGAGATGACCGTTCCTCGCCGGATGCGCGAGCACTGTCGAGCCGAATGGATCGTGCGGAACCGGGGCCTTGAGC
>JALYVY010000303.1 GCA_030852985.1 Gemmatimonadota bacterium | reverse complement strand
CGCATTTCAGCACCGCTGTTCAGCCTGCTATCAGTTGCTTGACGGTATGAAACGCCACTTTGCCGTCACGAAGACCGAGACGGTTTGCTGGCCCGGATTTACGGGCGTAGGCTCGGACACCATTGCGCTCTTGGCGCGCACTGCCATGTCGTACATCGGGCGAGGAGGCATCGTCGGACCGCCCGTGGATAGCTCGAGCAACGCACCCAAGGTGCCTCCTGCTGCCCGTGCCATCGCCTCGGCGTCCGCGCGTGCGCTGGTGACGGCGGCCGCCACCGCCTGACGTCGAGCTTCGTCGATCGATGAGGCATAAAAACTCAAGCTGTTTACCATGTTCGCGCCCGCAGCGAGCGCCGCATCCACGATTGCCCCGGCCTGCTCGGGACGCTTCGTCTCTGCGCGCACCGTATTGGTAACGACATATCCCGTTACTCGTGGCGCCCCCCCGTTCTTGTCGTACTGCATTTCGGGATAAACGGTGTAGCCCTCCGTTGAGAGCTGATCACGCGACAAGCCCAGTTTGCCGACGGCATCCAGAACGGCCCGAGTTCGCGAGGCATTGTCCGCTCCCGCTGCCGCCGCCGTCATCGCGCGCGTCTGCACGTTCAGCATCACGGATGCTCGATCCGGCGTGACCTTCGACTCCCCCTGTCCCGACGAAGCAAGCACCGGAACAAGCGATGGCTGCAGTTGGGCGGTAGCTGAAGCGAGCGGCGCCAAGACAAGGCTGCCGATCATGAACAGGTGTGAAGGGCGAAATAGTGTCTTCATACGAATCTCCGTATTAGTAGCTAAATGATACAAATAAGACAGCGAGGTCGCCATCTTTCACCTAAGGAGACGTTCTCGCATCACGATGTTGCACAGCCGAACGCAGTCGAAGGCGACTACGCCTTTCGCCGCCGAGGGCGACCGGTGACACCAGCGTGGATGCGACGACGCTTCTCAATTTCGATTACGAGATTCTGCAGGTCAGTGGGGCTCACACCGGGAGCGCCAGCCGCCTGACCCAATGTGAGCGGTTGAAGTCGGGACAGTTTCTGGCGCGCTTCCAATGACAGCGATGCCATCTCCTCGTAGGGCAACGCTGCATCCAACGGAAATTCACCCATTCGCCGAAGCTTGTCGGCTTGAGTGCGTTCCCGGTCGAAATAGCCGGAGTACTTCAGTTCGAGCTCGGTGCTGATAACGGCATCGGCAGGCAGGCTGATGCCAACGCCCATCGCGTGAAAGAGATCGCCCAGCGAGACATGCTGCCGACGCGCGAGCTCTGAAATGCGCACCGCGTGCGCGAGCGGCGCACTACCCGCCGCCTCGAGCACCGGCAGGGCGTCTTCGGGGCGCATCGATGTCGCATCCGCGAGGGCGCGCGCCTCCTCCTCGGCGTCCAGCCGCCGACCGACGATGATGCGCTCGTCGTCCGAGTAGAGCCCGAGTGCGAGCGCCGTGGGTGCGAGCCGGCGAATAGCGTTATCCTGCCGAACCGTGAGACGGAACTCGGAGCGAGAGGTGAACAACCGGTATGGTTCATCCACGCCGCGTGTCACCAGGTCATCGATCAGCACGCCGATGTAAGACGACTCGCGACCCAGGATCATTGGCGCGAGATCCAGTGCTCGCGCAGCCGCATTAGCGCCGGCGACCACCCCTTGTCCCGCCGCCTCCTCGTAGCCGGTCGTGCCGTTGATCTGGCCGGCGAAGTACAGGCCCGGCAAGGCACGCACCTGGAGCGTCGCGTCGAGTTGCGTGGGCGGATAATAGTCGTACTCGATGGCGTACCCAGCACGCGTCATTCGCGCCTGTTCAAGTCCGGGAACGGAGTGCAGTAGCTCAAGCTGCACGGGAGCCGGCAACGACGTTGAAAGCCCATTGACATACAGTTCGTGCGTGTCGTGCCCTTCCGGCTCGAGAAAGAGCTGATGTCGTTCGGCCGTGGGGAACTTCACGATCTTGTCCTCGACCGACGGACAATACCGAGGCCCGCGCGAAGCGATCGCCCCGCCGTACATCGCCGACTCGCCGAGGTGCTCCTCGACGATGCGCTTGCCTTCCGCTCCAAGGAACGTGATCAAGCACGGGAGCTGGTCAGGATGACGAGTCCCTTCGCCCGCCCGCCGTGGCGCCTTCCAGAAATGCGACCAGGTGTAGTCAAACTGTTCGATCTCGCTCTGCTGGAGCTCCAGCTTCGAGGCGTCCACCGAACGCCCGTCGATGCGCGGGGGTGTTCCAGTCTTGAACCGAGCGACCTCGAGACCGGCGTCCTCCAACTGTTGCGCGAGATGCGTTGTGGACGTTTCGCCGGCTCGCCCACCGGCGATTGATGTCGTCGTGCCGATGTGAATGCGACCCCGCAGAAACGTCCCTGTGGTGACCACCACGGTGCGCGCGCCAAACCGCCTCCCCTCCAACGTCTCGACACCGACGACGTGTTGGCCGTTGAGCAATAGCCGGGCGACGGTGCCCTGCACGGTTTCCACGAGCGCATGCTCCTCGACCAGCGTTCGTACCGCGCGACGATATAGCCCGCGATCGCACTGTGCCCGAGGTGCCCAGACGGCGGGCCCCTTTCCGCGATTCAACATGCGGAACTGAAGCGTGGCCAGGTCGGTCGCCCTCGCCATGATGCCGCCAAGGGCGTCCACCTCGCGAACGACGGTGCCCTTGGCCACGCCGCCGATGGCGGGGTTGCACGACATCTGTCCGATGGTCTCGAGGGCGCTGGTGACGAGCGCGGTGCGGGCGCCGCGGCGTGCAGACGCCACGGCCGCCTCCGTACCGGCATGACCCGCACCGATGACCAGGACGTCGAACTCCGCCTCGAACGACCCGGAAGAAAGCGACATTCCGAAAGATAGTGCAGACGGTAACTTCGGGGACGCGATCAGTTCTTCAACCACAGGCGCATGTACCGCTTCGTACGATTGCTCAGTGGCATCACCTGCATGGCGACGGCCGTCGCCTGCCAGACTGCAGGAGCGCCCGTAACGCTTCCGCCAACCCCATCCGCTTTAACAGATGGCGCCGCGCGGCTCTCGATGGATGAAGCCAGGATCCGCGATTACGTCGTAGCGCATCACGACGAGGATGTCGCGCTCCTCGAGCGTGCGGTCAACATCCCAAGCGGCACGCTGAACGCTGCTGGTGTGCGGAAAGTGGGCGAGTTGTTTGGCGCGCAACTGCAGGAGCTCGGGTTCACGATCCGGATGTCGGAGATGCCGACGACGATGCGGCGTGGCGGACACCTGATCGCGGAGCATCCCGGAACAAGAGGACCGCGCATCCTGCTGATCGGCCACCTCGATACCGTGTTTGAAGGCGAGGGTCAACGTTTTGCTCGCACGGACTCGATGGCGCGGGGTGCCGGAACATCCGACATGAAAGGTGGCGATGTCGCGATGCTTTCCGCGTTGCGCGCACTGCATGCGACCGGCGCGCTCGATGGTGCGCGAATCAACGTGATCATGACCGGCGACGAGGAGGCCGTTGGCAGTCCGCGCGACGTTGCGCGGAAAGACCTGATCGATCTCGCGCAACGCAGCGATGTCGCATTGGCATTCGAGGGAGGAAGCGCGCGCCGAGCGTCCATTGCGCGCCGGGGTTCGAGCTCGTGGACGCTTACCGCTACCGCACGGCAGGCCCATTCCGCCGGCGTCTTTTCCAGCGGCGGGTTCGGTGCCATCTACGAGGTCTCACGGATCCTTGACGCATTCAGGCGAGAGCTGAGTGGTAATCCCACGCTGACGTTCAATCCGGGCAACATCGGGGGCGGAACGGATGTCGAGCGCGACTCGAGTGGCGTGATGACCGTGGCGGGCAAGACCAACATCATTTCGCCCAAAGCCATCGTGAACGGCGACCTGCGTTTTCTTCGCGAATCGCAGAAGGACTCGACCCGCCAGCACATGCGCGAGATCGTGGCACACAGCCTCCCGGGAGTCACGTCGGAAATCACCTTTCGTGACGGCTACCCAGCAATGCCGCCAACAGCGGCCGGCGCAGCACTGCTGGCACAATTTGATGCGGTGAGTCGCTCGCTGGGATACGGTCCGGTAGAAGGCGATCCGCCGGAGAGCCGAGGCGCGGGGGACGTATCCTTCGTTGCGCCATACACTGTCGGGATGGATGGTCTGGGCGTCTCCGGCCGCGGAGCGCATTCGCCCGAGGAGTCGGTGAACCTCAATTCGCTCATCATGGCGGCACAGCGGGCCGCGATCCTGATGCGTCGCCTGAGTGAGAGCGGCCGTCCCAGCATGATCCCCTAAGAGGAAACAATGCCACTTCCCATCGCTCAGGGCGTTCCGACGCTCTTCTTTCGCCGTCAGGCCTACGAGCAGGCCGGGCTTACGCGCGCAGCGCTTGATGCGCGGCTCGGGCTTACTGACGCAGAGTTTCGTGTCGAGGGCGACCTCGTGGCGCTGGGACCGATCTACGACGTGAATTCGCTGGGCGTGCTCGTTGACGAACTGGAGTCGAGTGGACTCACGTACTACGACGACTTCTTCGAACTGAGTGGAAGCTGGCCAGAGTGGCTCTCCGTTCTGGCGCGAAGCACGGGACCAGCGCTCGCCTGATCTCAGGGTGTCCTGGTCACTGCGGCTGGAGTTGGTGCGGGAGTGAGTCGTCCCTGGCGCATGTACCCATGCCAGTTGCACTCATAGCACCAACTGG
>JALYVY010000119.1 GCA_030852985.1 Gemmatimonadota bacterium | reverse complement strand
GCGGAACACGTGGCAGTTCTTCAGGGACCGGCGTCCGGAGACGTATACCGGCATCGCGAAACCGTAGATGCCCGCTAACATCTTCTCCCTGCGAGGCCTGTCGTGAGCCAGATGGAACCGTACGCGCCGCCCCGGCCCACGAAGTACTGCGAAGCCTGTCATCGCGTCATCGATGCGATGGCCGTGGTGTGTACCAACTGCGGCGTCATGCAGACGATGCCCGAACTGGGCAGCGACAAACGGATACTTCCGGCCGGACTGCTGTGCTTCTTCTTCGGCGTGTTCGGCGTGCATCGCTTCTACGTCGGCAAGACGATGACCGGCTTCGTCCAGCTCTTCACTCTCGGCGGCCTCGGCATCTGGGCCATGATCGACCTTATCATGATCATTACCGGCTCCTTCACCGATGGAGAGGACGAGAAGATCACGGAGTGGACATAGACGGCCGGACGAGCGTACCTGGTACGACGTACCTGGTACCATGACTGGCATACGAGCCACGGGGAACAGTGGACACAACCCTGGAGAACAATGGCTTCACTGACGACTGACGCCATTACAACCAGTCGTTGGATCAGGCGATTCCTCCGCCCCTCCCCGGAGCTCGTTACCGGTCCGTGTACATGGTACTCCTGTCCTGGTACGCCCTTCAACGCGGTGACTCTACCTGCGGAAACCACAATTTTCCCTGGACAATGACGGCTTCTGGCGAAACGGCCACGTACTCCCGCCGCATCGGGCTGTTTTCGGCGACGATGCTCGTCGTGGGCGGCATCATCGGTTCTGGGATCTTCCTCAATCCGTCCATCGTCGCCCGGCGAACCGGCTCCGCATCGCTCACGATCGGCACGTGGTCGCTCGGCGCCGTCATCGCGCTGCTTGGCGCATTCATCTTCGCGGAACTGGGGCGACGGCGCCCGAAGGTAGGCGGAGGTTACGCGTACCTCCGAGAGGCGTTCGGTCCGCTTCCCGCCTTTCTCTACGGCTGGTCGCTGCTCCTCGCGATTGCCACCGGCGCGATCGCCGCTGTCGCCGTGACTTTTGCCACCTACGCGACACGCATCGTCGGCCTACCTGAAAGCGCCACCATTCCACTCGCTCTCGGAGCGGTGGTGCTGCTGTCGTGCGTGAATGTGTTCGGCGTGGCGCCGGGTGCGACGACGCAAAACGTCTTCACCATCCTCAAGCTCGCGGCGATCGCGACACTGCTGATCGCGGCCGTCGTCATGCCCGCGGCGGTAATACCAACGTTTCCGGTTCCCATTGCGTCGGTGACCCTGTCACCTCCGTCGACATTTGGCGCCATGCTGCTTGCCGTCAGCACCGCGCTCGTGCCTGTGCTTTTCTCCTATGGTGGCTGGCAGCAGACGAATTTCGTGGCGGAGGAGATGCGGGACGCGGAGCGGACGCTCCCGCGAGCGTTGGTGCTGGGAGTGCTCATTGTGGTGGCGGTGTATCTCGCTTCGAACATTGCCTACATACGGGCGCTCGGCCTGGAGGGACTGGCGCAGAGCACCGCGCCTGCGGCGGACATGATGTCGCGGATAGCGGGCGAAGGCGGACGCCGGCTCATTGCCGCCGGCATCGCCGCGTCGACATTCGGCTTCCTCAACCTCGTCATCCTGGTGTCGCCGCGCGTCTATCAAGCGATGGCGCGCGACGGGTTGTTCTTCCGCAGCTTCGCGACGCTGCATCCGCGCTTTCGGACGCCCGTGACGGCGATCGTCTTCCAGGCCGTTGTAGCGTGCGCACTCATCCTCACCGGGAGCTATGGCCAGCTCCTCGATTGGGTGGTGTTCGCCGACTGGATTTTCTTCGGGACGACGGCCCTTTCGCTGGTAGTGTTTCGACGACGCGATGCGCAGGCGGGTGTGGTGGACTCGGGTTACCGCGCGCCGTTCTATCCGTTGAGCGTGGCGCTCTTCTTCCTCGCGTCGCTGTACGTGGTGTTCGGCTCCATCGCGTCGAATCCAGGCAACGCCTTGCGAGGCGTGCTGCTGCTGGCGGCGGGAGTGCCGGTGTTCCTCTTCTGGAATCGGCGGATGGCAGCAACGCGCTAGCGTTTGTTTGCTGCTGCAGGCAGGTACGATTTTAGATGGCTGCGTGGTGCGCCGGCCTTTCCACTGTTCCCCGTGGCCGTTATGCCATTCCTGCTACCAGGTACACGGTACCAGGTACGCTCTTCTAGTGTATCTCGCGTGCCGCCTCACCAGCCCCATCGAGTACCTCCCGCACCTTCTGCGCGAGTTGCGCGGGCGTAAACGGCTTGGGGAGAAATGGCGTTGCGGGGTCGAGCAGGCCATCGCGAACGATCTCGTCGGTGTGGCCCGACATGAAGAGCACGGGCAGGTCGGGACGGTCGCTTCGCAGCGCGCGCACGAGTGCCGGTCCGAGCATGCCGGGCATCATGACATCGGTGAGCACCATATCGATTTCGGATTCCTGGGCCCGCTGAAGTGCCGACGGTCCGTCCGGCGCCTCGGTCACGACATAGCCGTGAATCTCGAGCGCGCGGCGCGCGACGCGTCTCACCGAATCCTCGTCCTCAACGAGCAGGATTCGCTCCTTGCCACCACCCGTCACTGCTCGGAATGCACCGCTCGTTCGCTCGGTACCGCGCGCTGGCGGCAAGTAGACGCTGAAGGTCGAGCCGGCGCCAGGCTCGCTTTCCACCCACACGTAGCCGCCGCTCTGCTTCACGATGCCGAACACGGTCGCGAGACCCAGGCCTGTGCCCTGCCCCGGCTCCTTGGTGGTGAAGAACGGGTCGAAGATGCGCGACTGTGTTGCGCGGTCCATTCCACTGCCGTTGTCGCTGACGTCGATGCGCACGTACGACCCCGGCGCGTCGACCACGCCCCATTGCGCGAACTCACCGGCCAGCTCGGCGTTCGAGGTCCGAATGGAGACGGTACCGCCCGCCACGCCGCGAATCGCGTCGCGCGCATTCACCACGAGGTTGAGGATCACCTGCTCGATCTGTCCTGGATCGGCGAGTACGCGGTGGAGGTCGGACGCAAGACTCAGGGTCAACACGCCGTGCTCCCGAAGCAGCATGCGCAGCATCCGCTCCAGGTCGGTGACCCGCGCATTGAGGTCCATTGGTTCCGGGCGCAGCAACTGCTGTCGGCTAAAGGCGAGGAGTTGCGCCGTCAGTGCCGCCGCACGGTCCGCGGCCTTGTTGATCTCATCGAGGAACTCGAACGACTGGTCGTCCGGCTGCACGGTCATCTGCAGGAGCGACGAGAAGCCCTTGATCGCGGTCAGCAGGTTGTTGAAGTCGTGTGCGACGCCGCCCGCGAGCAGACCAACGGCCTCCATCTTCTGGGCCATCCGGAGCTGCATCTCGAGCTTGCGCTGCGACGTCACGTCCATCGCCATCGCGATCGTGCCCACCACCTGCCCCGTTTGATCGCGCATCGGCGACGACGAGACCTGGACATCGAGCACGACGCCATCCTTGCGATGGCGACGCTCCGGCTTCGCGGCGAGCGATCCGCCGCCACGCGCCTTGGCGATGTTGATCTCGAATCCTTCGCGCTCGTCCTCCGGCACGAAGGGCAGTGCCTTGCCGATGACCTCATCCGCCTTCCACTGGAACATCTGCTCCGCCGCCAGGTTCCAGTGGAGCACATTGGCCTGCTGGTCGATCACGTACACAGCGAGCGGTGCGTCGACGAGCAGCACGCGAAGTCGCTCGCTCGTCAGCTTCAACTCGCTCTCCGACGCCACCCTTGCGCCCTCCGCGACGCTGCGGGCTGTGGCGTCGCGATAGTAGATGAGGCACCCCTCGTCGAGCGGGACAACGTCGACTTCCACCCAGTAGTCGCCGTGGGAGCCGCGTGTGGTGAAGTAGGTCGGCACCCGCTCGCGGGCCGCTCGCTCCACCGCTAAGCGCGCGGTGCTGTCGGGCGGGTATTGCAGTATCGCCCACAGGTCGCCGCCCCGGTACAAATCCGGCTGCTCACCGCGGGACACCGCGTCGCGTCGCGCCGCCGAGTTCAGGAACGCGACGCGCATGTCGTAGCCGACGAAGATGCAGCCGTCGCGCAGGTACTCCACGAGCCGGGCGAGCGTCTGCACGCCCGTGGTGTCGGCGCGCGGCGTGGTCTGCGATCCGGATGGTTCAGTGTCGGTCATGTCGCAGTCACGCTGAACTGGGGCACGCGTACAGCGACGCTTGCCCCGATGGAACGCGGTTGCTATCTATAGCAAGGTTCATATAACCGTTCGTCGTGGCGATTTCCAGCAAATTGCGGCCACGTTAATCTCCTGCTAAAGCGCGAGCCCTCACGCCGTCGCGTCAGGGCTCCTTTTTTTTTACTGCTCATGTCAATAAAGCCAGGCTCAGAGAAGTCCCCGTACCTCGACGCCCTCGCCAAGCGCGTACTCGTGTACGATGGCGCGATGGGAACGAACATCCAGCGCCACAACCCCACGCCTGACGACTTTGGTGGCAAGGCGCTCGAAGGGTGTAACGATAATCTCGTGCTCACCCGCCCGGACATCATCCAGTCGATTCACGAGTCCTTCCTCGCGGTCGGCTGCGACGTCGTGGAGACGTGCACCTTCCAGAGCACGCCCCACCGGCTCAAGGAATGGGGCCTCGAGGACAAGACCCGCGAACTGAACGTTCAGGCCGCGCGCCTGGCCCGAGCGGCGTGCGACAAGTATTCCACCCCCGAGCATCCGCGGTTCGTCGCCGGGTCCATCGGGCCAACGGGCATGCTGCCCTCCAGCAGCGACCCGGCACTCGGCAACATCACCTTCGAAGCGCTCGCCGAGACGTACTACTGGCAGGCGAAGTATCTCGTGGAAGGGGGCGTCGATGTGCTGCTCGTCGAGACGGCGCAGGACATCCTCGAGGTGAAGGCGGCACTCACCGGCTTCGAGCGCCTGTTCACCGAGCTTGGCCGTCGGGTGCCCATCCAGTCGCAGATCACGCTCGACACGAGCGGCCGCATGCTCCTCGGCACTGACATCGCGAGTGCGGTAGCGACGCTCGAGGCAATGAATGTCGATGTGATCGGGCTGAACTGCTCGACTGGCCCGGAGCACATGCGCGAGCCAATCCGGTTCATGACCGAGCATGCGTCGCTGCCGGTGTCCGTCATTCCGAACGCCGGTCTGCCGCTGAACACAGGCACGGGCGAAGCGATCTATCCGCTCGAGCCCGAGCCGATGGCGGTCATGCTGCGCGAGTTCGTCGAACAGTTCGGCGTGCGGATCGTCGGCGGCTGCTGCGGAACGACACCGGAGCATCTCGCGAGTATCGTGACGGCGGTGCGCGCGGCGACCCCCGCTGCGCTGCGCACGCATGGGCGCGAGGCGCTCGTGTCGTCCGCCATGCGTGCGACCACGCTGCGTCAGGAGCCCGCGCCGCTGCTGGTGGGTGAGCGCGTGAACTCGCAGGGCTCACGCAAGGTGAAGCGCCTGCTGCTGGCTGATGACTACGAGGGCATTCTCGACGTCGCGCGCGAACAGCAGGACTCCGGCGCGCATGTGCTCGACGTTTGTGTCGCGCTCACCGAGCGTGGGGACGAAGCGGAGCAGATGTCGAAGGTGGTGAAGCTGCTGTCAATGAGCGTCGAGCTTCCTTTGATGATCGACTCCACGGAGCGCAACGTCATCGAGGCGGCGCTCCAGCATGTGCCCGGGCGGGCGATCATCAATTCCATCAACATGGAGAATGGCCGCAAACGCATCGACGACATCGTGCCGCTCGCCAAGACACATGGCGCGGCACTCGTGGCGCTCACGATCGATCCGGTCGGCATGGCGAAGACCCGCGAGCGCAAGCTCGAGGTGGCGAAGGCCATCTACGACATCGTCGTTGGCGAGTATGGCCTCAAGGCGGAAGACCTGATCTACGACGCGCTCACCTTCACGCTCGCCACCGGCGACGTCGAGTGGATCGACAGCGCGCACGAGACCATCGAGGGCATCCGCCTCATCAAGCGCGAGTTACCGGGCGTCTTCACGATCCTCGGCGTCTCCAACGTGAGCTTCGGCCTCGATCCCGTTGCGCGCTACGTGCTCAATTCCGTGTTCCTGCATCACTGCGTCGAAGCGGGACTCGACGCGGCGATCGTGAATCCGGCGCACATCACGCCGTATGCCGAGATCAGCACCGAACAGCGCGCCCTCGCCGACGACCTGGTGTTCAACAAGCGAGCGGATGCGCTTCAGCGCTTCATCGAAGGGTTCGCAACGGCAGAACAGAAGGACGCGCGCGCCGAGAAGGCGGATCCCACTGAGGGAATGACGCCGGAGCAGAAGGTCCACTGGATGGTGTTGCACCGGAAGAAAGAGGGCATCGAGGATGCGCTCGATGCAGCCGGCGTGCGCGAGAATCCGGTGAAGGTACTGAACGAAACCTTGCTGCCCGCGATGAAGGAGGTCGGCGACAAGTTCGGCGCGGGCGAGCTCATTCTGCCCTTCGTGCTCCAGAGCGCCGAGGTGATGAAGAAGGCGGTGAAGCACCTCGAGACGTTCCTGGAGAAGGCCGAGGGCTACACGAAGGGCAAGGTCGTGCTCGCGACCGTCTATGGCGACGTGCACGACATCGGCAAGTCGCTCGTGAACACGATCCTCTCGAACAACGGTTACACCGTGTTCGACCTCGGCAAGCAGGTGCCGGTGAACACGATCATCGAGAAGGCGCTGGAAGTCGGTGCCGACGCGATTGGGCTGTCGGCGCTACTTGTGAGCACGAGCAAGCAGATGCCGCTGTGCGTGCAGGAGCTCGACAAGCGTGGCATCCGGATTCCCGTGCTCATCGGTGGAGCGGCGATCAACCGCCGCTTCGGCCGGCGTGCGCTGTTCGTCGAGCCGGAGCGGGCCTACGAGTCCGGCGTGTTCTACTGCAAGGACGCGTTCGAGGGACTGGAGACGATGGACGCCTTGCAGGACGAGGCGCGCCGGTCGGATACGATCGAGAAGCTGTTGTCGGAGGCGCGGAACGACGCCTTCCTGCACGCCAAGGTCGGCAAGGACGTGCGCAGTGGGACGTCAGGCGGCGAGCGAAGCGACGTGTCGCACGACCACGCGATTCCCGCCGCGCCGTTCTGGGGCGCGAAGGTGCTCCAGGACATTCCGCTCGACGAAGTGTTCGACCTCCTCGACAAGGACGAGCTGTTCCGTCTCCAGTGGGGAGGGCGCGGGTCGGGTCCGGAGTACGACGCGATCGTGAAGGATCAATTCGAGCCCGTGCTCGCGCGCCTGAGGGAAGAGGCACGCAGTGGGGGCTGGGTGCAGCCAAAGGCCGTGTACGGCTACTTCCCGGCGCAGAGCGTGGGCAACGATGTCGTCGTGTATGAGCCCGATGCGTACGCGAAGGACGGCACGTTGGTGGAGAAGGCGCGCTTCCACTTCCCGCGGCAGGACGGACGCGAGCGGCTCTGTATCGCCGACTACTTCCGCAGCGCCGCCAGCGCGGACGTCGACGTGATTGCATTCCAGATCGTCACGGTGGGCGACGAGGCAACGAGGCGCTTCGAAGCACTGCAAGCGGCGGGTGAGTACAGCGAGGCGTTCTACGCGCACGGCCTCGCGGTGGAGTCGGCGGAGGCCGTGGCCGAGTGGCTGCACCGCCGCATCAAGCGCGAGCTCGGCATCCCGGGCGGTCGCGGCAAGCGCTACTCGTGGGGCTACGGCGCGTGTCCGGATCTCGAGGACCACGCGCAGCTCTTCAAGCTGCTGCCGGCGGCGGAAGCGCTCGGCATGGAGCTGACGTCGGCGTATCAGCTCATTCCGGAGCAGAGCACGGCCGCCGTGATCGTGCATCATCCGCAGGCGAAGTACTACGCGGTGCGCACGGCGGGTGAGGCAGCGGGAGTTTAGGGGATTCTGGCTCGGCTGTTAATGAGCACTGGTACTCTGTGTACCAGGTACAGAGTACTCGGTCCTTCCGGAACGAAGGACGCAGTTCAAGACCAGACCGCGGCAACCACAGGACCAAGTACTCGGTAGCCGGTACACAAAGTACACGTACTTCTAAAAGCAGCCAGAGCAACAAAAAAGCAGAATGGAAAACAAGCTGAACACCCAGGCACTGCAACGGCTCATCGATCCTCAAGCGCTCGTCCTGTTCGACGGCGCCATGGGCACGATGCTGTACGCCAAGGGGGTGTTCATCAATCAGTGCTACGATGAGCTCAACGTCCGCGCCCCCGACCTCATCCGCGGCGTGCACCGCGCGTACGTCAAGGCCGGCGCCGAGGTGCTCGAGACCAACAGCTTCGGCGCGAACCGCCTCAAGCTCTCGCAGTTCGGCCTCGCCGCGCAAACGCGCGAGCTGAACAAGCGCGCCGCCGAATTGGCGCGTGAGGCAGCCGACGAAGGGTCCGAAGTCCTCGTCGCTGGAGCCGTCGGACCACTCGGCGTTCGACTCGAGCCGTATGGCTCCACGTCCGCCGAAGAGGCGCAGTCGATCTTCCGCGAGCAGATGGAAGGGCTGAAGGCGGGCGGCGCCGATCTCTTCATCCTCGAGACCTTCGGCGACCTCCACGAAATCGGACAGGCCATCGCCGCCGCGCGCGCGGTCGATCCCACGATGCCCATCGTCGCGCAGATGACCATCGGGGTCGATGGCCTCACGCCGTACGGCGCCACGCCGGAAGATGTCGCGCGCGCGCTCGATCGCTTTGGCGCGGACGTCATCGGCCTCAATTGCTCCGTCGGTCCGCAGGCCATCCTCGAGGCGGTCGAGAAGATGGTGCCTGTCACGCACAAGAAGATTTCCGCACAGCCCAATGCCGGCATGCCGCGGGATGTCGGCGGACGAAGCATGTACATGGCGAGCGCCGAGTACATGGCGGAGTACGCGCGGCACCTGGTGCAGGCGGGGGCGAAGGTCGTTGGCGGATGCTGCGGAACGACGCCGGAGCACATCAATGCGATGTGCGTCGGGATTCGTCCGCTCAGCCCGCGCTTCGCGCGCACCGGGGCCACGGCGCAGATAACCGTTGGCGATGCGCCCAAGCTGAGCGAAGGTCCGCGCACGCCCGACGTGCCCGCAATGCCGCTCGTCGACCGCTCGCGATGGGGCGCGAAGATCGCGCGCGGTGAGTTCGTCACGTCGGTGGAGATCGTTCCGCCGCGCGGCGTGGACGCGTCGAAAATGCTGACAGATGTTGCCCAGCTCAAAGTGGCGGGCGTGGACGCGGTGAACGTGCCCGACGGCCCGCGTGCACAGAGCCGCATGGGAGCGTTGCTGACATCGCTGCTCATCGAGCAACAGGTCGGCATCGAGACCGTCACGCACTACGCCTGTCGCGACCGCAACCTGCTCGGCATGCTCAGCGATCTCCTGGGCGCGTCGGCTGTTGGACTGCGCAACCTGCTGCTCATCACCGGCGACCCGCCGAAGATGGGTCCGTACCCGAGCGCGACGGCGGTGTTCGACATCGACGCCATCGGGCTCACGAACCTGGTGCGCAACCTCAATCACGGGCGCGATCCAGGCGACAACTCCATCGGGCGCGGTACGCAGTTCGTCATTGGTGTCGGGGTCAATCCTGCACCGATCGACCTCGAGCACGAGCTCAAGCGATTTGCGTGGAAGGTGGAAGCAGGTGCGGAGTTCGCCGTCACGCAGCCGGTGTTCGACGCCAAGCAGCTCGAGAACTTCCTGCGACGCACCGAGGGCGCGCGCGTGCCGATCGTCGCCGGCATCTGGCCGTTGGTGAGCGTGCGAAACGCGGAATTCCTGGCGAATGAAGTGCCGGGCGTCAGCGTGCCGGCTGAGGTCATATCGCGGATGCGCGTTGCAAGCGAAAAGTCGAAGGAGCATGCCGTTGCAGAAGGCTTGTCCATCGCTCGCGAGATGCTCAACCGCGTGCGTGGCGCCGTGCAGGGCGTCCAGGTGTCGGCGCCATTCGGGAAGGTGGAGCTCGCGCTGGAAGTGTTCGGGGACACACTGCAGCGTCCGCTTGGAGTGGTTGCGGGCTAGCGTCGGCGTTTCTCGGTTGGTTTGATCGGCACCGGTACGTTGTGATACGAAATCCTACGGATGTTCGTCTGTTTACCGGGGCGCCGCTCAGCTCCGATGATTGACCGCTCGTTGTGGAGGTGGAGATGGAGCACGGCCGCCTCATGGTTGATTCGCGGGGGGTGGAGTGGGAGGTGTACGACGAGAGCGGGTGGACGATCACCTGGGCACTCGACTGGGAATATCCTCCACAGAAGGAGAACCCCGGATTGCTCTTCGATTCAGCCCTCGGCCGACGCCGCGTGTTTCCCTGTCCGCCCGCTTGGCAATCGTTCAGTGACGCGGAGCTCGAGGCGCTGCTCGGAAGAGCGAGGTCGCTTACCTAGCTTCGGCGTGCAGTGAGGTGACGCGCAAATGCTTGCCTTCCCGTAAGTCCTGTATCAACGACTGCATTCGTGGCCAGGCACGTGGTGAGCATACCCGAGGACGACCCAGTAGCTCGCCACCGAGTCGCCTGCACGCCATCTTGGGCCACCTTCCATGCCCGATACCAACCAATGCAGATAAAGAGCTCACACGTGACCGCGCTCGCGTTGTGCGCGATCGCATTCGCCGCGCGCGACCTGAACGCTCATGCGGCGATTTCGTCCGCTACGCCGTCGATGGCAGAGCCGAGTCTTTCGCCCGACCACAGGGAAATCGCCTTCGTTTCGGGCGGTGACATCTGGACGGTGCCGTATGCGGGCGGAGAGGCGCGACTCCTCGTGTCGAATCCAGCCACCGAGAGCAAGCCGATGTGGTCGCCCGACGGAACGAAGCTCGCCTTCGTATCGACCCGCACAGGCAATGGCGACATCTATGTGTTGACGCTCACCAGCGGTGAGCTAAAGCGCATCACATTCGACGACGCCAACGACGCGCTCGACAACTGGTCGCGCGATGGCAAGTGGATCTACTTCTCGTCGTCGAGCCGCGACATCTCCGGCATGAGCGACGTGTGGCGCGTGCACAGCGAGGGCGGCACGCCAATGCAGGTCGCCGCCGATCGATATGCCTCGGAGTACTGGGCCGCGCCTTCACCGGACGGAGCGACGGTCGCGATCACGGCGCGTGGCGTTCCCTTCTCGCAGTGGTGGCGGCACGGCCACAGCCACCTCGACGAAAGCGAGATCTGGCTCGTGCACGACGTCGCACCAGCCGTTGCGTCCACTCCACGCTACGAACAGGTGACGACTGGTGGCGCGAAGGATGGTTGGCCGATGTGGTCGCGCGACGGGGCCACGCTCTATTTCATGAGCGATCGCAACGGCAATGAGAATCTCTGGACGCGCTCCGCCAGCGGCGGCGAGCCATCGCTTCTCACGCGCTTCACCAATGGCCGGCTCCTTTTCCCGACAATCTCGGCGGACGGTGCGGCGATCGCCTTCGAGCGCGACTTCGGCGTGTGGACCTATGATGTGAACTCGCGCGAATCGCGACACGTGCCGATCACGCTGCGCGGCTCGCCCGCTGGACCTTCCGTCGAGCACCTGACGCTGACGAACGGCATCCAGCAGCTCGCGGTCGCACCGGACGCGAAGAAGCTCGCCTTCACCGTCCACGGCGAGGTGTTCGCCGCCTCGGCGAAAGACGGAGGCGAAGCGACGCGCGTTACGTCGACGCCGGGCACCGAGGAGCAGCTCACCTGGGCGCCCGACAGCCGGCGCCTCGCCTACTCGAGCGATCGCGACGGCGCGTGGCACCTCTACCTGTACGACTTCGCCACACGCAGCGAGACGCAGTTGACGCGGACCGGCGCCAACGATGTTGCGCCGCGCTGGTCGCCCGATGGACGCCACATCGCGTTCTTCCGCGGCGCGCAGTCACTGAACGTCCTCGATGTCGCCGCGGGTACCGAACGACAGGTCGTCGCTCATGCGTCCACGAGTCGTCCGCCGTTCGTGGACGAGCGCGCCATCGCGTGGTCTCCCGACGGGTCGATGCTCGCCTACGTCTCGAGCGATGGGCAGAAGCAATTCGCCAACGTGTTCATCGTGCCCGTTGCTGGTGGCGTGCCGCGTCAGGTGAGCTGGCTGTCCAACAGCAACGGCGGCGGACTTTCGTGGAGCGCCGACGGCACGTTCCTCACGCTCGATTCGGGGCAGCGGACGGAGGACGGGCAAGTCATCCGCATCGACCTGGTGCCGCGCGCGCCGAAGTTTCGCGAGGACCAGTTTCGCGACCTGTTCACGACGACTGCGCCGCGCCCGCAAACGCAGCAGCCCAGTCCGGGGGCCCCCGGCACCCCAGCAATCCCGACTCCGGCCCCCGCGGTCGACAGCACCGCACGGCGCGACAGTGCCGCTGCCGCTCGGCGCCGCACGACCGTGGTGTACGCGGACATCCGTCGTCGCGCCACATCGATTCCCGTCGGTGTGGATGTGCGAAGTGCGGTGCTCAGCCCGGACGGCAAGTCGCTGCTCCTTACCGCCAGCGCTGCGGCCCAGACGAATCTCTATTCCTACAACCTCGACGAGCTCTCGACGGGTGCGGCCGTCGCGCGTCAGATCACGAGCACGAGTGGGTTCAAGAGCGCCGCGCAGTGGTCGCCCGACGGCAAGGAGGTCTACTATCTCGAAGGCGGACGGATCAATGTCGTGAACGCGGAGTCGCGCGTCGTGCGACCCATTGCCGTGAGCGCGGAGCTCGACGTCGATTTTTCGCGCGACAAGATGGCCGTGTTCCAGGAGGCGTGGTCGTACCTGCGCGACAACTTCTTCGACGAGAAGATGCACGGCGCAGACTGGAACGGCCTGCATGACGCCTATGCCGATCGTGTCGCCGGAGCCCGGACACCCGATGAGATGCGCCGTCTCATGAACCTCATGATCGGCGAGCTCAATGCATCACACATGGGCATCGGAGGTCCGCCAGCGCAGCAACCGTATACCGGGAAGCTCGGCCTTCGCTTCGATCGCGCCGCCTACGAGCGTGACGGCACGCTCCGCGTAAGCGAGGTAATTCCATTGGCGCCGGCGGCGTTGAGTGGCGGCATCAACGTTGGCGACGTCATTGCGGCGGTCGATGGCCGACCCGTCGACGGCAGCACGAATCTCGACGAGCTACTGTCCTACCGCACCGGCAAGCAGACCACGGTGCGGGTGGTCTCCCCCGGTGCCGCGCCACGCCAGGTCACCGTGCGCCCGATCAACACGGGCACCGAGAAGGGACTGCTCTATCGCGCCTGGGTCGAGTCGCGGCGCGCATACGTCGCCAAGGAGAGCGGGGGACGCCTTGGCTATGTCCACATGATCGACATGAGTGACGTTGCGCTGCGTCAACTCTATGCCGATCTCGATGCGGAGAATCAGGATCGCGAGGGAGTCGTCATCGACATCCGGAACAACAACGGCGGCTTCGTGAATGCCTATGCGCTCGACGTCTTCACGCGGAAGCCCTACCTCAACATGCAGTCGCGCGGCGAGCCGGTCACGGGCGCTCGCACGCAGCTCGGCCAGCGTTCGCTCGAGCGTCCGACGGTGCTCGTCACGAACCAGCACTCGCTGAGCGATGCGGAGGACTTCACCGAAGGGTATCGCACGATGAAGTTG
>JALYVY010000302.1:3808-4675 GCA_030852985.1 Gemmatimonadota bacterium | reverse complement strand
GCACAGGATCATTGTGCACGAGGAAGTCGCCGGTGCCCAACTGGCCCTGGTCGTTGAAGCCCCAGCACCACGCCTCGCCAGTGAGGGCGATGCCGCAGGTGAAGAAGCCACCAGACGCAATCGTGCGGAGGCGCAGGCTGCCCGACACCACCGCCGGGCTCGCCGAGGAGATGCAGCCAGCGATCCGCAGGTAGCAGGAGCCGTACGTTTCACTCTGGTTCAACCCCCAGCAATAGGGGGCGCCGTCTGCCCGCAATCCACACGAGAAGAGGTTCCGTCCCGCCGCAATACGATCATCCGTGATGGGGGACACGATACTCGCAGTCGTAACCTCCACCGGCACCGTGAGTAGCACCGGGGCCTGCCCCGGCGTGGTGCCGCGGACCACGATGTCGACGGTCCCCGCGGCGACGCTGGCGCCCACAGCGATCCGCAGGTGCATCGCTGATGTATCGCCCGCGTAGGTCCGCGTGTCGAGCGTCGCGGTGATACCAGTTGGCGCGCTGGCCACTTCGAGCGTTATGGTGATGGAGGCGCAGCACGGCCGCCCCGCCTTGACTACGGCAACCCCGGTCTCACCGGGGCGAATGTGCGCCGCGCCCGACGACGTGAGGGAAAAGGTCGAGGCAGACAAGGTCTGCACTGTGAGTTGCGCGCTGCCCGTGCGGCCCTCGCTTGTCGCCACGATGGACGACGTTCCGTTCGTGACTGCCGTGGCGAGGCCGCTCGTGGCGCCGACGGTTGCCACTGAGGTGGCGGAACTACTCCACGCAACGGTGCGACCGGTGAGCGTATTACCCGCCGCGTCCTTGAGCAACGCGGTGAACTGCTGCGTGCCACTCGCCGCCAACGATGCAGTCCCTGGGC
>JALYVY010000302.1:0-3798 GCA_030852985.1 Gemmatimonadota bacterium | reverse complement strand
GGCTGACCGTGACCGTGGCCACTGGCACCACAGCCGGACCGACGGTCACTAACGCTGAGGCGCTCTTGCCTTCGCTACTGCCCGTGATAGTCGCGGTGCCCACACTGATTCCGGTCACCAGCCCGGTGCCCGCGTCGACCGTTGCCACGGCGGGGCTCGCGCTCGACCACGCAGTCGTCCGCCCGATAAGCGTACTGCCCAGTGCATCCTTTGCTGTCGCCAGCAACTGGGTCGTCCGCCCCACTGTCACTGCAACGGTGGGTGGGGTGACTGCCACGGAAGCGACAGGAACGGGGATCACCGTCACTGTCGCGCTGCCCTGCGCCGATCCGGCCTTTCCAATAACCGTGGCCGATCCCGGCTTCAGTGCCGTAACCGTGCTGCCGGACAGTTGGAGGACCGCCGTGTCGCTTACGCTCCACGCGATGCTTTGGCCAGACATCACCGCGCCTTGAGAATCTCTCACCTCAGCGGTGACGCTTCGCGAAGTGCCTGTCATCGCAGTTCTGCAATGACGCGTCCACGGTCAGTGACGAGCACGCCCACGCAGGCTGTCACGCGGGTGCACCCAAGGAGTATGATTGAAACGCGCTAAGCGGCGCATTCAGCGTTGGCCGGTTCAACTGGTCGCCAAATCGTGATCGTCGCGGGCGTGATCGTCACCCGCGTGGGCGCAGCGGCCTGCTGCGGCGAGCTTACATCGCCGCTACCACCACAGGAAACTGCGGCCGCGGAAAGGCCAAAGGCCCATGCGGCGGACGCGATCGCACCACGCCGCCGTGCGGTCGAAGGGAGCATTTGATGTGAAGTCATGGCAGCATGCGGGTGGATAAGCAACGAAGGGGCTTGATCTGCCGACGCGGCCGATGGAGCGCGGCACGCTGGCGCCGTCAATTCAGCGCAAGAATAGCAAGCCGCGAAAGCAGGCGCATGGGTCGGACGACCTATGCCAAGCACGAAAGGCGCGCCTGCTCTCCTGGTCATGAGATGGGCGGACGACGCCGACCCTCTCCAGATTTATGATCGGCGACTCCTTTCGTGCGCGCCTAGAAATCACGGAGCAAATCGCGTCCCCACTGACCAATCGTTCCGCCACCCGAAGGGCCAACGCTGGCGTGACTTCAGCGTTCCTCGCATAATGGTCGCATGCGGCGACCATACGTGGGCTTAATCCCTCACCGCTCATCCCAACCGGCCCTCGTTATTCCGCCTGATCGAGCGCTCGAGCGACCCCGGCACGTGAGCGGATCTGCAGCTTTCGCAACACCTGCTCCACGTGACGCTTTACCGTGTGTTCGCTGATACCGAGCCTGTGAGCGATGTCTCCGTTGCGACGACCCTCTGAAACCAGCGTCGCGATGCGGTTCTCCTGCGGCGTGAGCGCCAGACGCGGAATCCCAACGTTTCTGGTGGCCCGCAACGATGCGCGACGCGTCAGCGACACGAGCATCATGGGCGGATCGTCGCCATCCGTCCACACACACGTCAGCGCCTCGTAGCGGCATCGCGTGGTGGAGATGGACTTCGCGACGCGCATCAGCTCATTCTGGGTTGTAAGCCGAGCGGCCGGTTGGGCGAGCGCCTCCATAGATCGCATCACCAGCGAGGCCTCGGGATCCTCGGCGAGCAGTCGCACCAGCGATGCGCTGACATGCACGAGCCGTCCGTTCGGGTCGCACACCATGACGGCCCGGTCGAGTTCGTCCAGCATCGCACCCAGTCTTCCCCGGTGAGTCGCGAAGCGGCGCCAGCTCTGCACTCCCGCGGTGAATGATGGCAGGAGGAGTCGGAGCAGTGCGACCTCGCGGTCACCGAAGGTGCGCCGTGAGCTTCTCCCGTGCCAGAGATGGAGGCTGGCCGCGCCGGCCGGTGAGCTCACGTCGGCGCGCAGGGGAAGCGCAGCGAACAGCGTTTCCGCGCCACCGCCCGCTGCGGCGTAGTCGTTGTAGTAGGCACTGCCCACGTAGTCGGACATGCTTTCCCCGTACGCTTGGGCCAGCGTACCGCAGCCGAGCGTGGTCATGCGCTCCCAGATCGGAACGCCCTCTCTCGTATCCGGCGGGAGGAGATCTGGAAATGGTGCGAGCGCTTCCGCGGAGTGCTCCTCGCTGAACATTGGTGCCAGATTCTCGACTGGCAGAAGAAATCCCGCCGAATCTGCCTTGAGGAGACGGACCAGGACCTTATTGACGGCGGCACGCCACTCGTCCACCCGCTCGTAGCGCAAGGGTGCGAGTATTACGCGCGACGCTTCCGACGCAATGGCGAGATCGGCGCTTGAGAGGTGTAGCATCGAGGGAAGGGGAGGAACACTTCAAATGTTCAACCCTTCCATTTACAAACGTTTTTCGCAGAGCGCAACACCTGACAAGTTCTAGCCGCGCAGGATTTGGTGGTACCGGCTCGTGCATTTGACGCGATCGGGATGACGATTGACGGCGCGACCGGAAGAGAGCGGGCGAGCGTGTTACTCCATCAACCGGCTGTTTAACGGGGAGTTCAAGGGAAAAGCGCGATAACGCCTCATTAAGCGTGGGGTGTAGTGCGGCGGACCGCTGGTGGTTTTCGGGTCATGGCCGTTCACTCTCATGGTGAGATGGACACCGATGCGGTCGCGGGCAGGTATGCCACGTAACCGGTGCGCGGATCGCGAACCGTGATCGTAGCGGTTCCCACTCGGCGATAGCGAATGATCTGCGGGTTTACCTGTGCGACGCCCGCCGGAATGGTGACGGTCGCCGAGTCGAGCGAAAGGATGGTGGGATCAGACGAGGTGAGCGTGAGCACTAGAGGCTCGACCGAGGTGTTCGCCGCGGGCGAATTGTAGAGTGTACTCACGCCCAGGGATAGCCCGCCGCGCGAGATGGTATCGCGTGGCAAAGTGGTGGGATTGGTGCCGAGCTGCAGCTGCGAGCGCCCGACGTCGACGTCGAGCCGCCCCTGCAGGAAGCCGTTCGACGTGGCGTAGATCGCGATCGACCCGGTGGTGTCACGCGTCGTCAGGCGCAGCCAGCCCTCTCGGCGGCCAACGGGAATCGTGACGGTGGCGGGGACGTTCGCGACAGTGGTGTCGCTGCTGGCGAGGGTGACGACGAGCGGCGCGCCGCGGACGGTGTCCTCGAGGACGACCGTGACGCCGTATCCGGACTGGCCGGTGGAGGAAACCGAGTCCGCGGTGCGTTGCCGCATTCCGATCGCGAGCCTCCCGTACGTCGACATGTTGGTTCGGATGGCGAGCACCGGTGCAACGACCGTGGCGAGGTTGCTGGAATCCGGCAGATAGGCGCCAGTCGAATCGCGGAAGATCAGGCGCGCCGTACCCGGGCCGATGAAGCGCACGGGAATTCGTCGGTAGTACTCGCCCACCTTGAAGTGAAACGCCGCCGAATCCGGCACCAGCACGGCGCTGTTGCTCGAAGTGACGAGCACCGTCACCGGCCGCGTGGTCGCGCCCACTGTGTTCCCGTCTCCCACAACGCCAAGCGACAGATTGTTGATTTGCTGCGTTGGCATCGTGGGGCGATAGGGGCCAATGAACGAGACCGGCAGGATCTTCGACGCGCGCACCTCGATCGGAAACAGTGCCGGCGAATAGCCGGCGGCGGTCGCGAAGATGGTGTCGCGCCCCACCGTTGTGCCGCTCGTCCAGTCAAAGCGTGCCGTGGTCTGTCCGGCGGGAATCACCACGCTGTCGGCCGACAGGGTCGCGATGGCCGCGTTGCGGCGCGAGACGTACGCCACCACCGGCGTCTGTCGTGCTGCGGGAATTGTGACGATGATCCCCGAGCCGACTATGGC
>JALYVY010000301.1 GCA_030852985.1 Gemmatimonadota bacterium | reverse complement strand
CACCACGGCCTCGCTCGCCGCCGACTTCTTGGCGAGCAGTGCGGCCGCGGCCTGCAGATCGCCACCGGTCGCCGCCAGCGCGGCCCGCATCTCCGTTTGTGAGACCGTGAGGCGGCTATTCGCCGCGGCGGCCATGTTGGTCGACTCCACGGCGGCATTCTGCGCGGCGGTCGCCCCGGCCGTGGCCGAGCTCATTTGCTTGGCGCCGCCCTGGACGTCGCTCGCCAAGCCCTTCACCTCACGCCTGGCGTCGACGATGCCCCGCAGGTTGGCGTCGACCTCGATCAGCAGCGCAATGCGCTCGTCCGCTCCGGCAATCATTCAGGTCCTTCCTTGGCAAGAGAATCGAACTTGCTCTGCACGGCCTTCGCGAACACGCCGGTCAGATGAATCAGCTTCACGTAGCGCGCCGGCTGATCGCCGATGCCGCCGTCCTCGAGCAGGTGCCCCTCCACGTACGACGGGTAATAGACGTTCACGTACCGATCGACTTCCGCCACCATCGCCGCCGGCGCCAGCTGCTGCACGCGCACCGGACAGCGTGTCAGTGTCTCCCCCGTGACCAAGTTCTCAGTCCAGTAGTTGGTCGGCGGGCCATCGTGCCCGAGGTAGCGTTTAAACGCAGGATTCAGCGCGCAATAGGAACACGAGTACATCTCTTCGCCGCCGAGCCGTCGTCCGAGACGGATGTGCGCCTCGGCGGCTAGGAGTTTCCCGCCGTCACATCCCCGGCGGGCGACGCGACGGGCGTCGTGGCTTCCGCGTGCGTGCGCAATTCGTTGCCGAGCTCGTAGACGTCGAGCGGGGCCAGCATGCGCAGGTAGTCCTCCTTCTCTTTCCGCGAGCCATCGGCCGGCCACTCGAGCGGGCCATCGGTCGGAAAGTTGTATGCGTGCTCGAGGTGCGTGAGCACGAGCTCGCGCGCCTGCGCCATGCTGCGGGGCATCAGCTCGCGCGTGCCATCGTCGTTGAGCTTCACCCAGTTAAGCCCATCATAAACGGCGAGCTGCTCGCCCTGGGTGAGCGCACGAAAGCGGAAGCGGCTCTGCTGATCGAGCGGAAGCGCGCGATCGGCGAGGAGTGTGTAGAGGAACGGCTCGGCGGAACTGTACGCGCGTTTCGGCATCGGGATCTCGAGAGGGTGTAAGGAGTGATCAGGTAACAGAGCGTACGGGACTTCACCCGCGGTCCTTCCAGTCGGGCCGGCGCACTCCACCGAGCGCGCGACCGCTGAGATAGAGTCGAATGGGATTGAGGATCTGCGTGCGGTCATCTGCCGTGAGCAGCACGGGGGCGCGGCGCGGCAGGTGCGTGCGCGGCGACGCGCTCTGGTGATACTTGAAGTAGCCCACCTCGGACGACAAGCGCAGCGCGAGAGACGTCGCGCCCGTCGAGGCATAGGATCCTTCGCCGATCGTGAGTGCGCGCTCGAGCTTTCCTGTGCGATGGAGGATGGGATGTGCCGCGCCGAAGCCGAGCCGTACGCGTTCCGCCTGCGTCGACTTCGCGAGCGGCGCCCAGGGTGCGCCCGTGCTGCTGCCCTCCGTCGCGAATGCACGACCGACGGCCACACGAAAGGCCTGGAGCACGGCCGGCCAGGCGGGGCGCATATCTCGAGCGCGACTCTCAATGCCAGCGAGCGCCGCGTCGATGATGATCTCGCCTTCCAGGGAGAGAGAGACGCGGATCAACGTCGCACCTGGTGCATCGTCGCGCGCACGCGCTTCACGATCGCCCGCTGCCGCGCGATCTCGTCCGCCGACATCCGCCGCGGCTCTGGCGCGAGCAGCTCCGCGACAGGATCGACGCCGCCGGCGGCGAGGCTCGTCAGCGAATGCACGCCGGAGAGCCCCGCCGCCGTCACGGCCTCACGCTGCGTCGCGGCTTCGCTTGCGATCGCGCGCTCGAGTATGGTCATGAGGCGGCGACTTCCATCGCCGGCGCGTCTGCCTCGTCGTCGGCCGGCGGCACCCCGCGATCGCGGAGGTGCGATTCCAGATCCGACAGCGGCTTGTGCCCTGTCACGACCTGCATCCGGATCGCCTGCTCCGCGCGATCGGCGGCCCGCTGCGCTGATCCCTCTGTTTGCCCGATGAATGTCACCAGCGCGTCCACCGCGGGCCCGAGGCCGGGCTGCCAGAGCCATCCGTCGAACACCTTCACTTCCATCGCCGCCGTCGCATTCCAGGTCGGATAGGTGAGGCGGTACGCCAGCGCGGACGCGGTGTTGGCGGCGTTGCCGATCGACTGGAGCTCGTGCGACACACGGGCCACGTCGCGCGCGGCCGCGAGGGCGACGTTGAAGAGCTCGAGCTCCTTGGCTCCGAGCAATGCCTTCGTGCGGGCGGCCTCCTCCTTGGCCAGTTGCCGGCGTTCGTCGATGATCAACGTCGACACCTCATCGCGCTTCGCCTGCAAAATCCCGATCGCGCCGCGGATCCCGTCCAGGTGTTCACTGAGCTCGCGGACGCGCTTCTGCGACGCGGCGGGCGAGCCGCCGGCCGCGATCACTTCGGACAGCTGCTGCCGCGCGGCGGCGAGCTCCTGCTCCGTCGTCCCGCGCTGCGCGTCGAGCTCGGCGATGCGATCGGCCAGGCTGACACTCTGCGCATTCAACCGCGTGAGCTCCGCGCTGTGATAGCGATTCACCGCCGGCGCGGTGGCTTCCGATGCGTCGATCATGGTGTGCCTGCGGCGAGCGTGGTCATCGCCCGATTCATCGCGCGGCGGAAGGCGGTCGGGTAGTCCGCCACGGCCAGCGTGCGCAGTTCCACATCGGTCACGAGCAGATCCTTCGCGGCGCGATCAAGCCGCACCACCTTCGGATCCGCGGACACCACGGCCGTGCTCGAGAGAGCGCGCCGGTACGCCTCGTTGTAGTTCGTCAGGGCGAGCGCCTTGAGCTCGGGATCCGACGCGAGGACTTGCTTCGCGATGCTGTCGAGCTGCACGACGCTGGCGTCGCTCGAGATCACGGGTTTACGGTCGAACATGGGGAACCTCTGGTTCGGGGGAAGAGATGTGCAGCACATCGGAGTAGCTCTTGAGCGCAGCGGGGCGCGTGGGAGCGCTTCTCCGGAGACGGGAGGGGCGGTCTGGCAGGAGTGGTTGGGCCCAGACCGGTGGTAGCTCACCCTTACTCGCACAGTGGGCCGCCATGACGGGGGGCGTTGTGCGTGTCTCAACGGAGTCGCGTTTCCGCGTCACGGTGTGGCCTCGTCCAGGAACGCCGTGAGCGCCTGCACGAGCGCGCGCGCGGCGTCGCGGCGCAGGTGGATGCTCAGTGGTTCACGCTGGGTCTCGCGGTACAGGTAGAGGCCGACAATCCCGCCGCGGTTGTCCTGGCGCGAGCGGACCAGGACGGAGTATTCGCCGCCGAGCTGAATGCGAGTCCCTGTCGGGGCAACGGCCGGCTTGCGGCGCGCAGGGCGCATCGGCCGGGGCTTCTTCCCCGGCGTGAAGGCGCGGCGCATGAGCTCGCGCACGACCATCTCGGACTCCGCGGCCGCGGTGCGCTTCGTCGTCATTGCCGCGCACCGAGTGTGAGCCGGCGCGCGTCCGCATTGACGTCGTAGGTCGACGCGGCGCCCTTGCCGGGCTTCCGCGGCAGATCGGCGCGACGGATCCGCGGTGCGCCCTTCCGGCCGGCCTGGGGGATGGCGCCACTCGCGACGAGATGCCGAAGGTGGTCAACGGAATGCCCCGATGCCAGCGCGGCCGCGGCGAGGGTGAGCAGCTCGTCCTGCTCGGCGCGGAGCGCGGCCTCGAGCTGCAGCGCGGCCTCCCGGAAGGCCGTCGACGCCGGCGAAGCGAATCGCTCGAGTCGATCGGCCTCGGCACGCCAGAGGCCAGGCAGCGCAGCAGCTGCTCGATCGGTGATGCGTCCCGCGTCAGGGGCTCCAAGCGCTTTTCTGAGCGTCATGGGCTCTGCCTCCGCCTTTCTAGGTGTGCGGAGTGTGCGGAGTGTGCCGCCGCTGCACGCTCGATCATGGCGTGCCCCCCATGGGCTCCATGGGGGTTTCAGCAGTCCCTCGGCGTCTGCCCGCTGCAGACGTCTGCAACGTCGGGAACCAGCCGCCGATGATCATCTCATCCGGTTCAGCCTGGGAACCTGCCCGAACGACTCCGGACAGGGTGGGCTGGATCGCGTGCGGACAGATGCGGACACGTATTCCAAGTTGACCGTTGTGCGCGCGCGCGCGTGTGCGTGGAATAGCGAATCCCACATACGTGCATAATGGAAAACCTGTCCGCATCTGTCCGCACGGCGAGTTAGGCGACATCCTCGCGCCTCCGGCCGACGTGAATATCCAACAGGCGCAGCCCCGCGAACCCGCGCGTTTTGGCATGCCCGATGGTGATCCGAGTGAAGCCGCCGCTGTCTAGCGTCTGGGAAAAGCTCTTGGCTGAGCCTGCCTCTTCGCCGGCTCGCTCGGACCACTCCCTCCACGACTTGAAAAGCTCCGCGCTCGTGGCCGCGTTGCCTGGCTTGCGCTCGCAGCACTCGAGGAGCCACTCGTGAAACGAGTCCTCTCCCTCGAAGTATTCGTTGGTAGCCTCACGCACGATCGCCGGCGGATTGAGCCCTCCACGCTGCCACGCAAGGCACCCTTCGATTGCCCAAGACAGAATGCCGGGGAATTCGGGGCGTAGCCGATCCTGTATGGCGAAGATG
>JALYVY010000300.1 GCA_030852985.1 Gemmatimonadota bacterium | reverse complement strand
CTGCTAGCCGACCGCCCCTGCTTCCCCTTCAAGTGCGCGACGCACATAGCGCGCACGCGCCAGGTTCGTGTCGCTCTCGGATAGCGATCGACCTTCCGCTGCCGACAGGTGTGCCGACTGCGAGAAGATCAGGAGCTTGTTGAGGGTATATACACTGAGGCCGGGGATCAGTTTCAGCCCGACGGCCAGGCGCACGCCACTGAGGTAGTTCATCGCTTCGTCGAACGTGAGGCTTCGCGCGTAACGCAGCGTGCCGTACGCCCTCCAGAGCTTGTCTTCGATAATATAACCGGCATCACGCAGCAGGACACGCCGCGCTTCCTCTTCCCGCTCGATGACGTGACCCACCACGCGAATCAACTGATCGAGCAGATCCTCTTCCGAACGGCCCAGCGTGGTCTGGTTCGAAATCTGGAAAAAATTCCCAACCACCTCCGATCCCTCGCCATACAACCCACGATACGTCAGCCCCATTTGCTGCAGCCCCGCCAGCACCCGCCCAATCTCCTTCGTCAGCACCAGCCCCGGCAGGTGAATGAGTACCGAAGCGCGCATTCCGGTTCCCACATTCGTCGGGCACGCCGTGAGAAAGCCGAACTCTGGATGGTACGAAAAGGGGACCCTCGCACCGAGCTCCCGGTCAACGCGTTCGAGCGCAGCGTACGCCGCACGCAACTCGAACCCCGATTGCAGCGACTGCATGCGGAGGTGATCCTCCTCGTTGATCATGACGCTCAAGCCGTCCGACAGGTACACCGCGGCCCCGCTACGCAAGGGATGCTGCTCCTCGAGCCCCGCCAATTCCTTGCTCACGAGATGGCGCTCGAACAGCATCGCGCGTTCAGCGGCACCGAGCTCGTCGACGCGCACCAGGAAGCTTTCGGGCATCCCAGGCACATGAGCGAGTGCGTCCCGAACCTGCGCCAGCACCCGCAAACGCTCCCCGTCGCGCGCGCGACTCGCGAACGCATACCCGTCCACGTTCCGCGCTAGTCGCACCCGCGTGCTCAACACCACATCGGAGTGTTGGCCCGACGCATCCAGCCAGCGCACTCCTCCGTCCGGCAGCAACGAAAGGTCGAGCGTCATTCGAGCACCCGGATGCGATCCCGGAGCTCTGCCGCTGTCTCGAACTGCTCCTGCTCGATCGCACGGCGAAGCTTGTCCCGAAGCTCGCCGAGGACCCCCGCCTTCTCGAACACCTCGTCGCGCGGGGCGCGATACGGCTTTCCAGTGTGCCTGGGGCCACCGTGCACCCGCCGCAGCAGTTCACGCATGCTCGACTCGAACGTCGAATAACACCGCGCGCAACCCATGCGACCCGTCTCCCGGAAGTCCTTCATCGTCAGCCCGCAGAAGGCGCAGCGTCCAGCTTCCGAGCTGGCGGGAACCGTCTGCTGCTGCACCGCCTGCAGGAAGGTGCCAAGCGGATGCTTGGGGGTCGCCACCGTGGTTTCGACACCGCGCTCCGCAGCGCACTGCTCGCACAAATGCAGCTGGCGCACCGCATTGTTCTCGATCGTCGTCAAGTTCACCACCGCGTCGCGCTCGTGACAGCTGTCGCATACCATGTCAGGCCACCACCTCGGGGAGCGCGATCTGTACCAGCCCCGAGTCCTCCAGCTGAAGGATCCGATCGGCACGGGCCGCCAGCGATCGATTGTGCGTCACCACAACCATTGCGACCTCAAGCTCCCGCGCCAACTCGGCAAAAAGATCGTGCAACCGCTCGCTGTTCATGTGATCCAGGTTCCCCGATGGCTCGTCCGCGAGCAGCACGGCCGGGTCCGCCGCGAGCGCGCGCGCGACGGCCGTCCGCTGTTGCTCCCCGCCAGACATGGCCGATGGTCGATGCGTCATGCGTCCACCCAGCCCCACTCGCTCGAGTAGACTCGCCGCACGCGCTCGCGCCCTTGCGTCGTTCATCCCACCAATCCGGAGCGGCATCATGACGTTCTCCATCGCCGTGAATTCGCGCAACAGGTGATGAAACTGGAACACAAAACCCACCGTGCGGTTCCGCAGTGAAGAGACCGCATCGTCGTTGAGCGTCGAGAGGTCCTGACCGGCGATTCGCACGATCCCCGCGGTCGGCCGGTCGAGAGCCCCGAGGAGGTGAAGCAGCGTGCTCTTTCCGGCGCCGCTGGCGCCGATGATGGCCACCATCTCCCCCCGCTCGACCGTGAGGTTAATGTTGTCGAGCACGGTGATCGTCGCTCCGTCGCCGCCGATGTACGTCTTCGTCAGCGACTGCGCCTCGATGACACTCATTCGCGCATCGCCTCCACCGGAAGCAGCCTCGAGGCCTGGATGGCGGGGTAGATCGTCGCAAGCGCGGCAATGAGCAGGCTCGCCGCCACCGTCACCGCGATGTCGAGCGGGGCGCGGTCCACGGGAAGATGGTCGATGAAGTACACCTGCGGATCGAGCTTGATCAGCTTGAACTGGTCGAGCGCAATCGAGGTCCCGAGTCCGACGATCAGCCCGAGCGTCGTGCCGACAACGCCGATCAGCGTTCCCTGAATGAGGAAGACGCGCCGTATGGATGCCGAGGACATCCCCATCGCGCGGAGAATGCCGATCTCCTTCGTCTTGTCTGCGACGACCATCGTGAGCGTCCCAACGATATTGAACGCGGCCACCAGGATGATCAGCAGCAGGATGAACGTCATTCCCAGCTTCTCCAGCTGCAGCGCCTGGAACAGCGCCTGGTTCTGCGCCCGCCAATCCATGGTGCGGTAGGGATATCCCAGCATCGTTTCCAGTCGGGCGGCGACGTCCTTGGCGACCTCTCGATTGGTCGTTCGAACCTCGAGGCCCGTGACGTCGTTGCCAAGGTCGGCGAGCCGCTGCGCAACCTTGAGCGACACGTAGATGTACGCGTTGTCGTACTCGTACATCCCGGTGTCGAATATTCCGGTGACCTCGAGCGTCACGAAATGCGGCGCCGGCATCCCCGTGACGGGGCTGACGGCCGTCCCGGTGATGAGCGTGATTGAATCGACTCCGGGGTAGATGTTGAGCCGGTTCGCGAGCTTCGAACCCACGACCGCACCTTGCTGTTTCCCATCCGTCGTGTGAAAGCGGAAATCCCCCGCCGTGCGAAAGGAACGGATCGTCGTGACGGGTGCACCGCCCTCGCCCTCCGGAATGATGCCCATGACAAACGCACCGTCCGTGTACTTGTGGCCCGCGCCGACGAGGGCCTTCGTGAGGACGAACGGCGCCGTCGCCACGACGCCCGGCGACTTGCTGACCTTGGCCAACACCGGCTGCCAATCCTTCAGCACCATGTCCGACCCGTAATTCATCACGCGAACATCAGGGCTACCAATCAGGATCTTCTCCCGAAGATCGTTCTGCAGGCCGCTCATCACCCCCATGATCACGATCAGCGCGCTCACCCCGATCACGACACCGGCGATCGCGATCATGCTGATGAGCGACAGCAGTCTTGATCCGCGCCGGCTCCGCAGGTACCGCCAGGCAATGCCCATCTCGAGCTGATTCATTCTGGACGCATCGTGGGAAACAGGATGGCGTCACGAATGTTCACCGTGCCGGTGAGGTACATGAAAAGGCGATCGAGGCCGATACCGACCCCACCCGTTGGCGGCATGCCGTACTCCATGGCGCGCAGGTAATCCTCATCGACGCCGCTCGCCTCATCATCCCCTTCGGCCTTGAGCCGCGCCTGCGCCTCGAACCGCTGCCGCTGATCAATCGGGTCATTCAACTCACTGAACGCGTTGGCGAGCTCGCGTCCCTTGGCAAACAGCTCGAAGCGCTCAGTCAACGCCTCGTTGCCGCGTTTCGGCTTGGCGAGCGGCGACAACTCCCGTGGATAGTCGATCACGAATGTCGGTTCAACGATCGTGCTTTCGACGAGCACGCCGAACAACTCATCAAGCAACTTCGGCCGGCTCATCGCATCCCCCTTCTCAATCCCGCACCGACGCGCTTCCGCGCGCAGCTCTACATCGGTGCACGCCATGGCGTCGCGACCGAGTGCCGCATTGAGCGACGTCGTCCACTCGATGCGCGGGAACGGCAGGACGAATATCGGCACTCCCTCCCCGATGCCGGGCACGCGACGCACGGCGTCCGCGACGTGCACGAGGAGCGCCTCGACGACGGACATCATCTCGCGGTAATCAGCAAGCGCCTGGTAGAATTCCAGCATGGTGAATTCGGGATTGTGCGTGCGATCGATCCCCTCGTTCCGGAAATCGTGTCCAATTTCGTAAACGCGATCGAACCCACCCACGATGAGTCGCTTGAGGTACAGCTCGTCCGCGATGCGCAGGTAGAGCGGCATGTCGAGCGAGTTGTGGTGCGTGGTGAACGGACGCGCGGTGGCACCACCGTACAGCGGCTGCAGGATCGGCGTTTCGACCTCCAGGTACTCGCGCGCATCGAGAAATGCGCGAGTCGCCGACACCAGCCGCGTCCGCGCGATGAAGAGCGCTCGCACCTCGGGATGCACCGCCAGGTCCGCATACCGCTGCCGATACCGCTGTTCCGCATCCGTAAAGCCCGAGTGCCGCACCGTCTGGCCGTCGACCACTTCCTCCTTGCCATACGGGAGTGGGCGCAACGATTTCGCCAGCATCTCCACCGCGGTCACGCGCACGGTGACTTCGCCCGTGCGCGTGCGCATGAGTGCACCCGTAACGC
>JALYVY010000019.1 GCA_030852985.1 Gemmatimonadota bacterium | reverse complement strand
GTGTACGCCGCCGGAGGTCCGCCTGCATGGCAAGCGCGGCTTCGGAATCACGACGAACCTGTACACCGTTCGCAGCGACGAGAATTGGGGTGCAGGCGACATCGGCGACGTGAAGACGATCGCGCAGTGGCTGGGCCAGTACGGTGGTGCGTTCGTGGGGATGAATCCGTTGCACTCGCTGCGCAACAGTGGGTACGACGTGAGTCCGTATAGCCCGATCACGCGGCTCTTTCGCAACCCGCTCTACCTGCGCGTGGAGGATGTGCCGCAGCTTCGCCACGATGCCGCGGCGCGCGCGATGATCGCTGCGCCGGAATTCCAGGACGAGCTGTCAGCGCTGCGCGCGGCGAGCGCGCTGGACTATGCGCGGGTGATGGCGTTGCGTGCGCCCGTGCTCGAGTCCCTGCATCGCACGTTCGTCGAGCAGGAGGCGCGAGCGGACACGCCAGCGGGGCGCGCCTACGAAGTGTACGTGAGGCGGGAGGATCCGCCGCTCTCGCGATTCGCGACCTACATGGCGATCTCGGAGCGCGAAGGTCCGGACGCGCGTAGCTGGCCGGAGGAGTTGCGCGACTCGAATGGATCGGCCGTCGCCGCACTGCGGGAGGCGCTGGCTGAGCGGGTCGATTATCATCGGTGGCTGCAATTCGAGATCGATCGTCAGCTTGGCGTGGCGGCATCGGACTCACTACAGGCCGGTCTCTCACTCGGCATGTATCAGGATCTCGCGGTGGGGTCGTCGTCGGCGGGGAGTGACGTGTGGTCGCATCCCGAGTTGTTCATCCAGGGTGCCACGGTCGGCGCTCCGCCCGACATGTATTCGGACGAGGGGCAGAACTGGGGGCTGCCGGCGATCAATCCGCATGCCTTGCGTGCGTCGGGCTACGATCACTGGACACGATTGCTGCGTGCAGGTTTTCGCCATACGGGGGCGTTGCGGATCGATCATGCCCTCGGACTATTCCGCATGTTCTGGGTGCCAGTCGGCGCATCGGCCAGGCAAGGCGCGTACATGCGGTCGTTCAGTGCGGACCTGTTCGGCATTCTCGCGCTGGAGAGTGTGCGTCACAACGCGCTTGTGGTGGGGGAAGACCTGGGCACGGTGCCGGAGGACGTGCCGGCGGTGCTGGCAAAATGGGGAGTGTTGAGCTCGAAGGTGCAGGTGTTCGAGCGCGACTTTCACACCGGCCGTTTCCGCGAGGCGATCCACTATCCGCGGATGGCGCTGGCAACGGTGAACACCCATGATCTTCCGCCGCTGGTTGGCTGGGCCGAGGCGCGGGACATCATGCTGCGCAGCGAGGTGGGTGACCTGTCCGATCCGGGCGTGGCCTCGGGGATGCGGGAATCACGGATGCACGATCTCGGCGCGCTGGTGACGTCTCTCATCGATGCGGGCCTGCTGCCTCACGACGCGCACAGTCATGTCACGTCGGACACGTTGATCCCCGCGGTGCATGCGTTCATTCGGCGGACGCCCTCGGCGCTTGTCGGGTTGTCGCTCGACGATCTGGCGCATGAATCGACGCCGGTGAACATCCCAGGTGTGTGGCAGGATCGGTATGCGAGCTGGTCGCGACGTATGCGAGAGACATTGGAGGAAATCTTTGCGGCGTCGAGGACGGTGAGGTCGCTCGGCGGTTGATCGCTTCTTGACGGGGATCGCGATCTGACATCCTCGCGGTGAACTGCAACGGATTGGTGGACGCTTCCTCCCGCGTGCGAGCCGGCGCCAGAATCCTTTACTACCGTCACCTCGCGACCTGCAACCGGATTGTGCGCGGAAGTCGCGGATACGCGTGTGGGGTTTGTCAGTGCAGACAAAAAAATCAGTCGACGAGCAACGTCTGACGCAGTAATCCGCCGGATCCGCCGTGATCAGTTGGTGGTGGCGGTCGTACAGCGGTCGGGGATTTCGTGACGGTCTCGCGCTCGTGTACGAAGGATTCAAATGTCAGTTGTGGTCTTTGGCTTTTCCTGAACTGCAACTGAATGGTGGACGCTTCCTCCCGCGTGCGAGCCGTCGCCAGAGTCCTTTACTACCGTCACCACGCGACCTGCAACCGGATTGTGCGCGGAAGTCGCGGAGAAGCGTTCGTCGTTTTTCGTCCAGAAAAATCATTGACGATAGACGTAGAACGCAGTCATCGGCCGGATCCGCCGTGATCAGTTGGTGGTGGTGGTCGTACAGCGGTCGAGGATTTTGTGACAGTCTCGCGCTCGTGTACGAGGGACTCAAATGTCAGTTGTGGTCTTCTGCATTTCCTGAACTGCAACCGACTATCAAGCGCAAGCGCGTGTTTAGCGGTAGAGGCGTGAGCGACGGGCACGATGGTTGAAAAAGGAACGGGTCCCACTCCCATCGTCCAGAACCACTGATGTCCCCGCCCCTCACCGCCACGTACCGCGTCCAGCTCAACGCCGATTTTACGCTGCACGACGCTCGCGCACGTGTGCCGTACCTCAAGACGCTCGGCATCTCGCATCTTTACTGCTCACCAGTCCTGGCGGCCGGCGGGAGCAGTACCCACGGCTATGACGTCACCGACCCGACGCAGGTCAGCACGCTGATCGGGGGCGACGATGCATTCGTCGCACTGGCTCATACCGTACACGACCACGGAATGGGAATACTTCTGGACATCGTTCCCAACCACATGGGCATCGGTGCCGAGAATCCGTTTTGGACCGACGTGCTCCGGAATGGACAGGGCTCGCGGTTCGCGGACTGGTTCGATGTTTCGTGGCGCGCGTCCACCAAGCGAGTCGAAGGCAAGGTGCTCATCCCCATACTCGGCGACACCCTCGAGATGGTGATCGCGCGCGACGAGCTCTGGATTGACCGCACCGAGCGTGGGGTAGCGGTGCGCTACTTCGATCACTCGTTTCCGATCAATCCCGCCACGCTGCCGACGGGTGTCGCCGAGCAGAGGTGGGGTCGGGAGTGGAGTGCGGGCGCTGAAGGGCGCGTGCGGATGCGCGTCCTCCTGGATCGCCAGCACTACGTACTCGCCTTCTGGCGCACCGCGCACCGGGATCTCAACTACCGGCGCTTCTTCGATGTCAACGAGTTGATCTGCCTGCGCGTGGAAGAGCCGGCGGTGTTCGACGCGACGCATCGCACGGTGCTCGGATTCGTCGCCGATGGACTCGTGGACGGGTTGCGCATCGACCACATCGACGGGCTGCTCGAACCCGGCCGCTATCTCGAGCGCCTGCGCGCGGCGGTGGACGCGCGTCGTCCCGCGGCGGAGGGGGAGCCGCGCTTTCCGATATACGTGGAAAAGATCCTGGCGGCGGGCGAGCGGCTTCCGGAGCAGTGGCCGGTGGATGGCACCACCGGCTACGAGTTCATGACCGCGCTCGAGGACCTGTTCATCGACCCCGATGGCTACGCCACCCTCGAGGCGGAATATCGACGCAGCCACGATGCGGGTGGATTCACGCGGTCGCGCTCGCGTCGAAGCGTCGCGTGCTGCGGACGTCCCTCAACGCCGACGTTCGTCGCATCGCGCCCATGCTCGCGCGCGTGGCGCGTCGCGCCGGCTGGGACGTGCTCACGATCGCGGCGTATGCAAGGGCGATCGTGGAAATGATCGCGCAGCTGCCGGTGTATCGCACGTATATCGACGCGGCCAATCCCAACGCGGGGCCGGACGACCGCGCCGTCTTGATCGACACCTTCAAGGCTGTGCGCCGCTGCTGCGGTCGACGCGCTCGAGCGAGTGCTGCTCGACGACTGGCGCGATGCTGAATCCGCCGCGGCGCGCGCGCGGCTGACGTTCGTGCCGGTCGGCTCATGGTGCACCTGACCGCCCCGGGTGTTCCGGACATCTACCGAGGCGACGAGTTGTGGTGCAGCACCTTGGTCGATCCGGACAACCGGCGGCCGGTGAACTGGAGCGTTCGTGCGCGTGCGCTGCAGGATGTGGCCGGCTCGAAACACCCGAAGGATTGCCTTCCGGCATGGCGTGACGACATGGATGTCAATCGTCTGAAATGCTCATACTATCCAAAATGCTAGCATTCCGTCGCGATAATGCTTCAATGATGATCGAGGCGGCTATGATATTATCGAGATACAGGGCCGCTATGCTGAATGCGTCTTCGCATTCGGGAGATTTTCGCTGCATCGAGAGCTCATCGTCGTGGTGCCCCGACTCACCCGCCGCATTTCGGACGTCCCGATTGGCGCCATGTGGGAGGACACGCGCCTCATACTTCCGGAGGGCAGCTCAACGCATTGGCATGGGTTGATTCATGGCGAACAACTCGCCGCCGCCGACGGCACCCTGCGGCTTGCCGACATCCTGAGCGCGGTCCCGGTGGCCGCCCTCTCCAGCATACGACCACCATCGAGCGACCCGGTGTTCACCTAGTCGGGCTTTCCGACTGTCAGACTCGGCTGTCCACGGGTAGAATACCTGTTCATTCAAACACGCATGGGATCGGAGGCACCCCTTGGTACAGGGCGCGCCCGGATCCTTGCTTGCCATACAGCTCGAGGACATTCATGACACTTGGTCCTGCACGGACGACAGTGGCCTACTTCTCCATGGAAATCTGCCTGGAGCAGGCCATTCCCACGTACAGCGGTGGACTCGGGGTGCTTGCGGGTGACACGCTTCGCTCCGCGGCCGACCTCGGGGTGCCACTCGTCGCAGTGACGCTGGTGCACCGGAAGGGCTACTTCGTCCAACATCTTGATGCGGCCGGACAGCAGACGGAAACGCCGGTGGATTGGAGTCCTGAAAAGGTGCTGGAGCCGGTCCAGCAACGCGTCACGGTGAGCATAGAAGGCCGTGACGTGGAGGTTGCGGCATGGCGGTACTCGGTGCGCGGCGTGCGCGGGCACGTGGTGCCCGTGTACCTGCTCGACACCGATCTCGCCGAGAACAGCGACTGGGACCGGACGCTGACGGATACGCTGTACGGTGGTGACGAGCACTATCGGCTCTGCCAGGAGATCGTCCTGGGCATGGGCGGCGCCGCAATGCTTCAGGCGCTCGGCTACGACCACGGCGTGATCTACCACTTGAACGAAGGCCATTCCGCACTGCTGACGCTGCAGCTGCTCGAGCGCCAACTCGATGGACGGCAGCACTTCGAGCTCGAGGACGCGGACCTGGAAGCGGTACGCCAGCGCTGCGTGTTCACGACGCACACGCCAGTGCCGGCGGGACACGACAAGTTTGCGCTCGCCAGCGTGCGCAGCGTGTTGGGAGACGAACGCATCGCGTTGCTCGAAGGCTGCGGCGGCGTGTACGAAGGGATGTTGAACATGACGCATCTCGCACTACACCTCACGCGCTTCGTGAACGGCGTGGCCATGCGGCACCGCGACGTGTCCCGCAGCATGTTCCCGGACTATCCGATCAACTCCATCACGAACGGAGTGCACGCAACGACCTGGACCGGGCCGGCATTCTCGGAGCTGTTCGACCGGCGCATTCCCGAATGGCGGCGCGACAACCTCTACCTGCGGTACGCGGTGAGCATTCCGCTGCAGGAGATCCGCGATGCGCATGCGGTGAGCAAGCTCGTGCTCCTCGAGGAAGTTGAGCGTCGCACGGGCGTGAAGCTCGACCCGAACGTGATGACGATCGGTTTTGCACGCCGCGCCACGCCGTACAAGCGCGCGGATCTCATTTTCTCGGATGTGCCGCGCCTCGCGCAGATCGCGAAGAGCGTCGGAAAAGTCCAGATCATCTTCGGGGGCAAGGCGCACCCGAACGATGGCGGCGGCAAGGAGCTGATCCGTCGCATCTTTGCGGCGGACAAGCGATTGGAAGGGCTTGTCGAAGTGGTGTATCTCGAGAACTACGAGATGGCCCTCGCGCTCAAGATGGTTGCGGGCGTGGACCTCTGGCTGAACAACCCGATGAAGCCGCTCGAGGCGTCAGGCACCAGCGGCATGAAGGCGACGCTCAACGGCGTGCCATCATTCTCTGTGCTCGACGGATGGTGGGTCGAGGGGCACGTGGAGGGCGTCACGGGGTGGTCCATCGGGACGCCCGATGCCGAAGGGGATCCGGCGCGCGACGCACTCGACCTGTACATCAAGCTCGAGCGCGTCATCCTTCCGCTCTTCTACGGCCTGCCGTTCGCCTACGCCGAGGTGATGCGGTCCGCGATTGCATTGAATGCGAGTTTCTTCAATACGCAGCGAATGGTGCGCCAGTACGTGCACAATGCGTATTTCCCGGACAACTTGCCGGCGGACGTGCGCATCGAGGAGACGGCGCTGCTGTAGCCACTGCGGGAGAGTGTGATCCGCTATCCGTTTCGTAACGTTGGTCGCGAGGTATGTGATGGCTGAGAACATCGATCCGCGCTTCGCGTCGAAGTCCGACGAAGAGCTGCACGCGCTCGAGCAGGACCGCAATCTTCCGATCGACGAATGGATGGCGGTGGAAGCGGAGCGCGGCCGCCGGGAGAGGGAACGCCAGCCGGGGGCCGCGGCGGCCACACCGGCAGCGACACCCGCCGTCACTGCCGCACCGGTGCTGGCGATGGATGATTCGCGGATCGGGGCGGGCCTCGCGGAGTTCCGTTCGCTGCTCGTGCCCGGCGAGAAGCTCACGGCGTATGCGGTGCAGCGTCGACTCTTCGCACTGGTGCACCGCCGCACGATCGTGGGCGCGACGACCGGGCGATTCATCGCGCTGTTCCGCGGTTTCTTCGGTGGCTACACCCCCTACGACGTCCGCTGGCAGGACCTGAGCGACGTCTCCATCCGGGCAGGGGTCTTTGGTGCAGACCTGACCGTCACGTCGATGTCAAGCGACGATCTGGGCTCACAGGAGCGTCCGGCGGCGCGTACGACCTTTCGTGGACTGCGCAAGCACGAGGCGCAGCAGGTCTACACGATCTGCCAGGCGCAGGAGCAGAGCTGGCGTGAGAAGCGGCGCGTGCGCGACCTCGACGAGCTGCGCGCGCAGTCGGGCGGAATTCAGCTCGGCGCGCAATCATCCGCGCTCGGTGGCGCCGCGGCGTCTGCGACCGGCGATCCGGGCGAGCGACTCCGCCGCGCCAAGGAGATGCTCGACGCGGGCCTCATCACCGACACGGAATACGAGTCGATCAAGGCGCGGGTCGTGGACTCACTGTAGCGGCGGGGGCGGGCCGTACGTCACTCGTCTCGACCTCCGCCTGGTAATCTTCCGTCTTCCGAACGGCGCGAAGCACCGTGCTCCCCGCGGCGATGGCGCCGAGCAGGATGTAGATGTAGAAGGTGTAGAAGCGCCACCAGACGAGTGACGCCGCGAAGAGCTGCACGGGGATGGCACTGCCAAGTGCCGCGCGGAATGCCATCTCGACGGCGCCGCCGCCGCCCGGTGCCGGAACGACCGCCGCGCCGTAGAGAAATCCGAGCGGCCAGAGCGCGAGCGGGGCGACCGGAATGGACGGGAGACTCGTCAGCACCAGCGCCGGGAGCACGGTGAGCTTGATCGCCACGTGCACGAAGGACGCGAGAAACGCCGCGACGGCGGCTTTCTTGTGAATCCGGTCGACGGAGTTCACGGTCGCGTGCAGCTTGCGCAGCGCACGTTGAATGGTGCGCCATCGTCCGCCGCCGAGCCGAAGGCGGCGGGCCCATGGTGGCGGCGGACCACCGGTGTTGCGTCGCGAGAGATAGAGCGCGAGCGCCCCGATCCCGATCACGGTGGCCGCGTAAGTACCGACCACACCGACCAGCGTCGCGAGCACGACGCCAGCGCCGCGGAACAGCTGCGACACGCACAACACCACGGCCGCGAGTGAAAACACCTCGAGGAACAGCTCGGCGTAGATGATGATCAGCGCGCTCGACGACGGCAGTCCCGCCTCCGAGAGGATGATGAACCGCGCCGGTTCCGCGCCACTGCGAGCAGGCGTGATCGCCGCCGCGAAGTCGCCGCCGAGGCACGTGCGGAGGGCAGTGGAGAGCTTGAGCCGGATGCCCGCGGCGCGCGCGCTCCAGCGGATCTTGAGGGATCTCGCGAGCACCTCGACGACGACCGCAAGCAGGGCAAGCAGGTGCGCGCGCAGTGGCAGGCGCAACGAGGTGCCACCCTGCTGTGACCAGCCGAGTACCATGTAGATGGAGACTCCGATCGTGGCGGCAAACGACAGCGCCGTAACGAGCCAGCGCTTCGGAGTCATTCAGCGGGGAAAAGAACCATTCGGAAGAAGGTACCCGGCGAGTTCGCGGGGGTTAAGGTGACTGGCGAAGATTTTGCGCCCTTGAGGCAGGATGAGCTCACGCATGCTTACGGCTACAGTCCGGGAGTCGCTGATACACGGATGGGGCGAGGAGCGGACCATCGACCTGCATCGCGGAAAGGACGTCATCCCGGCGATGTGGATCGTGCCATCGCGCGCCGATCGTGCGCCGGCGGTGTTGCTCCTTCATGGCCTGTCCTCCAACAAGGAGCGCATGTCGAGCTCGGCCGGTCGCACGCTCGCGAGCCGCGGGATCAGCTCACTGGCGCTCGACCTTCCGCTGCATGGTGAACGCCGTGCAGGAGATCCGCGCGACAAGTTGTCCAATCCACTCGCGCTCGTTGGCGCGTGGCGAACCGCGGTGAAGGAAGTGGAGGACGCCGTCGGCTGGCTCGCGGCACAGCCAGCGATCGACGCGATGCGCCTCGGCGTGTTGGGGTACTCCCTGGGTGGTTTTCTCGCGTTGATGGCCGCCGCGGATGATGAGCGCCTCCGGGTCATCGCACTCGCGGCCGCGGGCGACCTCCCGGATGCGACACCGCATGCCTCGATGGTGCGTGCGATCATCGATCCGCTACGTGCGGCGCGCAAGTTACGGGGGCGTCCCCTGCTGTTGGTGAATGGTCGGGGGGATACCACGACGCGACCGGCGCAGGCAGACCGGCTGTTCGCCGCGGCCGAGGAGCCCAGGACGATGCTGTGGTACAACGGTGGGCATTGGCCCCCGGCCGCATGCATCGACGACACGGCGGACTGGCTGCTGAGCGAGCTCGATCTGCTCGCGCTCGATGCCGACGCTGACAGCGGGAGGCGCACGTCCTAGATTCGGGTCATTCCCGAAGCACGGAGTGCGAGTGACCGAACCGAAGAAGAATCGCGATCGTCGAGAGTTCATCACGCAGGTGGTGACCGCGGCGGCGGTCGTGGCGGGTGCAGGATGTGCGGCACCGCTGGCCGCGGCGAGCAGCGGGTCGGTGCCGCAGGGCGCGCCGTTCGACGACAGCTGGACTCAACGGGTGTCGGCCGCGAAGCACCGGGCCGTGCTGGATGCGCCCGACATCAACGATGGACTCGCGCTGGTGCATGCCACGTTTTATCGCCAGGGCTATCATGACCAGTTCGGTCTCGGCGCGAACGACGTGATTCCGGTGGTGGTGTTTCGCCACCTGTCGACTGTGATGGCGTTCAACGACGCGCTGTGGTCGAAGTATGCACTGGGTGCGCGAGCGAAGGTGATCGACCCCGCGACGGGGAAGGATGCGCTGCGCAATCCGTTCATGCGGGTTGGCAAGGATGAGAAGAATCCCATCGTGCCACCGGAGGCGTCGATCGACGCATTGCTGGCGAGCGGCGTAGTGATGTTGGTATGCAACAAGGCGACGATGCGGCTCGCGGGGCAGGTGGCGCAGAAGTTCGGGCGCCCGGTGGAGGAGGTGCGTTCCGAGTTTCGTGCGTCCGTGGTGCCGGGGATCCTGCTGCAGCCGTCCGGTGTCTATGCGACGTTGCGTGCGCAGGATGTGGGGTGTGCGTTCCTGAAATCGACCTGAGTCATAGGCTCAGCGTCTGCCAGCGCCGCCTCACATGGGCTTCCGCGCAACAAGCTCGCGGGTGGGCGGGAAGATCCACGGGGTGAAGCCGCTGCGCTCGATGGTCCAGCCATGCGACTTCAGGACGCGCGCGTAGTCGCCGACGTGTGCGATGTCGAGGATGCCTGCGCTGCCGCCAGGCCGGACCACGCGCGCGATCTCACGCACCGCAACCGCCCGCTCGGCCGCCGAAGGCACATTGTGGATGGCAAGGCTCGAGACCACGACGTCGATGCTTGCGTCGTCGAAAGGTAGGGCGCGCATGTCGCCGTCCTCTACCGAAACGCGATCCGCAACGCCCTCCGCAATGGCATTCGCGCGCGTGGCTTCAGCGCTGTTGGCGTGTTGGTCCGTCTGCGACCAGAGGTCGATCCCGATGGCGCTTCCTGTTGGGACGCGGTGCGCTGCGCCGATGAGCATCAGGCCGTGGCCACAGCCGACGTCGAGCACGAGTTCGTTGCCGCGGAGCGCGATGTAGGCGAGGAGACGATCCCGCGCTCGCAGCTTGCCGAAGCGACTGCTCGCGATCATGAGCAGTGCCGAGATGGCGAAGGAGCCGCCAGGCCACAGGAGCGTGGGCCCGAAGCGCGCGGTGGACGGGCTGCTCGCGAAGCTGAGCGCGACACCGGCGAGAATCAACGCGAGGGCGAGCATCGCCATGGTCCTGACGACGACCGGTGCATCGAGCCCGTAGTTCGAGCGAGATGGTGACTGACGGATGGCGGTGGGGCTCATCGGAAATCTTGTCGGTGGTGCGGTATTGATCGCGGAACCAACTTAGGACGTCGACAACCCATCCGCATCACTTCGCCAGACAATGATTCGCGAGACACACGAGAAGGTTCGTTCGGCACTGGAGCGCCGAGATCACGGTTTCAGCTGGCGCGGCAAGGATATCTCGCGCATCGAGGGATTGAGCGATGCCGTGTTCGGGTTCGCGATCACGCTGCTGGTCGTCTCGCTTGAAGCACCGAAGACGTTTCCGGATCTCCTGCGCTTGATGCATGGATTCGTGAGCTTCGCTGTCTGCTTTGTGCTGCTGCTCCTGATCTGGCATGCGCAGTACATCTACTTTCGTCGGTATGCGCTGGACGACCGGAAATCATTCATGCTGAACGCGGCGTTGCTTTTCGTCGTGGCATTCTACGTCTATCCACTGAAGTTTCTCTTCACGACGTTCACCAACGCGCTCACGGGATACCACGAGACGGACGCGGCAGGTCATGTCATCCAGTCAATGCAGGTTGCCGACTGGCGGCCGCTCATGGAGATCTACAGCGCGGGGTTCATCGCGCTGTATGTGATCTTCGCACTACTATACCGGCACGCCTATGGCCTGCGCGCCGAGCTCGAATTGAGTCCGATGGAGATCTACGAGACGCGCGGCGTGGTGCAGGAAAACCTCTTGATGGTCGGCATCGGCATACTCGCGCTGGTACTCGCGTTTGCGAATCTTCCCCAGTTCTCGGGCATCTCGTATGCGCTGATTGGGCCGCTGCAGACGTGGCTCGGTGCGGTGCATGGGAAGGGGCGTCGTCGCTTTGCGGATTTGGTAGTAAGGGGGTGATGGTAGATGGTCGTCGGGAGCTGATCGGTGGCAACGCGGATCCACGCGGAACTCCCGGATCAACGCAGAGACTCCATTCACGTTGACACTCTTGACCTGGGCGTCTCGGCATGTGCGGAAAAGCGCATCGCGAATCCTGCGAATCGCCGCGAATCTTCGCGAATGATTCCTCGTCTATCTAAGACGCGTCAGACGAACTCGCGCAGTGTTCTCACGGCGCGTGAATCACTTCATTCTGTTTCGGCGCTTATCAACGATCGACATCGAGTCGCACGCCTCGCAGTGCTCCGTGTTGGGCACGGCACACGCTTGCCCAAGCGCCGATGCGCGTGAATGGCATAACGCGCTGCATAACGATTCGTGCAGATTCGAGGTGATTCGCAAGATTCGCGATGCCCACGATCAACGCTGTCAACAACCTCAAACGGGTCGCGCATAACCACTCGAACGGCCACGACAATCCGCCTTGATGGCCATCACTCCCACAGGGCACGATACGGTGCAATACGTGAATCGATGAGCGAGAACACCTCGCGCGCATACTCGGTGGACGTCCACCGACGCGCGCGCGCGCGACCGCGCTCCGCGAGCTCGTCGGCGCGATGCGGGTCGTCCCGCAGTGCGCGCACGGCGTCGGCATAACTCCGGGGATCGAGCGGATTCACCAGCATGGCCGCATCGCCGAGCTGCTCCTCGGCGCCGTCCACGCGCGCGGCGATCACCGGACAGCCGAGCGCCATGGCCTCGAGCGGCGGAAGATTGTCGGGCCCAAAGAGCGACGGATACAGCAGCGCGTCTGCGTGCTGGTATAGCGCCGTCAATCGCTCCCGGCTGACGAAGCCGGGAACGTGGAGACGACGCGCGACACCGAGCGCCTCGGCCTCGCGCTTCACGTGCGCGAGTGTGCCCTTGTCCGCGCCGACCAGTACGAGGTCGGGAGCGTCGGGCATCGATCGCAGCGCGTCGAGCACACGAACCGCCGTGATGTGGTTCTTGTGCGCCCAGAACTGTGCGGGATAGAACAGGTAGCGCGCGGGCAGGTCGGGCGGACGGCGCAATCGCGGACGGGAGCCGGCAAAGAGTGCGAAGGACGGCGTCGGAAAGGGAATGACATACGCGCCACCGGGCGGCTCACCATAGATGCGGGTAATCTCCCGAGCGCCCGCTGACGTGCCGACGACCACCGCTGACGCGCGCCTGATGAACTCGGAGTAGAGGCGTTCGCGCTCGCGCCATTCGCCGCCTGAGCTCACCTCGGGAAACCAGGGCTGCACGCCGTGCTGCAGGTCCCAGATGGTTGCGATGTACGGCAGGTCGAGTGGAGCGATCGCGCCGCCGAGCATCCACGCGCATTGCGCGCCCGCCTTGCGCAGCGCGTCGCTGAGCGCCGAGAAGGGCAGGGGCTTCTCTCGGCGCAGCACCAGTCGCTTGGCACGACGGAACAATCGGCGTGGAATTCTTGGATCCCTGATGGCCTTCACCAGCGCCACCCGTCCGCTCGCGTCACTTCCCTGCACGACTTCCTTCATTCGGGAGTTCGCGGGATACACGACGAGACGATGCGATGAATTGTTCGCCATCGCCGCCGAAAGCACGTCCTCCTCGAACGTGGATCCGCCGCCGGCTTCCTTGGCCCACTGTGCCCCGACGACTGCCACCGTGAGGGGAATACTCATGCTGCCGGCGTCGCTCGCGTTCGGCGCGCGATCGCGCTGCGGTAGACATCGACGGTGCGCTCCGCGATGGTATCCCAACGATGTGCCTGCACATTCTGCCGCGCCTCGCCTCGCATGCGTGCCAGCAGCTCGACGTCGCCAGCCAGCTTCTCGACCGCACGCGCGAGGAATTCGCCCGATTCATTCGCCAGCAACAGTCCGGATCGTTCGTGCTGAATCACCGTCGTCGCGCCTCCACATCGTGTCGCCACAGGGGCCAGGCCGGCGGCCATTCCTTCCACCAGGGCAAGACTGAATCCCTCGGTCCAGCTCGGATGCAGCAGCACCGCCGCACCCTCGAGCAACGTAGGCAGGGTACCCGGAGCGAACTCTCGCACGATACTCACTCTTGGCCGCGACGCGTCGTCGAAGCTGCCCAGCACCATCGCGTCCGGCGCCCCTGTGCCGAGCAGGCGCAGTCGAAACGGAACGTTACGTGTCGAAAGTGCCTGCGCCATCTCGACCACAGCCCCCGCGCCCTTGCGCGGAATCCACGGGCCGATGAATGCGAGCTCGATGGGTCGGTCGGAGGTGGAGATTGCAGGCGGCGCGGAGGTGAGTGCGTCCTCGGAGATGCCGTTCGGCAGCACGACCGCGGTGGACGGTCTAACCCCCAGGCGCTGGATCGCATGACAGCGGTCTGCGTGGTTGAGAAAGACCTGTGCGTCCGCTACTCGAAGGCTTTGCGCCACCTCCCAAAGCCGGAAGCCGCCATGGTACAGCGAATACTCCATGGAAAGACGCAATCGGCCGATTCGCGCTCGGCGACGCAGGTCCGCCGCGTGCACGTGCTCAAGACCGTGCGATCGGGTCACCAGCGCCGTATGTCGTCCGCCGGGTCGGCCCAACGATCCCCACACCCATCCATCACCGGTGCTCGCGTCGATCATGTGGTACGATGCCGCGACGCGCGAGAGGTCTCGCGCCGCGTGCCAGGGGAAGCGCAGCATTTCGGGAATGCCACCGCGCGTCTGCGCGCCGAAGGCATCGTTGAATCCGTAGTACGACACCTGATGGCCACGCGTCTCGAGTGCGTTACCGAGTGCAAGCGTTGCTGCCGATACACCGGTGACGCGCTCCATCCGCTGGTGGACGACGAACAGCACCCGCAGAAGGGATTCATCCCGCGGCGAATCCAACCTACGCGAATCGTCGTGCATCGTGCCGGTGCGGTCCTTGTCAGGGGATGGATAGAAAGGTCATACCAGCACAAGAGCCAACGCCACCTGCTGGCAGCAATCGACGGGACGACACGCCGGCCACGTGGCTCCGCCTGCGGAGGTGCTGCATCCGGTGATCGTGCGGACGCTGATGCCTTGACGAGATGGCAGCAGACGCATTCTGGCCGGCCAGTTATTGTTTGTACACATTATATTCGCGGGTCGACTCTCGACGCGGGCGCGAGCGAAAATCTCAATGACGCCTAGATGAAGGGATGCGATGAATACGGCATGCCGACTCTCGGCCAGTCACTGGCCGACCTTGGTCCTGTCCGGCGACGTGCCTTTCGAGAGTGCGGTCACGGTGTGCGGGAATCCACTCGATCTGAAGCGCGAGCTTCGGGGATCCCGGTAGGTCGCCTTGCCTGACGAACGCCTGCACCACCTTCCGACCTCGTCGTCAGCGATGCTCGCGGATGGTATCCGCTACGAGCGCGGCGGTGTGGTCAATCGCGCTCGTGAATGTTTCGAGACCGTCACGCGTGCGGCGGAAGAATACCCCGAGGAAGCCGCCGAAGCATGGTGGCGCCTGGCCAATCTCCATCGCCTCCACTCCTCATGGGACGACGCCCTCGCGTGCGCTCGGCGGGCTGCCGTGCTCGCGCACGAGCACGGGTTCCCGAACACCGAAGCGGACGCGCTCAACATCGAGGGCGCGGTGTGGTATCTACGCGGCGACTACGATCAGGCTCGTGTCCACTATCTCCGCGTGCTGGAACTGGCGACCACGCAAGGCACCCGCGCCAAGGCGCTCCAGAACCTCGGGAGCCTGGCGGCGGAGGATGGCGAGTTCGATGAAGCAGAGCGGCTTTTTGCGGAGTCTCGCGCTGCGTATCACGACTCTGGCGATGCGCGCGGCGAGGCGAATTCCCTGCTCAACATCGGTCGCCTACAACTCGATCGCGGATTGGCGGAGCTCGCGCACCGGACGCTCGACGAGGCGGTGACCGCCGCTCGGCACACAGGTGACCTGGAAATGCACGCCGCGGCGCTGTTGAATCACGGTATCGCACTGGGGGAGCTCGGTCGTGCCGACGAGGCTGAGGAGCGGGTGATCACGGCGTATGGGCAGTTCACGATTGCCGACATTCCCGTGCAGCGCGTGCGATCGCTGGTGCAGCTTGCGACGCTCGCGGCCGCGCGCAGTGAGAGTGGGGCCGCTCGGGTTTGTCTCGAGCACGCCCGCGATGTGGCTCAGGCCGCTCAGCTTCCCCGGGAGCTCGTGGTGATCGAGGAGCGACTGCAGCGCCTGGAGCGCTGAGGTCGGCTCAAGCGAGTGACCCTCCGCACAGATTGCCGGATTTGACTGGCATACGTTTGGCATTGTGCTCCAGCACAGCGCGCATTCGGCAAGGCCACGGGAGCCATCATGCCACGGCGTGCTCAGCCAATTCAGAAGGTGCCGTCATGAAGCTTCGCGTCCTGTTCGCCGCCGCTGCCACGCTCGCACTCGCTGCGTGCGCCGATGCACCGACCGCCGCGCCCACGTCACCACTCACGCCGGGCACGCGATCGTCCGATGACATCACCTGTCGCTCGGGGTACCATGTGGCCACGCGCTCGGACGGTTCGCAGTACTGCGAGGAAGACGCGATCCAGCTGCGTATGTCGGCACCCTGAGCAAAACAATTTCGGCGTGAGTGGGGCTGCGCCGGGGTGAGCGGAGTGGAAGGCGATGTTTGGGAAGTTGAAGAAACGAGTTTGGACTTGTCGTTTTTTCCGATGTCCAAGTCCGAGATCCGTTCTTTCCGTTCTTTCCGCCAACTGTCGTCGCAGTTCAGCAAGAGCGGAACAGCGACGACAGTTGGCGGACTATCGGAAAAAGGCAGACGTCGGACCTGGACGTCGGAAACAACGAGAACTTCGCCGCGGAGATACAGGGCTTGCGCTCCCATTCGTAGCGCGGCTACTTCGGCATTCCACCTCTTGCCGGAGCCACGCTTGAATTGTCTCGTCGTACGCGCCGCTGCACTCGTCGTCATCCTCGCCCCCGCTGCCATTGGCGCGCAGGGCATGTCGCCCACTCCCGCCAACGATATCCGTCCCAGCATCCCGCTGAACGGATCGAGGCTCCGGGCTGACGCGGCACTCGATACTTCGGCCCTCAACAGCCTCAAATGGCGTGAGCTCGGACCGTTTCGCGGCGGTCGCTCCGTCGCCGTTGCGGGGTCCGCGGCACGGCCGAACGAGTACTACATGGGCACCTCCGGCGGCGGCGTGTTCAAGTCGCTCGACGGCGGACAGTCCTGGGCCGCGGTCACCGACAAGTACTTCGGTGGCACCATCGGCGGTATCGCCGTTTCGCCATCGAATCCGGACGTCGTGTACGTCGGCGGCGGTGAATACGCACTCCGCGGCAACGTCTCGCACGGCGAGGGCGTCTGGAAGTCGACCGACGCGGGAAAGACGTGGACGTCGCTCGGCCTCAAGCTCACACGGCAGATCTCCCGTGTCATCGTCCACCCAACCAATCCCGACATCGCTTACGTCGCCGCCCAGGGCAACGTATGGGCGCCGACGTCCGAGCGCGGCGTGTACCGCACTCGCGATGGCGGCAAGAACTGGACGAAGGTGCTGTTCCGCAACGACTCCACCGGCGCTTCGGATCTCGCGTTCGATCCGTCGAATCCGGACGTCCTGTACGCGGCGTTCTGGCAGGTCGGTCGCACGCCATGGATGCTCAGCTCCGGTGGGGAAGGCAGCGGCGTCTTCAAGTCTACCAATGGGGGAGACAGCTGGACCAACATCAGCCACAACCCGGGCATGCCGGCGGGCATCTTCGGCAACATCGGCCTCACGGTATCCGCCGCGAACCACAATCGCGTGTTCGCCATCATCGAGGCAGACTCCGGCGGTGTTTACAGGTCGGACGACGCGGGCGCCACCTGGCAGCGCACGAATGCTGACCGCTCACTGCGGCAGCGCGCCTGGTACTACTCGAAGATCCACGCCGATCCGCAGGACACGAACGTCGTTTACGTGAACAACGTGAACTTCAACAAGTCCACCGACGGTGGAAAGACATTCCGTCCAGTGCGCGGTATTCCCCACGGCGACTCGCACGATTTCTGGATTGCACCGAACGACAACAAGCGCTTCATCGAGGCGGATGACGGTGGCGCGAGCGTTTCCTCCGATGGCGGGAAAACCTGGTCCGACCAGGACTTCGCGACCGCACAGTTCTACCACGTCATCACGACCAATCACTTTCCCTACCAGATCTGCGGCGCGCAGCAGGACAACAGCACGCTCTGCGGGCCGAGCCGCAAGGCCGGTGGCATCGACGTCCGTGACTGGGTGGAAGCTGGCGGTGGTGAATCCGGCTATATCGCCTCGCGCGCCGACGATCCCGACGTCGTTTACGCCGGCAGTTACGGCGCCCTCCTCACGCGCAAGGATCTTCGCACGGGCCTCACCCGCAACATCAACCCATGGCCCGACAATCCCATGGGCCACTCGGCCATCGACCTCAAGTATCGCTTCCAGTGGACATACCCGATCGTGCTGTCTCCGCACAACCCGAATGTGCTTTACGCAACCTCTAACTATGTCCACCGCACCACGAACGACGGCCAGAGCTGGGAGGTCATTTCCCCCGACCTCACGCGCAACGATCCGAAGACGCTGGGGCCATCGGGCGGCCCACTCACGAAGGATCAGACGTCGGTGGAGTACTACGGCGTCATCTTCGCCTTTGCCGAATCGCCGAAGCAGAAGGGCGTGCTCTGGGCGGGATCGGACGACGGACTGATTCACGTGTCGCGCGACAATGGCAAGTCGTGGAAGGACGTTACGCCGAAGGACATGGCGATCTACACGCGCGTCTCGCTCATCGAGCCGTCGCGGTACAACGCCGGCACGGCCTACGTTGCCGCGAATCGCTTCCAGCTCAACGACGACAAGCCGTATCTCTGGAAGACGAGCGACTACGGCGCCACGTGGAAGCGGATCGACGCGGGAATCGACCCAACCGAGTTTACGCGCGCGATTCGTGAGGACGACGAAAAGCCGGGTCAGCTCTACGTCGGCACGGAGCGCGGTGTGTGGTTCTCGCACGACGACGGCGCCTCATGGCAGCGGCTCCAACTCAACCTGCCGCCCGTGCCCGTGCACGACCTCGCGATCAAGGACGGCGACCTCATCGCCGCCACGCACGGTCGCAGCTTCTGGGTGATCGACGACATCTCTGCACTGCGACAGATGACGCCGACGCTCACGGCCGAGGATGCGCACCTGTTCAAGCCGCGGGATGCGTATCGGGTGAGCTTCGGCGGTCGTGGGTTCGGCGGTGGTGGTGGAGGGGCGACACCGGGCGCCGCGGCTGGCCCACCGGTGCACCCGGTGGCTGCGAGTCCCGCCGGCGGTCCGGTCGTGAGCTACTGGCTCAAGCGTCCGAGCCGCGAAGTGGTGCTCGAGTTCATGGACGCGAAGGGCAAGTTGATCAAGTCATTTACGAGCCGGCAGGATTCCACGCAGGCCGCCGATTCCGTCACGCGCGCGGGGCGGCCTACGGGCGGCGCCGCGGCGCGCACTGAGGAACCGGCCACGCCAATCGAGGACGAGGGCCCCGTGCGGACGCCTCCTGCGCCGCGTGTGCCGAACAAGGCCGGCATCAATGCGTTCAACTGGAACATGCGCTATCCCGACGCCTCGACGTTCGAGGGTCTGATCATGTGGGCGGGTGGTACACAGGGTCCCACCGCGCCGCCGGGCACGTACCAGGTGCGCATGATTGTCGACGGAAAGCCCGTAGGCACGCAGAGCTTTGCGCTCAGGAAAGACCCGCGGACGAAGGCGACCGCGGCGGATCTCGCCGCGCAGTTCGCGTTCCTGCTCAACGTGCGCGATCGCACCACCGCTGCGAACGATGCGGTGAAGACGATTCGCTGGGTGAAGTCGCAGCTCGACGACCGCGAGAAGCGGCTCTCGGGCCAGGCAAAGTCCGACTTCCAGGCGCAGGCGGCTCCCCTGCGCGCCGAGCTGTCCGTGGTTGAGGATTCGGTCTACCAGACGAAGAATCGCAGCGGACAGGACCCGTTGAACTATCCCATCCGCCTCAACAACAAGATCGCCGCGCTTGCCGGCGTTGCGGGCAGTGCGGAGGCCGCACCGACCAGGCAGACGACCGAAGTCTACACGGGCCTCTCGAAGCAGCTCGACGTCCAGCTCGTGCAGATGATAAAGGTGCTCGACAACCGGCTCCCGTCGGTCAACGTGCTGTTGCGAAAGTCATCGCTGCCCGAGATCGTGGCGCGTCCCGCAGACGTCCCCGCGCCGCCGGGCACCATCAGCGACGACGTAGAGTAGGGAGATTGCTGAGGTTCGAGGCCGGCGTCCATTCGGGCGCCGGCCTTTTCCGTTGCATGAAGCGAGGGTTGCGAGCGCGCTGAGCCGATTCCTCGCGCGATTGCGCGTTCCTGCCTGGGACGCACCGCAATCCGCAGTGCGAATCCCTCCACGGCGATGTCTGCCGAACCGAGGAGCGCTCCATGCACCCAGCCGTCTCGCCCACGCCGCGCGTCACGTCACCCCGCACGCATCCACCTCGCCTTCGCGTTACACCGGAGACACTCACCAACGTCGGTGTCACGTACGACTCCGAGGACTACGCGATGCTCAACCGCCCCATCGAGACCGGGCGACACGCGCGTCGCATTGCGCGCTACCTGAAGCCAACGCAGTGGGACCGCCTGCTCGAGATCGGATGTGGGCGCGGCTGGCTCACGCAGCGCATGCAGGAGACCTGTCCCGCCACCTATGGCATCGACGTCAACCCGAAGTCGATCGCGCACGGCGTCGCCGACAACCTGGCCACGATGGACGCGGTCGACCTCCGCTACGACGACGAGCAGTTCGATCACGTCTACTCCTTTCATGCCATCGAGCACATTGTCGAAGCGGGCGATGCGATCCGCGAGATGCAGCGCGTGCTCGTGCCCGGCGGACGCATCCTGCTCGTCTACCCGGCCGAGCCAATCCGGGGACTGTACGCCATGCCCGGCGCCTGGATCGGATTCGGCAATCCCTTCCTTGCCCGCGAGCTGCACGTGCACGCCTTCACACCACTCAAGATCCGCCGGCTGGCCGAGCAGTGTGGATTGAAGCATGTGGAAAGTGCGCTGGATTTCTTCATCACGCCGCAGTTCATGACCGTGCTCGAGAAGGTTTCGCGGAAGCGATGAGCGGCGCGCGGGGACGCTCATTCCGCCTAGCAGCAAGCATCGCGCTCGCGCTGCTCCTCGTCCTGTTCGCGCGGCACGCCGACTGGCGTGCCGCCATGGCGGCGGCGCGTGGTGCGGATCCGCGCCTGCTTGCGGTCGCGTTCCTGTGCAACCAGCTCTCCCTCGTACTCAAGGGCACTCGCTGGTGGGTCTTTCTCCGGCCACTCGGCGTACGCTCCCTGTCGCTGGTGCTTCGTGCGACGTATGCGGGGGCGTCGCTGAACAACCTCGTTGTCGCACAAGGGGGCGAAGCGGCTCGGGTCGTGCTGGTGTCGCGGGGCAGCGGGGTGGCCGCCTCGCGCGTGGCGAGTGCGCTCGCGCTCGAGCGAGTCCTCGACGGAGTGAGCTATCTCGTGCTGCTCACCAGCGCCGCGTTCCTGCTCGATCTCCCCGGGGCCATTGCGCGCTGGCGGATTCCCGCGGCGCTTGCGCTGCTGCTTTCGCTCATCGCGCTCGTCGTGCTGGGAGCGAAGTCGAAATCCGCGCCGACCGAGCCTGCACAGGTCACGACCGTGGGGGCGCGTGTTCGCATGTCCATACGGCGCTTTGTGTCGAGTATCAGCGAAACGGCGAGTCCGGCGCGGCTCGCCACCGCGTTGCTGCTATCGCTCTGTGCGTGGGCGCTTCAGGTGGCGACATACCATACGATCGCTCGCGCTACACACCTGCCGCTGTCGCTCGCGGGGTCGGTGGCGGCAATGTTGGCGGTTGGTCTGAGCTTCCTGTTCCGTGCGACGCCCGGCAATGTGGGTGTGTTCCAGGCCATCTATGCCGTGACGGTAGTGCCGTTCGGTGTGAGTCGTCCCGCCGCGGTGGCTACTGCGCTGTTGATCCAGGGTGTGCAGATCGTACCCACCGTCCTAGCGGGGACGGTGGCGGCGCATCGTCTGGCGGCTGGTCGTGCTTCGTAGCTGTGCCTTGTGTGAGAGTCGGCATCGGGGAACACAACTATCGTCTCGCGGTGGCTTCAACTTGTGTCGCGCGATAGCAACGACCCGTGTCTCGCGTTGGCCAAAGGTTGGCACCGACAAGAGCTACTCAGTCCCAGGTTTAGCGCGGATGCACGCGGATTTCGCGGATTTTGCGGATTACTCCACGAGCGCCACTAAAGCTAGCGTCTCAGTTCAAGACGCCGATTGTGTTTTTCATGTCCGCGTTCGAGATCGCGAAGCAATGCTGACATGGGCGCAATCCACAGCGACTCTTAGATCAAAAAAGAAGATCAAGACAGCTTGCGCGTTCAAGCCGCCGCGTCTCGGCAACAGCCGCCTTATGCCGAGGATCCGTGGAAATCCGCCAAATCCGCGTCATCCGCGTAGCCATGGTTTTGACGTTGTCCAAACTTCCTTGAACCACCAACCATACGCGCCCGACTCACCAAGCTTACGCCCCCGGCGCCATGACACCCATGCCCATCGAATGGTACCCCTTGTCGACATAGAGCGTCGTCCCCGTAATCCCGGACGCGAGTGGCGAGCAGAGGAACGCCGTCGCCGCGCCCACCTCGCTGGCCGACAACTCGGCGGTGAGGGGTGCGTTGGCCGAGACGTACGCCACCATCTTCTCGATGATGCCGATCGCACTGGCCGCGCGCGACGCAAATGGTCCAGCGGACACCGTGTTTACGCGCACGCCCCACTTCCGGCCCGCCTCGAAGGCGAGCAGCCGAGTGTCGCTCTCGAGGGCGGCTTTTGCGCTGGACATGCCGCCGCCGTAACCGGGAATCACACGCTCGCTCGCCATGTACGTGAGCGACGCGAACGCGCCGTTCGGGCGCATGAGCGGACCAAAGCGCGACACCATGCTCACGAGCGAATACGCGCTGGCGCTTACAGCGGCGAGATATCCATTGCGGCTCGTCTCGAGCAGGGGCTTCTTCACTTCCGGGCCATTGGCCAGTGCGTGGATGACAATGTCCAGCGGCTGCTCGCCAAAGTCCGCCACCAGGCGCGCCGCCAGCCCGTCGATGGAGCAATCGCCAACGTCCTTGTACCGCTTGCTGGTGCGGAGCTCCTCTGGCATAGCGTCCATGGTGTCGAAGACGGCGTCGAGCGGATAAATCCGCTCGAACGTGAGCAATGACCCGTCGCTCAGGCGGCGCGACTCGTCCATCTTGCCGCGCTCCAGCAGGTTCATGAAGATGTTAAGGGCAGGCGGCCATGTGCCGACGCACACGGTCGCGCCAGCCTCTGCCAGCGCCTTCGCGATGGCGAATCCGAATCCGCCGTCATCAGCGACGCCAGCGACGAGTGCGCGGCGTCCGGTCAGGTCGATGTTGAGCATGGCATCAGTATGTCACGGAGGCCCATCGGGGCAAAGGGGTGTCGAGACGAGTATGTGATCAACCTCACATAACGAGCGCCGCCAGAAAGATTGTGGAGAATGTCTTGCATGACTTCATCGCGGAGGCTGGCGTGACGACTCGCCATGATGCCCAATGACCACTTTGCTCTATGTGGACGACGAGGAGCCGATCGGGAGGCTCGTCTCCCGTTTCTTCTCACGTCGCGGCGACCGGGTGCTGCTGGCCCATACGCTAAGCGAGGCGCGAGCGGTATTCGAGACGGAGGAGCCCAGTGCCATTCTCGTCGACGTCTGGCTCGGCCCGGAGAGTGGCGTGGATCTCGTGAATTGGCTTTCGGAGCACCACCCGCATCTGGTGGAGCGGGTGACATTCGTCACCGGCGAGCGCCTCGATCGATATCAGGTCGGCGTCCGCGGCGCGGTGGTCAGTTGTCCCGTGATTCACAAGCCATTCGAGCTTACCGAGCTTGCCACGTACGTCGACGATGCGGGGAGTCGCGCAGGGGCATAATCTTGTAGTCGTGCCCCACCACGACCATTCGTCCGTCATCAGCCAGACATCCGCGCCGGAAGTCCCGGCAGTCTCACAGCCCATGGTGGAACGGCGACGGACGCCTCCTGGCACCGGACCGGCCTTCGCGCGAGGCCTCTGGCGAATCGCTGCGGCGGATGTTTCCAGCGGAAACGCGGTGGCGCTGCTGCATGACGGACCAGCCACCTTCGACGCCATGTGCGAGGCAATCGACGGCGCGCAGGAGACGGTAGTGCTCGAGGCATACATCCTCCGCTCTGACGACGTCGGTCGCCGCATTGGCGATGCGCTCATTGCTGCCGCGCAGCGAGGGGTGAAGGTTCGCGTCTTGAGTGACTGGATCGGCATGCGGGGAATCCAATCCAGCTACCTTGCCGCGCTGAAGGCCGCCGGCATCCAGCACCGCGTCTTCAATCCACCGGGCCTTCGCGCCTGGCTCGGACTCATTCCACGCGATCACCGCAAGGTGCTTGTCGCCGATTCCACCGTCGGAATTACGGGTGGTGTCGGTATCGGAAACGAATGGATGGGAAAGACGAAGCGTCGTCGCAGCCATTGGCGCGATACCGCCGTGCGTATCGAAGGTCCCGCCGCGAACGACATGCAGCAGGCGTTCGACACGATGTGGGAGCGGTCGCTGAAGCGGGAGCGTCGCGGATCTCACCGCCTCACGCGCCGCATGGCGCGCGGCGCCCACCTCGACCCCTCCACCGCCACACCGGCGCTTGTGGGCATCGTCGAAGGCGAACCGCTAAGACTCCGAATTGCACGCGCGCTGCAGATGCAGGCAATCTCGGCCGAGCGCTCGATCTGGATCGCGAACGCGTATTTCGTCCCGAGCCCGTCGGAAGTGGAGGCACTCCTTGGTGCCGCGCGCGATGGAGTCGACGTCCGGATCCTGGTGCCGGCGCGCAATGATCACCGGTGGGTGTCGTTCCTCACGCGCCGCTACTACCGGCGGCTACTCACGAACGGCGTGCGGATCTGGGAGTGGAAGGGCACCATGATGCACGCGAAAACCAGTGTCGTCGATGGGCGGTGGGTCAGGGTGGGTTCCACCGACTTCAATCCCCTTGGTGTCGCCATCAACTATGAGCTCGACGCGGTCATCGAGGACGCGACGCTTGGGGCGCAGGCCGAGGAGATGTTCCTGGCGGACCTCGAGCTGTCGCGCGAGATCACGATGCGGAGCCGCGTGGTCCGCGGCGCCCTCTGATGTCAAACTGGAAATCCCGGCTGCAGACCCGCCTGTTTGCCTTGTTGGTCTTCGCCACCGCATGGCAACCTGCTGGAGCCCAAGCCGACACGACCAGCGCCTCGCTGGACCTCTTTACCTACCGGGACGCTGCGCTCGGGGCGGCCGTCCTGGTGGGGGCGCTGTTCGCGCGCAGGCTCGATGAGCGCGCCTCGCTGCGGATCCAGGATTCGTCCACCCAGGCGAATGCGCGATTGCACCAGATATCCGGCATTGTGCGCACCACTGCTGCGCCCGGTGCATTGATCATCGGCACGAGCATGTATGCGGTCGGTCGCCTTACGCGCGAGGAGCACCTCGCGGCGCTCGGACTCCATGGCACCGAAGCACTCATCGTCGGAGAGCTCGTGGGTGGCGTCATGAAGGGGTTCATCGGGCGACAGCGACCGTACGTCAAGCCCCAGAACTCTCACAGCTATGGATTTCTTCGCGGGTTCGGCGGCGGGGATCCTTACCGGTCGCTTCCGTCCGGACATACACTGGCCGCGTTTGCCGCTGCGTCAGCGGTCTCCAGCGAGACAGCGGGATGGTGGCCGGGCACGCGGTGGGTCATAGCGCCGGTGCTCTTCACCGGTGCAGCGCTCACCGGGCTGTCGCGGATGTATGACAATCGCCACTGGGCGAGCGACGTCATCGTCGGCGCGGGGATTGGTACCTTTGCGGGGTTGAAGGTGGTCAGGTACTCGAACACGCACTCCGGCAACCGCGTCGACAAGCTGTTGCTGACGGGATCGATCGTTCCCCTCAGCGAAGGGGGGCACGCATTCCACTGGTCCATCCTGCCAGGCTTTTCACTCCCGTCCGGGCCGCGCGCACATTGACGCCCGGGCGCGCATGACGCGCACCGCGAAGAGCGGGATCTTCATCATCGCGCCCATTACCGGACCCGCGTGTGATCGCATCGCCGCGCTTCAGGAGCAGCACGACCCGAAGATCCTCAAGCTCGGCCGGCCGCATGTGACGGTGGCAGGGTCGTCCGGCATGGGCCCCATCGCCGCCAATACCCTGGTAACGGAATTGAAGGAGCGGCTCGGCCCCATTGCCGCGGAGACGGCACCCATCACGTTGCACTTCGGACGTCCCACGAAGTTCATGCAGACAGAGATCGTGGTGTTGCCCCTCGATCCGCATGGCGCAATCCGGACGCTGCACGAGCGGATCAAGATGAGCGGCCTTCGAAGCGCTGCGCCGCGCTTCTACTTTACGCCACACGTGACACTCAGTCTCTACCGCCAGCTTCCGCCTGAGGCGCTCAAGTCGTTGCTGCGCGAATATTTCGATGAGCCTGTGGTGGTCGATCGCATCGAGGCGCACCTGACGAAGGACACGGGCGAATCGCGGAAGCTGGCGAGCTGGGATCTATCCGGCGACGCCTAACGCAGGCAGTCCCCCTCAATTGCAGTTGCAGAGCAAGAACGGGCTGGAACAGCAACTATTGTTTTACGCTTCCTCACGCCTGCCGTCCGTCGTCCGAATCCTCGACTACTGTCGCCACGCGACCACCAACGAATTTGCACGAATCCGTCGAATGAGTGCGTTGGTGGTTGGGCGGAACGGCAGATGAACGACAAGTCAAAAAAGATCGCCAAAACCTAAGAACGACCAACGCGCTTATTCAACGGATTCGCCTTGATTCGCTGGTGGTGGCGGTCGTTCACAAGTCGAGGATTCTGACGACGCCCTGAACGCAGAGGAAGCATATCCCATTCAGTTGCGTTTCAGGCAGTTCAAGTCGTAGTAACGTTTTCAGGTCCAGCGGAATGCTGCCGTAGTTCGACCCGGCCGCGCGCACAAGCTTGATGGGGAACCGAATCCCTCAGTTCACAATAGATTCGGGGACGGCGAATTCACCCTCTAGCCCGGTCGACCATGAAAGCCAATTCGATTCTCGATACCATCGGCAATACGCCACATGTTCGCATCAACCGGCTCTTCGCGGGGATCGCGCCGGCCAACGTCGAAGTCTGGTTGAAGCTCGAACGCGCAAATCCCGGCGGCAGCATCAAGGATCGCATCGGCGTCGCGATGATCGAAGACGCCGAGCGTCGCGGCGTGATCAAGAAGGGCGCGGTGATCGTCGAGCCGACGTCGGGCAACACGGGAATCGGGCTCGCCATGGCCGCCGCGGTGAAGGGCTATCGTTGCATCCTCGTCATGCCCGATTCCTTCTCCGTCGAGCGTCGTCGCCTCCTCCTCGCCTATGGCGCCGAGCTTGTGCTCACGCCACGGGCGCTCGGCATCAATGGTTCAATTGCGAAGGCAGAGGAAATCGTCGCCGCAACGCCGGATGCATGGATGCCGATGCAGTTCAATAACCCGGCGAACGTCGCCATCCACGTGCACACCACGGCGCAGGAGATCCTCAAGGACTTCCCCGACGGCATCGACTACCTCATCACGGGCGTCGGCACCGGCGGCCACATCAGCGGCGTGAGCGAAACGCTGAAGAAGACCATGCCGACGCTGAAGACCTTCGCGGTGGAGCCGGAGAAATCCACGGTGCTCAGTGGCGGAACGCACTCGCCGCACAAGCTCCAGGGCATTGGCGCCGGCATCATTCCAGGAAACTTTCACGCCGCAACCGTCGACGGATACATCCAGGTGAGCGAGGAGGACGCGTTTTCCTACGCGGTTCGGTCCGCGAAGGAAGAAGGCATCTTCGTGGGACCGTCGTCAGGCGCTTCGCTGGCTGCTGTTGCGAAGAAGCTCCCTGAGGTGGCTGCCGGGAGCACAGTGCTCGCGTTCTGCTACGACACCGGCGAGCGATACCTCTCGGTCGAAGGGCTCTTTCCCTCCGAGCCTACATCGCCTTCCTGATCGCGGCCTCGATGTTCTGGTCGCCCCCGATTCCGGTGTAAACGACCTTTCCAGCCTTGTTCAGCACCACGACGTGCGATGTCGCCGGCACATCCCACTTGCCGGTGGCGTCGCCCCTGGTGTCATAGAGCTGCTCGCCAGGGACGCCGTGTTTCGCGACATAAAGCTTCACGCGATTCACGCTCTGGTTCACGCTCACGGCGACGGACACGAACTTCACCTTCGAGCCATACGTCGCCGCCGCCTTCTTCATGGTGGGCAGCAAGGCCTCACAGTTTTCGCACCACGTGGCCCAGAACTCGACGACGGCCGGCCCTTTCGCGATCTTCGCGAGATCCACGGTCTTTCCATCGAGCGTCTGGAGCATCGCGCTCGGCGCCGTGCTCCCGATACCGAGACCCGAATCCTGGGCGCGCGCGGAATGCGAGGCGGTAACGCTCAGCAGCGCGACAGTGGCGGCGACAGCAAGCGGTTTCGCGAAGAATGCGTTCATATGAGCAGTTGTCCCATCTTGACGAGGTAATACTCGGCGGCGCCGAGCATGACGAGTGCGAAGATCTTCTTCACCGTGAGCATCCATGCGCCGGCGCGTGGCAGTCGTGCGATTCCACCAGTGGACAGCCCAACGACGACGAGCAGCGCACACATCCCGAGCGAGAACGTGAGCAGGTAGACGAATCCGAGCATCGCACTGTGCGTCGCAGTGACCCACGTGAGAACCGCGGCCATCACGGGTGCTGAACAGGGTGCTGCCACGAGCCCCGACATCGCGCCCATGCCGAATGCGCCCGAGAATCGCCCAGCCGTGCCCAGGTTGGCCGCGCGGTCCATGATACCCGACGGAAGCCGGATTGGTACCACATCCATCATGCTCAATCCCGCGAGAATGAGGACGTTCGCCATGGCGAAGTACAGCCACGGATTGGTGCTCACGCTGCCGAACAGCGTGCCCGTGATTCCCGCGAAGACACCGAGCGCCGAGTATACCAGCGCGAGTCCGACGACATAGGTGAGCGTGAGCAGCACCGGCCGCAGGCGCGACGTTGTGGTCTCCCCTGCCGACTGCCCGCCGACGATGGCGGCGGTAATCGGGATCATCGGATACACGCACGGCGTGAGGCTCGTGAGCACGCCGCCCAGGAAGAGCGCGGGCAGTGCGAGGAGCGGGTTGCCGTTGAGGAGTTGCTGGGAGATGGACGCGTCGATCACTCACGGAAGCTAACGTCCACCGAAGGTACCGACACCGTGCGACAGTTGTTCGAGTCGTCCACCGACGGCGGAAAAACGTGGGCACCGAGCTTCAACGGCAGGTACGTCAAGCGGCACTGAGTGGCCCGCTCTCTTTAACGTTCGCGGCGTACGATCGTCTTCCGTTTGAGCCCCACCACGCCAACGGAGCGGTACCCATGCGGAGCAGGCAGCGGATACGAACGGTCCTCACAGGTATCGTTGGCCTGGGCGCGCTTCTGTTCGTCGCGCGCCACGGGCGCGCGCAGGCGCACGATCACGTGCAAGAGGCAAGCGCGAACGGGGACCTCCACATGGAGATGACCCCAACGCGACGCTCCACACCTGCCGACAGTACACGGGCCACTGGCGTGGCGGCGCAGCTGCGTGCCGCGCTTGCATCATACAGCGATACCACCGCGGCGGTCCGAGATGGCTACCGGATGTTCATGCCGCAGGTGAAGACACAGAAGATCTACCACTTCACCAACCGGTGGAACGCGGTGAAGGAGGCCTTCCGCTTCGATCCCGCGAAGCCGACCTCGCTGCTCTACCACAAGGGCGGTGACGGCCGCTTCAGCCTCGTTGGCGCGATGTACACGGCGCCCAAGCGGTTCGGTACCGACAAGCTCGACGCACGCGTGCCGACGTCCATCGCCCGTTGGCACAAGCACGTGAACTGGTGCATCCCGCCCAAGTCTGAATCAGCGCGCTGGCTCGAACGGCGGAATGGTGAGGCGGTGTTCGGGCCTGAGAGTCCAATCGCCACGAAGGCCGCCTGCGATGCGGTCGGTGGCGTGTTTCACGACACGCTATTCGGTTGGATGCTGCACGCCAACGTGATGGCGGGGGACGATCCGAAGGCGGTTTGGGGCGATGACCACGCCGGACACGACATGCACGAAGGAATGAAGATGGGCGGTGAGCCGCGGTAGCACCCTATCGCGAGCTCACTGCTTCTCTCAGCGCGGGCGCGTGTGCCGCGTGAGCCAGTCGCCGAGCCGGTCGAGTGCGGCGGGGGCGATGGTCTCCTCGATGACGGAGTACTCCGTGGTCGCTCCGGTGCGGGCCGTCTGGAACAGGTGATTGAGGCCCGGTAGCTCCACCGTCTCGAAATCCCCATTGCCTGCTGTGGTGAGCGCAGCGCGAATGGCGCTCAGGTTCTCCTTGTACAGGACCTGCCCGTCGAGCGTGCCGTTGAGGGCGAGCACCGGCACGCGCACTCGCGACAATGCGGACCGGGGATCGAACGCGAGGAAGTACTGCATCCAGGGGGAGAGCAATTGTGCGTTGCGCCCGAGGAGATTCGTGCGAAGTGCCTCCTGTCGCTCAGGACGTTGCTCCGCGACGTATTGCTCCTCGATCGCCAGGACGTGCGCGCGCGCTTCGCCGGAATCACGCGTGCCGGACACCGCATGCAGCAGGCGGCTTGTGAGGCGGGCGAGTGGCTCGACGTCGACGTCGGGCACGCCGGCCAGGCGCCACTGCGCGCGGTTCTGGAGAATGAGGAGCGAGTCTCCGGTCACGCCCGGACCGGCCATGAGTACGATGAACGCGACGTCCTTCGATCGTGCCGCGACGATCGGCGCAATGACTCCACCTTCGCTGTGCCCGATGATGCCGATGCGCGTGCGATCCACTTCCAGTCGCTCCGCGAGGAAGCGCACCGCATGCTCCGCGTCGTCGGCAAAATCGGCCGTGGTCGACGTCGCAAACGAGCCGGTCGACCTCGCTGCGCCGCGGTCGTCGTAGCGCAGCACCGCAATTCCATGCCGGGTGAGGTAGTCCGAAAGCACGAGGAACGGTCGGTGTCCCAGCATGCGTTCGTCGCGATCCTGCGGGCCGGATCCGGAAACCAGCACAACCGCTGGCCACGGCCCCGCTCCAACGGGGCTGGTGAGTGTTCCCGCGAGCACCACTCCGCTCACTGACGGAAAGGAGACGTCGACGGAGTTGTATGGCAGCGGTCCTACGGGCTCCTGCGGACGCCGGGCCACCAGGGGAACAATGGTGTGCGAAAGGTGGCCGAACGCAATTCGCCCGACCGCGCCGTTCTGATGAAACGCACCGCGGAGCGAATCCCCTCCTGCGGCAGACACCACGAACGAGGCGACGATCGACGGCATCTCCGCCACGAGACTGTCGTTGCGAACGACGAGCGTGACGGGAATGCGGGTGTTGTCCTGATCGAGGCTGGTGAGCGATCCGCCAAGCGCGTCGCCAGACCGGCTGACGTCGAGCGCGAGGCGCAGGTGCACCCCTGGCAACTCGAGCACGCCCTTCCACGTGCCCACGAACTGGTCGGGCGCTCCCGCAGGCCCCTGTGCTCGCAGGGGAGACGCGGACGCCATCAGCGCGGCGGTCGCCAGCGCGAAACGCGAACGGTGGAGTGCGGAACGGTACCGTCGCATGGGAGCCACGCCTGCTGCGGTAGGAGGGAGGACGACCAACCCATGATATCGCACGGATCGCTGGCGGCGAAAGTAGGCGCGGCACATCTTCAGCCGACCGTCCCGCCTTGCGCCACTCCAGCACGCCCCGAGCTGACACCATCATGCATAACACACCTTCGCGAAGTGTCGTGCGTCACGCGCTGCTGCTCATCAGTCTCACATCCGGTCTCGTCGCGCCCGCGCTGCACGCGCAGGCGTCGGCCCGCGTGGAATCCCCCGCCGACTCCGCCGCCCGCGAAGCGCGACTCGGCTGGTTTCGCGAGGCGAAATACGGGCTCTTCATTCACTGGGGCCTTTACGCCATTCCCGCGGGGCAGTGGAAGGGCCAGACCATTCCGGGCATCGGCGAGTGGATCATGAATCGCGCGAAGGTGCCGGTGGCCGAGTATGCGCAGCTCGCGTCGCAGTTCAATCCCGTAAAGTTCGATGCCGATGCCTGGGTGCGCATGGCCAAGGACGCCGGGATGAAGTACATCGTCATCACCGCCAAGCACCACGACGGTTTTGCGCTGTTCAAGTCGGGCGCGAGTCCCTTCAACGTGGTGGACGCGACGCCGTTCAAGCGTGACGTGCTGAAGGAGCTCGCCGCGGCGTGCGCGCGACAGGGCATCCGGCTCGGCTTCTATTACTCGCAGTCGCAGGATTGGCATGAGCCGAACGGCGCGGGCAACACCTGGGATTTCGGCGCGGACTCAACGAAGGACTACGACGCATACCTTCGCGGCAAGGCCGAGCCGCAGGTGAAGGAGTTGTTGACGTCGTATGGACCGGTGGCGCTCATCTGGTTCGACACGCCGAGGATGATGACGGGCGACCGCGCGGCGCGGTTTACACAGTTGGTGCGCACGCTGCAGCCGAACACGCTCATCGATGGACGGCTCGGTGAGAGTGGCGACTACGCGAGCACGGGCGACAACGCGATTCCGTCGAATGTTCGTGGTGAAGCGTGGGAGGTGCCGGCGACGCTCAATCACACGTGGGGCTTTCGCTCAGACGACAAGGATTGGAAGTCCACAGGCGAGGTGATCTTCAAGCTCGTCGACATCGTGAGCAAGGGTGGCAACTACCTGTTGAATGTCGGCCCGATGGCGAATGGTGAGATGCCGCAGGCGGCGCAGGACATCCTGCATACGGCGGGCGCGTGGCTGAAGATCAACGGCGAGGCGGTTTACGGTGCCCAGCCCACACCGTTCGGCGACGAGCTGGGTGAGATGAGCACGCGTACGAAGGACTCGCGCGGGCAACCCGTGTTTCTGGCTCGCACGGATTATCGCATCACGGCGAAGCCCGGCAAGCTGTACTTCACGTTCTTTGGTGCGCAGCGAAATCCGTTCACGCTGCCGCACATGCAGAATGCCGTGACGCGCGCCTATCGTCTGGCGGATGGTGCGCCGTTCGAGGTGCGCGAGGTGAATGGCGAGAAGCAGCTGGAGGTAACGGGGCTGATGAACACCGATCCGATGGCGACGGTGATCGTGGTGGAGTTCGAGGGGGCCACGGTTCGCCGGTAATCCGGCACCCCTCTCGGAAGCCCCGCGGGGCGGCTGACAGTCGCAGTGCCGGTGGCTAATGGCGGGAGAAACAGGGTGGCGCTATGTTAGCCACCCCTTCCACACTCCCACCCAGGGACTCCCATGACATACGCCTTATCGTTGTTGCTTGCCGCCGTAGTATCCGGCGGCGGCCCAGCGCCAAAGCCGGCGCGTGCTGCTTCCGTCGTAATCGTTCACGCCAGGGACTTCAGCTTCGTGGCGCCGAAGACCGTGAAGTCCGGCGTCAACACCTTCCGCCTGGTCAACGACGGCAAGGAGTTGCACCACCTTTCCATCATCAAGCTCGAGAAGGGCAAGACGATGGCCGACCTAGCCGCCGCGCTGAAAAAGCCGGGCCCACCGCCCACGTGGATGAAGGAAGTTGGAGGTCCGAACCCTGCCCTTCCCGGTTCGACGGTGGAGGCGACACTCGCACTGGACGCCGGTTCCTACGTCATGGTGTGCTTCATCCCATCGCCAGGGAGCACGGTGCCCCACGTCATGAAGGGCATGATGGCCGCGTTCACGGTTACACCGGATGCCTCGGGTGCGGCCGAGGCGGTGGCTGATGCCACGGTGCACCTCAGCGATTACACATTCACGGTCGACAAGCCCCTCGCCGCGGGGCATCGCGTGTTGAAAGTCGTCAACGACGCGCAGCAGCCACACGAGCTCGTGATGGTGCAGCTGGCGCCTGGAAAAACAATCGCCGACGTGGGCAGCTGGGTGGAGAAGGACTTGATGAAGGGCCCGCCGCCCGGCAAGCCGATCGGCGGCATGTCCGGCCTCGCGAATGGACGCTCGGCCAGCTTTACCGTAGACCTCAAGCCTGGCAAGTATGGCCTGATCTGTTTCGCACCCGATGCCAGGGACGGCAAGTCGCACTTCGCGCACGGAATGTCCAAGGAGATCGTCGTCGCGGCGAAGTAGCTGTGCAGTAGCGGAGAATTGGCTGCGAACGATGATCGCCCGGACCGCGCCCACCCGCAGTCCGGGCGATCGTCGCTAGCCTCGTCACCGCAGGAGGCTGGGGTTCTTCCTCGTCATGATCACCGAGGCAACGCGTACGTTGCCTGCCGCGGTGACGGTGAGCGCACCGGCCCACTCATGTCCTTCCTTGTCTCGGACGTCGAACATCCGAGCCGCGAACCGGTCACGCTCGGCTGACTCGGCCGCGGTCCACCCCGCGGCGATCAGTTGCGCCGAGAAGTGCGCGAGCAGCACTGACACGGGGGTCGCGGAGTCCTGGAACTGGGCGGACGACATGACGTCATCGGTGTTCGAGTCAGAGTTTCCTCCGCGCCAACGAGTCTGCGGCGGCGCAACCAGCAAGGGTATCGGCAGCCCCCTCGGCATGCGGCGCATGATCTCAGCGGTGTCGCACGAAGGATTGTAGGCCTGCACCGACACCACGAGGTCGCTGCTGCCAAATGGATTGCCGCGGCCGGGATAGGCCGAGGCGCTGGATGATCCATGGCAGACCGTCCCGCTGACGAACCGGACCATCGGACCTGCGACGTCGACGAATCCTCCGCGGTTCGCCCCGTAATCGGGTTGCGTCCAGCCCGCGCTGTCGAGTCGCTCGCGAAGCAATGTGGAGACGCGCCGCGCAGAATCGGAGAACACGGTCACGAGTGCGCCATCCGCCGACAATCCGCCAATCACGGGCGCGTCGATCGGAGGCAAACCCGCGGAGGACCATCCCGGCGGGGGCGTGCCGACGAAGTACTGCACATTGGTCGCCGTTCCTGAGTTTCGAATGGCGAGCAAGGCGCTGACGAGCGCCGGCGGCACCTGCGTGGATGGCGACTGCGCCGCGATGACCGGAGCGGTCGAGAAGGCGAGGCACAGGCAGGCTGCCCGTGGGGAAAA
>JALYVY010000118.1 GCA_030852985.1 Gemmatimonadota bacterium | reverse complement strand
CCCGGCACCGTGGCGAGGACGCTGAACCCCACGGACGTCTTCACGCCGGAGGTCACGCCGAAGGGCGCGTCGCCCGCCCACTGCTTTCCCGCGTCGGCAAAGAGCGCCGCACCCGCATCCGCTGCCTTGAACACCGTGCCGAGGACATAGCGCTCCTCGAGGCGACCGACCACGCGTTGTCCTCCGGCGAGGGTGGACTCCTCGTAACCACGCACGCCGCCTTCGGGCACACCAAGCAGTAGCTGGAATGGCGTCCGCTGCCGGTAGCCGGCACTCCATTCCACCACCGCCTGGTTCAGCTGCCAATCCGAGAACTTGAGGTAGTGCGTAATGCGGCCAGTGGTGAGCACACCATCCCATGGCGCGCCCGCTTCACGACGGCCTTCGCCGCGCGCCTGGATCCGGAGCGTCGCAATGCCCGCATGAGCGCCGACGTAGAGATCACTCGCCGCGAAGATGTCAGCATCCCGCGCACCAAGAAACTCGACGCTGCGGCCGAGCTGCACCCCGAGCTGAAAGCCGAGCGGCACGTCCTGCGTCGACGTCAGCGCATCGAGTCCCTTCAGTCGCGCAAAGCTGATCCGGCGAAATCCGCCCAGCAGGTTGGCGCGCGCGATGTGATGCGCAGGGTACAGTCGCGGACTGGGCCCAATGTCCCTTATCAACCCGTCGGCCGGGAGGAGGAGCCGATCGCCCGTCGATTCGTCTTCACCAGTGATCGACGCACCGAACAAGCCGAGTCGCCCAGGCGGACCGACCCGTACGATACCGCCAAAATCGAAATACTTTCGCTCGCTCGGGAGCGTAGGCGTGTCGCCGTTGGGTTGCCGCAGCTCGAAGTAGCGCAGCTCCGATCCGCCCAGCGCGCGCCACGCCACGCGTTGCAGGTCCGTGAGGAACGGCTGCGTGCCCTCGACGCGCCAAGAGCCGCCGAGGATCGCACGCTCCCCCGACACCGCGAGCACCCACGGGCGTCCGAGAAACTGGTTGTCGATACCGCGAAACGTGAACGCGTCGCGCAGGCCGTTGCCGTCGCGCCACGCCCCCGACATGAAGACACCCTGCCCCGCAAGGTTTGCACTGCCGAGCAAGAGGAAGGACACCTGCGGCGACTTCGCCTGCACCCCCCCTCCAATCACGATCGAGAGTTCATCGCTCGTGTGCACCTCGAGGTCGACACCGCCCCGGTCGTTGGAGATGACAAACACATCAGCGTCGGCGATGAACGGCTGGGCGCGAAGGATTCGCGCGGACTCCGCGCGCCGAAGCTCCACGCAGGGCTGACCTTCCTCAAGCAGCAGGAAACCCTTGATCAGCTCCGTCTTCGTTGTTGCGTGGAACTTGCGCGCCAGCTTCGCCACCACCGGCACCCGTTGCAGGTTCGCGACGGACGGCGCCTCGGCATAGATGACGATGTCGTCAATGCGCTGCCCGACGCAGTCCGCCGTTGGCCGCCCGGACGGCGCGAGCAGCGGCCTCACCGGCAAGTTGGGCTGCGCAAAGAGCGGCGCAAATGGCAAGGCCGCAAGCAACATCGCTCGCGGCGGCAGTGACTTCCTCACAATGCGCTACTTGCCCATTCGTCGTTTCAGCTCGGCCAGCTTCTGCTCCGCCTCCGACTCACGCGCGTTCCGCCTGCCCGCGCGACTCATGGCATCGATCGCTTCAGCCACACCCTTTCCGTCATCCAGGATGGCGTCCGCCTCGGCGCGCGCCTCGTCGGAGACTGAAGAAGGATTGGACCCCGTGCCTAGTACTGCCTGCTTGAGCGCCGAGGTCATCTCGCCCACCTCACGCTCGACCATTCCGAGCTCCGCTTCCTGCGCCTCCAGCTTCTTGCGGAGCACGTCGGCACGCTCCGCGTGCAGCGTCTCATGCTTCTCCGCGAGCGCGAACGTTTCCGCATCGTTGATCGCGGCCGCCGCACTCTTCCTGCGCCGCATCGTCTCCGAGTCACGAACCTCCACCTCGAGCCGCTGGCGCGTGACGCCGACGCCGCCGCGCAGGTCGTCAAGTCCCATGCGGGCCTGGACGAGCGTCTGCTTCATGCGCGTGAGTACCGCCCGCCGCTCCTCGGGTGGAGTAGCGCGGTCGAGAATGTCGTTGAGCGACTGACGGAACGACTCGAACATGCGCGTCTCCGAAATGCCGGCGAAGGTGATGACGGCGCGCAAACTGGAGCGCGTCACGCCGAATGCTTAGGATACAGGCGCCACTCTCGCCCTCGCAACCCGCGCCCGTGTCGACTCGCCCAGCCGTCGCCGTAACTGCCACGACAGAACTTATCAGGAAGGTCGTTCGCGTTCGCGCCAATGCCTCCTACACCAATGCGCTTGCTTCGGCCGGCCTGCGGCCGTACATCCTGCCCGTCCTGCGCGCGGCCGACGCCGACGCGATGCTCGAGGGCATGAGCGGCCTGGTCCTCACTGGAGGTGAGGACGTCGATCCCTCGCACTACGGCGCGCATCCACATCCCTCCCTCGGCGACATAAACGCCGGTCGCGACGAATTCGAGATCGCGCTCATGTTGGCCGCCCGCGACCGGAAACTGCCAACGCTCGCGATCTGTCGTGGCATTCAGGTGGCCAACGTGGCACTGGGCGGCACTCTTGTGCAGGACCTCCCGTCCGAGTGGACGGGCGCGCTCGATCACGACAGCTCCGGAGCCCGCGACCGGCGCGTACATCCCGTCCGCGTGCAGGCGAGCTCCGGGCTCTCCCAGGCCTTGGGCGCGAACTCACTCGACGTCAATTCCTTCCACCATCAGGCAGTCGCGTCCCCAGCACCGGGCCTGGCAGCCGTTGCTCACGCGTCGGATGGCGTCATCGAGGGCGTCGAATGGGTGTTAGACGACTGGTGGATGCTCGGCGTGCAGTGGCACCCCGAGGAGTTGACCGAAACACCCGAAAACTGGGATCGCGAGCTGTTCAGGTCTTTCGCCCGCGCGCTGGGAGCCGCGGTGCCGGCCTGACCGCAGGTTCACGGTGATCCCTTCTTGCTGCGACCGCGTCCTTGCAATCCACTGTTCCCTCCAGAACCACTCTTTGGCAGGCCGTGGGTCCCTCCCCCGAAAGCCTGCTGGAGCGTTTCGCTGGTCGAGCTTCCGCCCAGGTGGTTGAGGTACGGGAACGCCGTGCCCACCCCGAGGGCGAAGCTCCACCGCGGTGCCGCGCCCGCGATGCCGTGGCTCGCCGAGAAGTTCACGGTGCCCGCGCGTCCGACGGCCACCGACGTGCCCGCGTCGAGTGATCGCGATCGGCCCAGTGTCGAATCCACCGCGCCGAGGTCCGTGCCGTAACCTGCGCTCACTTCCACGCCATCTCGCAGGGAGTAACCGGCACTCGCATCTCCCCATCCGGTGCCGCTGCTGAATGCCGACCCCACCGAAAATCGTGTCAGCGATCGCCCCGCACCAAGATGCACCCACACACCTTCAGTCGGCGTGAACCCGACACTTCCACTCGTCGCGTACCCCACTTCTCCGCTACCGAGACCGCTCGCGGTATCTCCCACGGGCAGCGTCGCCGCAAGTGATAGCGCGACGCTGGGCTTCATGAATCCACCGAACCCGTGCGCGACGCTCGCCTCGACGGGCACGTCGGTCAGCCCGCTGCGTGTCGAAGCCGGCAAGGTCGACGTCGCGGACTCGCTCGCGCGCACGGTGGTGGGCGTAGTTGACAGCGACAGCCACGGGGTGGGGATCCACCGGACAACTGCGCCGAGAGCCTGTTCTCGGCGGCCGGCGTCATACGTCAATTCGCCGGCGGCGATGCCGAACAACACATGGTGCGCACTCTCATCATCGTCTTCATCGTGAACCGACCGGGCGTCAGGCGCGGATGCGGCCTTTCGCGTGAGCGTCTGCGCATGTGAGCCATGCGCCGTGAGGACAAGGAGCGCTGTGACAATAGATCTATTCTGCACACGACCTTCTGGAATGCGGTGTAGTGCGGCTTGCTGACATAGCGTGGCGATCGAAGCTTAACGCGCACAGTAAGAGCGTCAGTGACGCGCCTCACAGCGGCACTCAGCGCGGTCGCCTCACGTCGTTCGCCACCGCAATGCCGACATCGCGCAGCAGGCGTGCCACACGCGCCATCTTTTCGTAATCGATCTTCGATGCTTCATCGCCCGGCCTGTGGTAGTCATCGTGCAAACCCGTAGTGAAGAACACGATGGGAATGCCCTTCCGCGCGTAGTTGAAGTGGTCGCTCCGCTCGTAGATGTGCTCGGGGTGAGTCGGTGAATCCCAATCGCGATTGATCACGAACGGAACGGGTTGCGTCGCATTCACGCTGTCGACGACCGCACCAAGGCGCCGGCTCTGGTTGTTCGGTGCGGCACGGGGACCAACCGTATAAAGCAGTGACGCGCTGTTGCGGCCGACCATATCGGCGTTGAGCTGCGCCACGATCGAGTCTATTGGAACGGTCGGGTGCTGGACGAAGTACGCGGAGCCAAGCAATCCCTCTTCTTCCCCGACGTGCCAGACAAAGAGCATTGACCGCTTCGGCCGCACCGGCGCGCGCTGCAGCGCCCGCGCAATCGCAAGGAGCGATACGGTACCGGAGCCATCGTCGTCAGCGCCGTTGGCGATCGAGTCACCGGCAACGGGCGCCACGATTCCAACATGATCGTAGTGCGCGCCATATGCGACGAACGTGCGACTCAGGAGCGGATCACTTCCACGGATCACCCCCACGACGTTGAATGCGGTGAACAGAGTCCGCTCCTCATCGATGCGCGCCGAGAAGGTGCGGCCCTGGAGCATCTGCGGACGATCGTCTGCAGGCCAGTTCGCCGGTAACAGCGCCGATCCCGCTCGCGGTGCACCGAGCAGGATCATGGGCAGTGGCCGGTCGGCGTCTGGTATCTCCAACGCGTTGGAACGAGCAGTCACCGCGCCGCGAAGTTGCGCTGCCGCCGACGCGAATGCCGTGGCACCGTGTCCGGTCAGCATGATGACCACAGCCGCAGGACGGCGTGGAAGGATGAGGGAAAGGCGCTCGCTGATGGCCGTTTCTGACTCCATCGCCAACCGTGTCATGCTGTCCGTACCCGCAGGCGCACCGTTGATCACGACCACCACCTTTCCTTCCAGGTCGAGATCGGCAAGGTCGTCACGACGTGCGCCCTTCACCCGCATTCCGTAGCCGACAAACACGAGTCGTCCCTCGGCGTGCGTCTTCGCGGGAGGCACACCTGGCCCAAGGTTCACAACGGGAACTACGTCGGTGCCCATCACGAGTACGGAGGTGCGGCTTGCCTCCGTGACCACGATGTGCGACGAGGACGCGAAGAACTCACGCTGCAGCGGCACGCGTTGCAGGAACAAACTGTCACCCGCCGGCTCGAGGCCGAGCCGCTCCACACGCTGGGCGAGATACCGCGCCGCGCGGTCAGCGTCCGGCGTTCCCGTTTCGCGCCCTCGCATCGAATCGTCGGCGAATGCGTAGAGGTCACGTCGAAGCTCACTGGGCGTGATGTCCCCGCTCGCGACCATCACCGGTTCAGGTGTGGGCACGGGTGTCGGTGTCGAGCACGCAACAAGTGCGAGGGCCGCAATCACTCCCCAACGACGCATCATCAACCCCGGCAGCAGGCGTGAAGGGCGACGCGGCGTCACATCGCGGGGCGGAAGGCTATTGCTCGCGTCATGACCCGGCAAGCGCAGTTCCGTGAACGGGATCGCGGACTTCGGGTATCATTCTCCTCGACTGAGCCTCTCGCAGGCTGGCGACCGCGGCGCGGCAGTGCCTACCTTTGATGGTCCAAGTCGTTACGCGTCAGCTGAGGATCCTGTGCTCTACTTCTGCATTCCGTCTTACAACGAAGCTCCCACCATCGGGTTGTTGCTCTGGCGCCTGCGCAAGGTGTTCCAGGAGCAGCCGCGCGAGTACGAAGTGCTCGTCTATGATGACGGAAGCACTGATGCCACGACGGAAACTCTGGAGCCCTACCACAAGGTGATGCCGCTGACGGTCCTGACCGGCCGTCGTGACGGCTACGCCAGCGCCGTCGACGCCCTGTGTCGCGAGGCATCGCGCCGCACGCGCTATCCCCGCCGCGACGCCGTCATCATCCTCCAGGCAGATTTCACGGACCAGCCCGAGAACCTGCCGGAGCTCATCAAGCGCTTCGACGGCGGTGCGGATGTCGTTGTGGCCGAGCGTCCCGTCGACGCGGTGAGCGTGCCGCAGCCGGTCCGCAACCTGCGCCGCCTGGCGCCATGGGTCGTGCGGCCGTTCGTTTCGGTGGCCGGCGTTCGTGATCCATTCGGCTCGCTGCGCCTGTTCCGCGTATCCGTCATTCGTGACTTGATCAAGGAACGGGGTGACCTGCCCCTGCTCGTCGGTGATGGATGGGGCGCCAACGTCGACATGCTGTTGCGCGCCGGGCCGCACGCCCGCCGCATCGACACGGTGGAGTTGGCGCCGCGCTACGACGTTCGTTCGCGGGAAACGCGGGTGCGCGCGTGGAGTGACGCGATGAGCCTTCTCCGGTTTGCCCGCGGCGCTCGCGGCCGGAGTGTACGCGCACGGAGCGCATGAGCACCTCGCTGCGAATCGTCGTTCAGCGAGCGATTGTTTTCGGCCTGCTCCTCGTGGCTCCCGCACGAGCGCAGGAGACGGCGCTCCCGCATGTGCCGTTCCGTGTTGGGGAACGGCTGGAGTACGACCTCAAGTTCGGCAAGCTGAAGGTCGGCGTCGCGTCGATGGAGGTAGCCAACGTGGAGGACGTGCGCGGACACGACGCATGGCACACCGTCTATCAGGCGCACGGCGGCTTGCGCTTTCTCTACAGCGTCGATGACGTGTTCGAAAGCTGGATTGATCGCCGCACGTTCAACTCGCTGCGCTTCAAGAAGGACCAGAACGAAGGGCGGCGCGATGTAGAGCACACGTACGAGATCTATCCGGAGCGCGGTGTGTTTACCGTCGGGGACGACAGCGCCCGGGCCAGCGTCCACAGCCCCCTCGACGACGGATCCTTTCTCTACTTCGTCCGCACGATTCCGCTCGTCGTCGGACAGACCTACACGTTCGAGCGCTATTTCATGCCGGAGCGAAATCCGGTCACCATCAGGGTCATCCGCAAGGACACCATCGACGTCCCCGCCGGCCGCTTCAGCGCGATCGTGATTCAGCCCATCTTCAAGACCTCCGGGATCTTCTCCGAGAACGGCCACGCCGAGGTCTGGCTTTCGGACGACAAGAACCGCATCATGCTGCAGGTGAAGTCGAGTCTTTCGTTCGGATCAATCAACCTCTATCTCACATCGTACCGCCCATACCCAGCGGCTCCGGCCGCTCAGACGCCGTAGGCGCTCGCGGCCCCTACGCGGAGGCGGATCTCGCCTCGGTGCGCACCATCCAGGTTGCCGTCCGTCCGAACAAGGTGAGCGCCGGTGACTTCGCGCATGCGCCCGCGGGCGATTGGTCATTCGCCGCCTTCCTCGCCGCGCTCCCCGACGTGCTTGTCGCACGTGACTTTCGTGCGGTGGTCGAAGCGATCGCCATCGCGGCCCGACGACATCGCGGCGTGGTGGTGATGCTCGGCGGACACATCGTGAAGACCGGGCTCGCGCCGGTGCTCATCGAGTTGATGCGTCGGGGCATCGTTACGCACGTGGCCATGAATGGCGCGGCCGCCATTCACGACTACGAGATCGCGCGATTCGGGGCGACGTCCGAGGACGTGGCCGCCGGCCTGCTCGACGGCACCTTTGGCATGGTCGAGGAAACCGGACGCGAGATGAACGAGGCGTTCATCCGCGGCATGCGCGACGGCCAGGGCATGGGCGAGGCACTCGGCGTCGTCCTCGAGGGCGTCACCACGCTCGCCAACCCGGACCTCTCCCTCCTGTGCGCAGCACGCTCACTCGGCGTGCCCTTGACCGTGCATGCAGCGATTGGCGCGGAGATCATCCATCAACACCCTGCGGCGAGCGGTGCAGCAATCGGCGACACGAGCCATCGCGATTTCCGTCGCCTGGCCGCATCGCTCGTGCATATCAACGACGGCGGTGTGGTGCTGAATCTCGGCAGTGCGGTGATCATGCCCGAGGTGTTCCTCAAGGCGCTGACCATCGCGCGAAACCTGGGCGGGGGACTGCCGCAGAATTTCACGACCGTGGACCTGGACATGCAGCGGCACTATCGGCCACGCGTGAATGTCGTCCAGCGCCCAACCGCCCAGAACGGGAAGGGCTACGAGATCACGGGACACCACGAGATCATGGTGCCGTTGCTGGTGTGGGCGGTGTTGGAGCAGCTGAGTGCTGAGCGCTGACGCGCTGCCCGCGTCGGCGGCTCTGCCGCCTCGCTCTTCAGCATTGAGCCCGCATCGGCAGCCCCGCTGCCTCGCTGTTCAGCTGTTAGCAGTTATCGGCGGCCGCGCCACCTCGCGCTTCAATCTCGGCACCATGAGCGATTCTTGCGCTGAAGAGCGAGGTGCGAAGCACCGAAGTGGGCTAAACGCTGAAGAGCCACGCGCGAAGCGCGCGGCGGGCTCTCAGTACGACGAACCCGAAAACTTCTCGCGGAGCCGTCGCGCGGTGTCCGGGCTGAAGATCCGGATCACCAGGTAGATGATCGCTCCAAAGATCAACGCCTTGATCGCGAAACCGAGCAACCAACCGAGCAGTCCGAAGCCGAGGCCGAACAGGAGCTTGAACAGGAACAATCCCGCAAGCGCGAACAGGCCGATCATGAAAATGGTTGCGAGCAAGGCAGTCTCCTGTACGGGTCATGCATCTGTACGTCCTGCACAAGGGGCGAGTTTCACCGGCGCGAGACGCCTTCAACGGGCGGCCGGTACCGCCGGATTCTGGTCGGATGATTCGGCCTCCGCAAGGATTCGCTCCTGGGCGCGCCCCGCTTGAAGTCCTCGACGGAGGTCATGGTGGTCGGGGGCGGGATCGTGGGACTCTGTACCGCGCTCGCCGCCGCCGACCGGCAGCTCCACGTCACGCTCACAGACGACGCGCAGCCCGGCGCTGCCTCGCGCGCGTCCGCGGGAATGCTCGCACCCTCGCTCGACGGCCTGCCCGCGAACGTGCGCGCCGTCGCCCTCAGGGCGCGAGACATGTATCCTGGGTTCCTGGCGCGCTTGCTCGAGCGTTCGGGAGTCAACGTCCCGCTCAATCGCGGCGGGATATTGGAGCTCGCGGCGACGGAAATGTCGTTCGAGAAACTGCTTTCGCGCGCCAGCGCCGCAGCTCAAGCGCTCGGCCAGCGGGAGCTGGCAGAGTTGGAGCCCGCATTGGCACAGCAGGCCGGAGCCGTTCATCACCCTCTCGACGGCGCCGTGGACAACGTCTCGCTCATGAATGCGCTCTGGATCGCCGCGGATCGGCATCCGCACATCGAGATCGTTCGGTGTCGCGTCGCATCCGTCAACCTGGCTGGCAACCGCCCGAGCGTCACGCTCTCGAACGGCGTCGGCATCACGACCGATTCCATCGTCGTGGCCTCAGGGGCGTGGGCGGCGCTGCCAGGCTCACCGCGTGAACTCCCCGTGCGGCCCGTGAAGGGTGAGCTCCTCACACTGGATCGTCTCCCCCTTCGGCACGTGGTTTACGCCGACGCGTGCTATATCCTTCCGCGCGGCGAAGCCACCCTCGTGGGCGCCACGAGCGACGAGTCCGGATTTGACTCGCACGCCACCGACGCGGCACGAATACAGCTACGCGAGGCCGCTGCATCGCTGGTCCCGAGTCTTGCCGCCGCGGCGCTTGTCGGGCATTGGGCCGGGCTGCGTCCCGTCTCTCCCGACGGCCTCCCGATGCTGGGCCGAGATCGCGAACGCCCCGCCCTCCTCTACGCCTGCGGATTCTCGCGCAACGGCATCCTCCTCGGCCCCTGGGCTGGTGACGTTCTCGCAGCGCTCTTGACCGACGAATTGGCTCAGCCGCTGCCCCGAGAGTTCGACGCGCATCGGTTCTGAAATTAATAACCCTTTAACGTATTTTTAAGCGGTTAAACTCCCCTTACTACCGCCGCTACCCCCCGCTATTCTACGCATCATCATCCGATACCTCCTGCGGCAGGACAGCGCCGCATTCACGTTGCCAGACGGGAATGAATGCGCCACCGTGCGACCGACCGACTGTCCGACCGCCACTGATGCCTGAAGCGTTGTACCAGATCATGGGGCGGCATCAAGCGCCGTCGCTGCCAGAGCGAAAGCCTTCCTGGTTGAAGGTCAAGGCTCCCGGCGGACCGAACTACCTCCGCCTGCGCCAACTTATGCGCGACCTCGACCTGCATACGGTTTGTGAGGAAGCGCATTGCCCGAACGTCGGCGAATGCTGGGAGCATGGCACCGCGACGTTCATGATCCTCGGCGACGTGTGCACGCGGAACTGTGCGTACTGCGCGGTTGCGCACGGTCGCCCGCCGAAGTTCGACCCGGCCGAGCCGGAACGTGTCGCGGAAGCGGCGATCACGATGAACCTGCAGCATGTGGTGCTCACGTCCGTCGACCGCGACGATCTCCCCGATTTCGGCGCATGGGCCTTTGCCGAGACGATACGGCAGATCAAGTTGCGCAGTCCGTCGACGTCGGTAGAGGTGCTCGTTCCGGACTTTCAGGGAAAGGAAGCCTCCATTCGCGCGGTACTGGAGGCGGAGCCCGACATCTACAACCACAACACGGAGACGGTTCCGCGTCTCTACAAGAAGTGTCGACCGGGTGGTCGGTACGAGCGCGTGATGAACATCTTCACGACGGCCAAGCGCATCGCGCCCCACATCCCGACGAAGACCGGCATGATCCTTGGCATGGGTGAAACGAACGAGGAGATTCTCGAAGTCATGAAGGATCTCCGTGCGGTCGACGTCGATATCCTCACCCTCGGCCAGTACCTTCGTCCGTCGGATGGCCACGTGGCGCTCGATCGCTACGTGACACCGGAGGATTTCCGCACGTTCTATGCGGCCGGTATGGAGATGGGTTTCCGGCATGTTGAAAGCGGCCCGCTGGTTCGCTCGAGTTACCACGCGTGGGAGCAGGTGCAGGCAGCCGGCGTCTAAGCCTCCGCCCATCGTCCAATCATCCTATCGTCCTATCCTCCGAGTCCCATGGCTGCCAAGAAAAAGGTCGAAAGTGAAACAAAGTCCCCGGATGCGGCGCGGGACATGGAACTGCTGCACTCGATGCTCATGCAGCGCCGATTCGAGGAGCGTGTCGCGGAGGCATACGCACTGGGCAAGATCGGCGGCTTCTGCCATCTCTACATCGGCCAGGAGGCGGTGAGCACGGGCGCGCTCAGCATGCTGCGTCCTGACGACTACGTCATCACCACCTATCGCGACCACGGCGTGGCCCTCGCGCGCGGGATGACACCGCGGTCCATCATGGCGGAGCTCTTCGGCCGGCAGGACGGATGTTCGCGTGGCAAGGGCGGCTCGATGCACATGTTCGACACGAACACGAACTTTCTCGGTGGCCACGGCATCGTGGGCGGCCACGTGCCGCTCGCCGCCGGAGTCGGCTTCGCGATCAAGTATCGCGGCGGCGACCAGTGCATCGTGTGCTTCATGGGCGAGTCGGTGGTGAATACCGGCGCGTTTCACGAAGCGCTCAACATGGCCGCACTCTGGAAGCTCCCGTGCGTCTTCATCATCGAGAACAACCGCTACGGCATGGGCACGTCGCTCGAGCGTGCGTCGGCAATTCACGACATCTACGAGCGCGGCGCTGCGTACAACATGGCGCGCCGCCAGTGTGACGGGCAGGACGTCTTCACCGTACGCGAGGCGGTCGGGGAGGCGGTGGCGCGCGCGCGGAAGGAGCAGCATCCCACGCTCCTCGAGATCCGCACCTATCGCTTCATGGGGCACTCGATGTCCGACGCCGTGAGTGGCACGTACCGCACGAAAGCGGAGCTCGAGGAGTACATGAAGCGCGACCCGATCGCCCTGCTGCGCAAGCACATGGAAGAGAATGGCACGCTGAACGACGACCAGCTCCAGAAACTCGACACCGATATCAAGGCTGTGGTGCAGGACGCGTGGGACTTTGCCGACGCGAGTCCCGAGCTTCCCCTCGAAGCGCTCTACGAAGACGTGTACGTCGACACAACAACCTGAAGGATGATAGGACGATAGGACGATAGGAAGATAGAACTTCCTATGCTCCTATCCTCCTATCATCCTATCATCCTATCGCCAGGCAAATGCCAGTAATCACGTATCGCGACGCCTTAGGGGCGGCCATCCGCGAAGAAATGCAAAGGGACGACCGAGTCTTCCTCATGGGTGAGGAAGTCGCTGTCTATCAGGGTGCCTACAAGGTGTCGAAGGGATTCCTGCAGGAGTTCGGCGAGATGCGCGTCGTCGACACGCCGATCACCGAGTTGGGCTTCGCGGGCGTCGGTGTCGGCGCGGCGATGGTCGGGCTGCGTCCGGTCATCGAGTTCATGACATGGAACTTCGCGCTGCTCGCCATCGACCAGGTCGTGAACGCGGCGGCGAAGATGCTCTACATGTCGGGTGGACAGTTCAAGATCCCGATTGTCTTTCGCGGACCAAACGGGGCGGCGCTCCAGCTCTCCGCGCAGCACTCGCAGGCGTGGGAGTCGTGGCTCGCGCACATTCCCGGTCTCAAGGTGATCGCGCCGGGCACGCCGTACGACGCGAAGGGGTTGCTCAAGAGCGCTATTCGCGACGATAACCCGGTCTGCTTTCTCGAAGGCGAGATGCTGTACAACACGAAGGGCGAAGTGCCCGACGAGGATTACACCATCCCGATCGGCAAGGCCGACCTCAAGCGCGAAGGCGACCACTGCTCGATCATCACCCACGGCAAGATGGTGCTCGTGGCGATGCAGGCCGCCGACCAGCTCGCGAAGGAAGGCATTCGCATCGACGTCGTGGACCTGCGCACCATCCGCCCGATGGATGTTGACGCGATCTCCGCTTCAGTCAACAAGACGAATCGGGCCGTGGTGCTCGAAGAAGGCTGGGAGATGTGTGGCGTGGGAGCACAGGTCGTGGATTACATCCAGCGCGACTGCTTCGACAACCTCGATGCGCCGGTTGTGCGCGTGCACCAGGCGGACGTCCCCATGCCGTACACGAAGAGTCTCGAGAAGGCTGCCAAGCCGGATCTGCCGAAGACGATCGCCGCTGTTCGCAAAGTCATGTATCTCGACTGACCCGGGTCTCACATCATGGCAACCAAAGTCTTCATGGAAGCGCTTTCCCCCACGATGGAAGAGGGGAAGCTGGTCAAGTGGATCAAGAACGAAGGGGATGCGGTCAAGACGGGTGAACCCATAGGGGAAGTCGAGACCGACAAGGCGATCATGGAGCTCGTCGCGCGGGGCGACGGTGTACTCCGCAAGCGCCTGATCAATGAGGGTGATTCGGTGCCGGTTGGCACGCTGGTGGGCGTCATTGCACCGGCAGACGAGAACATCGATGCGCTCGTCAGCGGAGCGGCTGCTCCATCGGCCGCCGCTCCTGTCGCGGCACCGCCGCCCGCTCCTGCTCCTGACGCTGCCCCTCCTGCTACTAACGCTGCTGCTGCTCCTGTTGCTGCTCCTGCTGCTGCTCCTGCTGCTGCTCCTGCTGCTGCTCCTGCTCCTG
>JALYVY010000299.1 GCA_030852985.1 Gemmatimonadota bacterium | reverse complement strand
TCCAGCACGGCCTCGATGTGACCCGCCAACTGTTCGTAGGCCTCGCGCTTGGGAAGCGCGCGAAGGTCCAGCGTGACTTCGGACATACAGGAAAGCTAGCTACTCTACCGGAATATCCCGAAGTGCCCGAGAACGTACCACAGGATGATGAAGATCAGGATGGTGCCGCAACCACAGCCGCCACCGCCCAGCTTCTTCGCCCCATAACCAGCCGCGAGACCGCGCAGAATCTTGCTCATAGCGGGCCTCCTTGCACGGACCGTACCGGCCTCCACATCGCCGAGACCTGTATCAGGCACTCCCCCTCGATCGTCCTTTCTTGCCGACTTCCGGTACCACCAACCGCTCCAGTTTCAGCCGCGCAGCCATTGTGAACTTGCCAATGAAGAACCGAGTCCTCGTCCTCGCCACCCTCGTGTCACTGCTCACTGCCTCGGCGCTCGGCGCTCAGGCTTCGTCCACAACCCTGGCCGGAGCGTGGCGCGCCGATACGCCGCTTCCCAACGGTGTCATCCAGACATTTCGCTTCGATACCAACGGGGCGTTCGACCTCACCATGACGCTCGCTGTCGATGGCAGCTATACAACGAACGGTAACCAGCTCGTCGAAACGGTGACACTCGCCAGCGTCGGCGCTACCCACACGGATACTTCCACGTTCGCCATCGCGGGCGATTCACTGACGGTGACTGAAAGCACCGGCAATGCGGCCCGTGTGCTCCACCGGGGACCCCGGTCCACCCCAGGACCAGGGATCGTGGGCGACTGGACGATAACACTGGGCGACGGCACCATCGCCCACTATACCTTCGCAGCCGATGGTACCATGCACGTTCGCGCACAGGTCGGAGACGAGAAGGGCAAATACGCCGTCAACGCCGATACTCTTCATCTCTCGAACGATCGGACGTTTCAGCTCCCGGCAACAGCTCAATTCGCCGTCACCGGCAATGTGCTGACCCTCACGCCGCTGAACGGGAAGTCCCCACGCCAGTTTCATAAATTCACGGCCAACGACTAGCACGACCGCTCCGGACACTACACGCGCGGCGGCTCGTCGTCCCACAATACGATTCCGTGCACAACCTTGCCCGCGGCACGCAGCCGCCTCACCGCACCACGCAGATCCGCCACCTCCGTCACCCCCACCTGCGCGCACAGTATCACGTCGGGTGCGCGTATGATCGTGTTCGCCGATAGCTGCGCGTAACCTGAAGGAACAGCGAAGACGATGAAGTCGTAGCGACGCTCGAGTCGAGCAAGCGTGTCGTGCAGCTCACGCACCGCTTCGGGCGACGCCGTTCCTATCCGCCCGTGTCCGCTCGGCAAGACGTCAAGCGGCCGGTCCCGTCCTATGGTCGTCGTAACGATTGCGCCGGCAAGATCGGTGTTTCCGTTCAATACCCCGCTGAGCCCCGGGTCCGAGTCCAGGCGCAATACCGAAGCGATAGCACTCGTGGATGGGTCAACGTCAACAAGTAGAGTGCGGCGTGCCTCGTACGCTGCCACCGCGGCGAGGTTTGCAGCGACGGTGGCCACCACCAGTGGAACGTCCCCGGTCAGCGTGATCACGGGTACGCTCGCTTCCGTCGCCGCAAGATGGAGATACAGCGTTCGGAAACTCTCGGATGCGAGATCGATGAGAGGCGGCGCTTCCACGTCCGACTGCCTGCGCGCACGCTCCACGACACTGCTTGACTGAATCACGCTCAGCACGCGCACATTCGAAACGGCCTCTCCCTCGCGCATGTGTGCGACGCGAGGATTTCTGACTTCGCCGACGAACACGATCGAGAACCCTACCGCCAGTGCGATGACCAGCGCTGCTCCCAGCATGGCTATGGGTGGCGCACCGACGTTCGCAACTTCACGTGCCTGCGTTGCGGCCGTGTCCAGTCGCGCGTTCATGTTGCGCAACGAATCAAGCTGCTGCCGGGCGAGCATGAATTGCTGCTTCGCTCTTTCGCGGGCGCTCACGAAGCCGGCGGTGTCCACATGCGTCGCTTCCAGCGTCGCCACCGGTGGCGGCGGTGCTGCGAGAGGCGCGAGCCGGGCGCGAAGCTCCGAGCGTCTCCCGGTGGCCGCGTCGCGAATCGATCGGCCAAGCTCGTTTACGCGAGCCGTGAGTGAAACGTAGATCGGATCGCCGGCGCCAAGTGCGCCGAACGGCGCGCGCAGCTTGTCCACCTGATCGAGCGAATCAAGCAGCGAGCGCACGTGCGAGTCCGATGCAAGCGCTGGTGTGACGCCAAGTGCGTGAAATGCGGGCGGCAGTGGCGACTCCTGCGCCAGCGACATCGCCGCGGATAGCGATTTCAGTATTGTGGTGAGCGAGTCACGCTCGGCGCGCAGCGCCAGCGAAAGCGTGTCCACTGGCGCAGGCGGTGCGGGCTGGCGGAGCGCTATCAGCCTGCGCGCAGCAGTCAGCGACGAGTCCACCTGCTCGATGGACGCGCGAGCGAGCGCCAGGGCATCAGTTGCTGAAGTCGTGTCGGCGATCTTGCCAGTGGGATGAACCGTCGTGACGCGAACGATGTGCGTCGTCTCGCGCGGTATCAGCACGAGCCCGATCAGCGCCAGAATGAAAGCCACCCCAGTCACGACGCTGACGAGCGTCCGACGCCTTAGCGCGTTTCGCGCGCGCGCTGCGATCCAGACGTACGTCGGGTTACCTGACGGCATGCCCTACCATGTCACGATCGTCACTGATTCTCCGACTGACCAATGCAAAACCGGCTGTCCGGAGCAAAGAGCTCCGGACAGCCGGCAACTTGCGGTGCGTGCGATCGGGTTACTGAACCGTGATCGTCTGCTTCATGTTCATCGCCATGTGCGGTGTGCAATGGGCTTCGTACGTGCCAGGAGGAATCTTGGCGAACGAGATCGTGTAGTTCTCATTCGGTGTAACCAGAAGCTTGCCGGCAAGTTCGCCCATCTGGTCCGGCATGTTCGCCGAGAGTTGCGGCTTGACGGCCGCAGGGATCTGTGCAGGATCGAATGCTACGTCGTGCGGGCCACCGCTGATGTTGATGTAGCGGATGCCGTCGCCTTCCTTGATCGTGATCGCGGCCGGCTCGAACCTGTAGCCCTTGGCGTCGCCGACCATCTTCACATCGTGGATCGTACCGGTGACGGGCGCTGCCGCAACTGCGCCTGCCGCAGGCGCTGCCGCCGACATGGATCCCGCGGGCACGGCAGCCGTCGTATCAGCCGCCGGAGCGGCCGCAGCCGAAGTGTCGGCAGCCTTGTTGTCGCCACCACAGGCGGCGAGCATCATTGCGCTGGCCGCGATAGCAGTAAAACCGAAATACCGCATTGCTTATTTCTCCGAGATAAGAGCGCCCTGCGAGGTCTCTCGAGGGCATTGTGAAACTATTCACAATCCAGGCCAACTTCAATGTTGACACTGGAACCCGCTTCCGCCAGATTCCACGAATGGCCCGCACAACCTTCCACCATTCGCTGCATCATATCCATGTCCTGACGGGCCGGGAAATGTGTAGCGCATGATGGTCTGAACGGCCACCGCTTCCGCTCCCCCGGGCCCGTCCAACTGCTGGACGGGCCTTTTTTGTATCCACACCTCGCCAGATAACTCCGCTTCGCACGACAATGATCTCCCAGGAATCTCCGTCGGAATCCGCGACCATACCGGAAACCCCCGCACCAATCCTCCGCATCGCCCTCCCCAACAAGGGCAGACTGGCGCAGGATACCCGCGATCTCTTCAACGACGCGGGTCTCGAGGTGCGAGCACTCAGTGATCGCGCCCTCAAGGCCGCCCTCGGCGGAGAATTCGAAGCCATCTTCGTCCGGGCCCAGGATATTCCCGAGTTCGTTGCCGATGGCGCCGCCGACGCCGGCGTCACAGGGCTCGATCTGGTCGCTGAGAGCCAGCGACCCATCACCAGCCGCCTTGATCTGACATTCGGACGCTGTCGCCTGGCCATCGCAGCCCGCGACGACTGTGCCATCCGGACCCCGCAAGATCTTCCAGCCGGCTCCCGTGTCGCCACAACCTTCCCGAACATCACCGCACGCTATTTCGCTGATGCGCGCCTCGAGGTCGAGATCGTCCCCATCTCCGGCGCGGCCGAAATCGCGCCGCACCTAGGCATCGCCGATGTCATAGTCGATCTCGTCTCCACCGGTTCGACCCTCAAGACGAACGGGCTCCGTGAAATCGGTACCGTCATGTGGTCAACCGCGCAGCTGATCGTCGCCCAGGACCGCACCGCCTGGTCCAGCGTAAAGGCTACCGCTCTTGAGGAGCTGGCCACTGCGCTCGAATCAGTCATCTCCGCCCGCGGTCAGCGCTACCTCATGGCCAACGTCCCACGCGACAGACTCGCGGAAGTCCGCGCCATCCTGCCGGGTCTGAATGGCCCCACAGTGATCGATGTCCTCGACGGTGGAAGACACGTGGCCGTTCACGCGGTGGTCGCCGCGTCGGCGGTCTACCGGACAATCGCCAACCTCAAGGCCCTGGGTGGCGAGGGCATCCTGGTAACACGGATCGAGCGGTTAATGAAATGAATGAAATTACTTACGAAACGCAGTTTTATCTTACAGGCTGTATCCAGAATCTTTCGGACGCCCGGAGGTCGGCCCTTTGCAACCGTGTCGATGCCGAGGACGCAGGCATTGCTACCCGCACTCGCACACTGCTGAATGAGGTCCGGACCGGGGGTGACTCGGCTCTGCGCGACATGGCGGCTCGCTTCGACGGCGTCAACCTCGCTGACCTGGAAGTACCCAGAGC
>JALYVY010000117.1 GCA_030852985.1 Gemmatimonadota bacterium | reverse complement strand
GTTGTGCGCTATCGAACCGGGGCGCAAGTCTTTTTTACGCTTACGTTTTTCTAAGCGCTCGTGCGGCGCCAGTCCTTCGCGTGCGACTTCGGCGGTATCCGCCTTCGCGGTGCTCAAGTTCATGGACGCGTACCGCACGCCTGTTTCGGAACGTCATGCTCAGCTTGGCTGATCTCCGCGTCGTACAGGCGCTCTTGCAGCGTTCGACCAATCCGCGCCCAAAGCAACGACGGATTCAACCGGTCAGTGCAACAGAAGCTTGATTGCACAAACTGATCGGAGGTGGTGGAATGGCAAAATTGGGACGGCCTGGATTGTCGGCTGCCAAGAGGACGAGCTGTGGGCGCGGTTTAAGGCGGATGAATCGTTCACGACCATTACGCGCGCTGGGTAAGGCGGTGGGGGTCGATCTACGGAGTAGTCCGCGCGCTAGGCGGTCTTGCGCCGCCCCTCCGACAACGGGCTGTACGCGCCCTGACGAGTAGCGACCGGGAGGCGTTTCCCGCGGCCTCTCCGCAGGAGACTCATGCCAGCCATGGCGCGCGCCCTCAGACGAGCGCCGTCCACCCAGAGTCGCGAGATTATTCGGAAATGGAGGACGTCATCGCTATCGAGCGCTCGACGCAGACACGCGTGCGTGGCAGTACGCCAAGCGGCCCAAGCGGTGTCGGTTGGCGATCACCGCGCCGTTGCGGGCCATCGTCACCGCGAAGCTGCAGGCGAACTGGTCGCCCGCCCAAATCGCCGGCTGGCTCGTGACCACATATCCCGATGCGCCGGCGATGCACGTGTCGCACGAGACGATCTATCGCAGTGTGTTCGTGCAGGCGCGCGGGGCGTTGAAGCGAATTGACTGCGCATCTCCGACCGCATCGACTCATGCGGCGCAGCAAGAACGCGACGAAAGCGGGGCAGACGCGTGGACACATCGTCGATGCCGTGTCGATTGCGAACGGCCGCCTTGTATTGAGGATCGTGCCATCCCTGGTCACTGGGAGGGTGATCTCCTCGCCGGGGGCGAGAATACGCACATCGCTACGCTCGTCGAACGCACGTCGCGCTACGTTCATCTGGTGCGCGTGACCGGTAAGGACTCGACGACGGTCGTGAATACCCTCGTTCGCGAAGTGCAACTACTCCCCACTGGACTCATGCCTCCCTCACGTGGGATCGCGGACTTGAGATCGCGCAACACCTTCGCTTCTCGGTCGCGACCGACGTGGCCGTGTACTTCTGCAATCCACAAAGGCCGTGGCAACGCGGGACCAACGAGAACACCAACGGCCTACTCCGCCAATACTTTCCCGACGGGACCGACTTGGTCTACGTACACCCAGCGCGCGCTGAACCGTATCGCGCAACAGCTCAACACCCGCCCTCGGAAAACGCTGGGCTTCCGTACCCCTGCTGCTATACTTGCCGAAGCTGTTGCACTGACCCGTTGAATCCGCCAGTCGACTTCCTCTAATTCTCCTATGGCTTTCGCCCGAAACGGAATCCGCATCAAGCGCTGACGGCGCTCCAGACGGCACTGATGACGCGGCACGTGAACTGGGTCCTTGACGCGGACATTCGCAAATTCTTCGATTCCGTGGACCACGGATGGCTCTTGCGAATGGTCGCGCACCGGATCGCCGACGCACGAGTGCTGCGGCTGATTGCGCAGTGGCTCCGGGCCGGGGTGATGGAGCAGGGTAAATGGCACGAGACGACAGTGGATACGCCGCAAGGAGCGGGGATTAGTCCGCTCCTCGCGAACATCTATCTGCATTACGTGTTGGATCTGTGGGTTCAGCGCTGGTGGCGACGGACCGCGCGAGGACGGGTGAGTATTGTGCGCTACGCCGACGACTTCGTAATGGTCTTTCAGCGCATGATGCACGAAAGATGCGCGCCGATCGTGAGGAGAGATTGCGGCATTTCTGGCTTCAGCTTCACAAAGAAAAGACGCGGGTGATCGAGTTCGGCCGCCTTACAGCCCTGGCTCGCCAGCAAAGAGGCGAGCACCGACTCGGCACCTTCGCGTTCTTGGGATTCACTCACTATCGCGGGTGGACTCGAGACGGCCGGTTCGTGGTCAAACGGAAGACGCGACGACAACGCGTGACGGCAAAGCTAACGGCGCTGAACGACGAGGCGAAGCGTCGGCGGCACGAGCCGGTACGCGACCAGCACCAGCGGGTATGTCAGGTGATGCGGGGCCACTATGCCTATTTCGGCCGGCCGAGCAACTTCCGGGCGTTGCAAGCGTTATCGCAGCACGTGCGGCGCATCTGGTTTCGTGCGTTGTATCGACGGAGTCAGCGGCGATTCACGTGGGAGTGGTTTGACGCGCTGGTGAATCGGTTTCCACTCCCACGCCCTCGTATCACACACCCGCGCGCGTCATGACGAACTGCTTCGGGGTTACCTTCGCGAAGAGCTGTATGCGGGAAAGCCGCCCGTACGGATCTGTGAGGGCGAAGCCGAATGGCTTAGCTACTCGACCACTCCCGTGCGCTTCCGTGACCTGATGTCGGAGTAGGAAAAGAGCGTTGGTGGATGCGCAACTAGCGCAGCTCGAAGGACAGCACCGGGAAGCGTAAAGTCACGAGCAACGCATAGCGAAGCTCGCACGTTCGTTTCGGAGTCTAGACAAGCTCGCCTTTCGCTTTGCCAAAACAGACAGCACCGTTCGCCGGAAGCTACTTGCTGACCTGTGTTCGAACCCGGAACTTATGAATAGCAGGCCCATATTTAAGGGCAATGTGAACTTCCCCCTTGTTGATGGACACCTCATTAACCCTGATATTCAGAGTGGAGGTGGTGCATGGTCAAAGCGAACAGGACACGCCGGGGGTTCAGTCCGGAGTTCAAGCTGGAAGCGGTGCGCCGCGTGCTGGAGCGAACAGCCCGGGGAGTGAGCATTGCGCAGCTGGGTCGCGAGCTGGACGTGCGACCGGATCTGCTGCGCGCGTGGGTACGCCAAGCCCAGGAACGGAGTGGCGCCACGGCAACGGATGTCTTTCCTGGGCACGGGCGACTGCCGTCGGACCAAGAGGAGCTGCGGCGGTTGCAGCGGGAGAATGCGCGACTGCAGCAGGAGCTGGATTTCCTAAAACGGGCGGCGGCGTACTTCGCGAGAGAGTCGCGATGAGCGACAAGTACGCTGCGATTGCACGGGAGCGGCATCGCTTCCCCGTCTCGCTGATGTGTGCGGCGTTGGAGGTCAGCCCGAGCGGCTTCTACGCCGCGCAGCAGCGCCCCGCGAGTGGGCGGGCTTGCCGCGTCGAGCGGCTGCGACTCGTCACGCGCGCGGCCTTTGCCGCGGTCAAGGGGCGGTACGGATCGCCGCGCATCTTCGGCGCGCTCACCGACGCCGGAGAGCGGACGAGCGCGAAGCTGATCGCGCGCCTGATGCAGGAGGAGGGCCTCGTGCCCGTGCCCCGCGACGCTACGTGGTGACGACCGACAGCGATCATCGCGAGCCCCTCGCGCCGAATCTTCTGGCGCGGGATTTTGCCGTGCGCGACGCGCGAGCGCTCGACACGGCGTGGGTGAGTGACATCACGTACGTGCCGACCCGCGCCGGGCATCTCTACTTGGCAGTGCTGCTCGATCTCGCGAGTCGACGTGTCGTCGGATGGGCGATGGATGACACGCTAGCAACGACGCTACCCCTCCGCGCGTTGCGGATGGCGATCCAGCATCGCCAACCCCACGCCGGCCTTATTGTCCACTCGGATCGGGGCAGTCAATACGCGAGCACGGCCTACCGCGCCGAACTCACGCACCACGGCTTCGTGCAGAGCATGAGCGCCAAGGGGGACTGCTGGGACAACGCGGTGGCCGAGAGCTTCTTTGCGACGCTCGAGCACGAGCTCCTCAGTACCGCGCGCTTCGCGACCCATACAGCGGCGCACCCAGCCCTGTTCGAGTTCATCGAGGTGTGGTACAATCGCCAACGCCGACACACGAGCTTAGGCTCGATCAGCCCGGCACGCTACGAAGCACTCCGCCTCGCAGCGTAAATCCGGTGTCCACCGACGCGGGGGAAGTCCAATGAGGTGCTTGCTGATGTCGCGCAGTTTCAGCATTTGCACAATATGGAATTGGAGGTGTTCGAAGTGATCATACGCACTGGACACGCCATATGCAAAGGCGCTTTGGCGCCTATGTTTCTCGCTTCAAGCAGGTAGTGGTGCACGAAGTCTAAAACCGAGAGTTCAATTGTGTCCCTGACGCCTAGAAGTTCTGTTAATCGGAAGAAGCGATTTGCGAATTGCTTCAAGAGAAAGATTAAGTGCGCCTCCGAGATGCGCAGGAGTGGAGACGGCACACCGCGTAAGACCACTTCAGGACCGGTGCCGCCCGTATTCCGCTACTGCGCTTCCTTGCCGCTCTGGGCACTGTCCCTCCTGGTCGCCTGTCACGAGAATATCGTTGCCCCCCGACTCGATGACACTGTACGCATCGACCCAAGCTCGGTTACCGGCGATGCGGCTGCCGCAGCTGATATGGCAACCGGCTTGTTCCGTCTGCCGGCGCCGTCCGCACGATATGTGTCGCAGTCACTGGCGGACTCGATCGCCATCGGCGTGGCACGGTTCCTCGGCAATCCCCAATTGCTTGGCAACATCGTCGCCGTGCTAGAACAAGATCGCGGGGGCCCGATCGCGTTCAACGAACTGTCGCCTTGCCGTCGTCGCACGATGAGCGCGAGCCCGATGGGCGACTTCCCATCCTCCGTACCGGGCTGGGTGCGACGCGGCTTCGGATCGCACTGGGCGATCGGAATGTGCGGGCGAGACGGTGGGGTTCAGCTGTCCGTCGGAGTGCCCGATGGTCCTCTCGACATCCGTATCGTCGGGGGAAGTCTGATGCTGCGGCAGTTCGGTGGCGGGAGCGACTTCGACATGGTGGGCGTGCCAGCGCGCATGCCATCGGGTCTTCCACTGACGCCGGAAGCCGCAGTGGCGGAAGTGTTTCGGCGAACCGGTGCGCGGGTGGACGCAGTGCCATTTGCCTACAATCAGGTGGGGATCGGCGCGGGACAGCTTCCACTGTGCGCAAGTTGGCGCGTCCATCTCGAGCACCCCGTGGTCGTGACGACTGAGGCTACCCGCGACACGCTTCGCGCGACCGAACTATACGTGCATCACGTGCCAGCCTGCTTCTCTCCCGACATCGGGTTCGACGCCGCCGCGCCCGAACAACCGGCGAGCCGCATGGTTTACTTTCCCCGCGACACTACTGGAAGCTCGGGATCGTCGGCGACGGACAGTGCGACAGTTCCGCTTAGCGGGCCTACCGTCTTCTTTCGGGTGGTGCCATAGTTATCTAGAGGGTGTTCATTCGACGCAGTACTTGTGCGCAGCCTGCCTCCTACCTTCTTAGCGATGAAGCTCGGCGTCCTTCCCCTCTCCTCCTTGGTTTACTCTTTCACGACGGTTCACCCCATGACCGCAGACTGAACCGCCCCGGGATTGCCGGAGGCTCCCAATCGTGAGAGGATGAGAGCATGGCAAAACAATCACGGTATTCTCCTGAGGTGAAGGAGCGGGCCGTCCGGCTGCTGCGAGAGCAGCGGGCGCACTACGACACGGAGTGGGCGGCGATCTCGTCTATCGCGATCAAAATGGGGTGTAGGCGGAAACGCTGCGGCTCTGGGTGCGTCGCGCGTCGAACGCGATGCGGGCGAGCGACCGGGTGTGACCACCGAGGAGCAGCAGCGACTCAAGCTCCTGAAGCGGGAGATCGGGAGCTCCGCCGCGCGAATGAGATTCTCCGCAAGGCGGCGGCGTATTTTGCCCAAGCGGAGCTCGACCGCCGCGGGACGTGATGGTGGCGTTCATCGACGCCTATCGCGAGGACTATGGAGTCGAGCCGATCTGCGCGCAGCTGCCGATTGCTCCATCGACCTACTACGAGGCCAAGGGCGCGGGCGGCGGACCGATGCGGCGCCCCGCGCGCGCTGTGCGCGATGGGCACCGGCACCGCAATCACGCGCGTGTGGCACGCCAACCGGCGCGTGTACGGCGTGCGCAAGGTGTGGCACCAGCTCACGCGAGAGGGGATCGTGACCGCGCGGTGCACGGTCGCCCGTCTGATGCGGGCGGCAGGAATGCGCGGCGTCGTGCGCGGGGCGCGCGTGCGCACAACGATTCCGGATACGGCAGCGGAGGCAGCGCAGGACCTGGTGGACCGCGACTTCACGGCGACGCAACCGAATCAGCTGTGGGTGGCCGACTTCACCTACGTGGCGACGTGGCGCGGCATGGTGTACGTCGCCTTCGTGATCGACGTGTTCTCGCGCCGCATCGTCGGCTGGCGGGCGAGCGCGTCATGCGCACGGATCGTGGAACAGGCGCTGTACAACCGGCAGACGGATGCGGGGCTCGTTCACAACAGCGACCGCGGAGCGCAATATTTGTCGATTCGGTACAGCGAGCGCTTGGCCGCGGCAGGCATCGAAGCATCGGTTGGTAGCCGTGGGGATGCCTATGATAACGCGATGGCCGAGTCCGTAATCGGCCTCTTCAGGACGGAAGTGATTCGGCATGGCGGACCATGGAGGTCCCTAGATGATGTGGAATTCGCGAGGCTCGACTGGGTCGCCTGGTTCAACACCTGCCGGCTTGATGGAACCGCTCGGCTATCTACCCTCAGCGGAGTACGAAGATGAGTTTGATCGACGCTGCACCGCTCCAGTTCCTACCGGAGCACTCAACTAACTGAGTCTCCGGGAATCCCGGGGCGGTTCAGTCTCTCATCTCGTCCAATACACGTTGCTCCGCCTTCCACCTTGGGAATTGTTGTAGGACCGGGTCTTTCAGTTTGGTCTTTGCGTCCTCGTGTTTGCTCTTTGAGACTGCGAGTCCTGTCTCCGGGTGCGCAATATCATCGGTCAGCTTGGCAATGGCATTCCCGGCTTGAACTATTTGTCGGGCATTCGTTGACAATGCATCCGTGGTGGCCTTTTCACTCCGATTCTCCTCTGCAATGTCAAGATGTCGATCGAGCAGTTCCAGTTGCGCCATGCGGTTGCGCGCCGTTTCTACGAGTTCACCTTGACTAAAAAGGACAGGTGCCGACAGAAGCGATGTCGGATTCCCGGCCATATCATGAACTTCTCTTGATGTCTCCCAACTTTGCACCTCACGGGTAACGCGCTTGAGATCGCCGTCACTGTCTTGGTAGATGATCTCGATCTGGCCGCCGTCTCCGACCAACTTCTCAAGTTTGCCAGCATGATCTGCGGCGATGTGCTCGAATGGCGAGACATCACCGAAAGCATATCTCAATAGCTCAATCACCGTCGACTTACCGGTTCCTTGCCCACCTACCAAGCAGTTCAAGTTCTCATGGAAGCTGAATTCTTGGCCATCGAAGAATCCTTGGTCGACACGCAGACTCACGATGCGTGGATGACTTGATCCGCGGAGATCCCAACTAAACCGCACGCGCACCGTAGGGTCCAAGAGCGCCTGGCGAATTCCATATACGGACTGTTCGTCCATCTTCAGGTAGGTAACTCGGTTACCGATTTCCACGAGGCTGTGAGCGTCAGACGACTGCGTGCAAGTCTTTTTCGGGTAGTGTTGCGACACGCGTCCTTGTGAGAACTTTTCGACGTCCTCCCGCCTAGTGAACTCGAGCGCCGCCAATTCTATCATCGGCACCACACGGAGCTTGTACTGTCCTTTTTGCTGAAGCAGACCGATGGCCTTTTCATTAGCGTGCGCAGCGATCGCAACGCCGCCCATCTCATGTATCTGCCGGATCACGTCCTCTGCGTGTTTCTCGGAGATTGCCTCCTCTTTCCCGTGCTCATTGCGCGGAATGCCTATGCGAATTAGGAAATCCGATACCTCGGTTTCCTTGATCGCAGCGTCGAAAAGCGCGAGGATGTGACCTTCTGGCGTTGTGACTTCCACTCCCGGGATGACGGTGAGGCTAAAGCCTCGAGCCGCCGCGCGGACGTGGTCAAGGAAATCAGCTGAGTTGTGGTCGGTAATAGCAAGAATGTCGAGGTCTTTAGCGATGGCAGCCTTCACGATGTCATTTCCGGTCGCTTTCGTGTCCTGATAGTCGTGCGACGCCGGCGTGTGAACGTGTAAGTCTGCCTTGCAGAGCCTGGATCCTTTTGTCATAACTTGAATTCTACACCTTTCCGCTTCTATTGCTATGTACCGTCGCTAAGGCGTTGCGTTGAGGGTCGGTCACGGTTAAGCGGAAATGTGACACGTGGGTGGGGTGCTAATTCACTGCGGCGGGAACGAAGTCGCACTCGGTTTAGGTGGGGTGCCAGTGTTCGCGGCGTTGCGCCAGCGCGTCGGGATATTGCTCGCGCGCGCGTAGGAGAATGGTTTCGCCGTTGGCCTCGGTCATCTGCTCGCGGGCCTCCCGGTGCACGAGGAAGCGCGTCGCCCCGTCGAGGACGGCACAGAGATAGTAGAACGTGCCGAAAGAACACCCTAAGTTGGTGTCCACGGAACGCGGCGCACCTCAGACAATCGAACCGTTGCCAAGCAAAGTGCCGGTGCGATTGCACTCGGTTCACCCCTACCAGGGTCAGTTTCTCTTGGGGTGGATGCACAAGAATCGTGCTGATATGGACGAAGTACTACAGCGACCATGCTTACTGAAGGAGGAAGCATTGGGTCACCCTTGTGATCCCCTGCTCGCCAGAAGGTCGGAGCAACGCCGCGCAGTCTACTCAGCAAATCAACCGCGACATAGCCATCGTCGTGTCCCGGTTCAGCGGAAATGTAACGGTTAGGGTGGATGGCTAATTCACTTCGGGGAACCAGTGGCCGCACTCGCTTAAGGTGAGTGACAGTGCGCGCGGCGTTGGGCCCGCGCCGGTTCCATCTTCTGATCCCGCGCTATCCAGATCGCCGTCGAGAAACGGGTCGCCCCGTCGAGAATCGCGCAGAGATAGTAGAACGTGCCTGCGATGTTGAAGTAGCTGATATCCACGTGCCAGTGCTCGTGCGCCCGCAGCGGCTGCACAAAGCCGGTGCCCTTCTTGTCGTGTCTGATTCCAGCTATCGAGCCGACCCTCGGCCGTGAGCACGCGATAGGCCGTCGCGGGACTGACCTCCACTCAAGCCACCCGCGCGCGGTGAACCGTCGCCGCCGCGGCGAGCGCCGAGTGCAGCGTCACCAGAGTGATCTCGGGACTCGCGCCGAGCCGGAACGGAATGCCCCAGTAGCCCGTGCCCGGGCTGATGTAGAGCGTCGCATCTGCCTCGGTGTGCGCGCCCATGGCATACTCGAGAAAGGGCGACGCCAGGCTCCATCCGAGAAAGGGAACAGCGAACTGCCCCCAGTGTGTATGCCCGCTGAGCGTGAGCGCGACACCGCGCGCCGCCAGCGAAGGCCAGAGCGCGGGGTTGTGCGCGAAGGCGATCACGGTCGCACCCTCGGGTACGCGGGAGAGCGCCTGCTCCACGTCAGGCGCTGAGCGCGACGTCCCCAGTTTGCCACCCGCCGGATCGCCCGTTCCCACCACCGCGATCATCGCGCCCCCTCGGCGCAGCACCCGCGCGTCGTTCACGAGCACCGTGCCGAGGCGCGCGTCGCGCAGCCCGCGCTCCACGTCGTCCCAACCAGCGTAGACGTCGTGGTTACCCGGAATCATGTACACGCCCAACGGTGCCGTCAGCGATCCGAGCGACTTCGCATACGCGGCGACGTCCTCGGCGCGGTCATCAATGAGGTCACCAGTCACCGCGATGAGGTCTGCCGAGAGCTTGCCGGTCGCGTCCACGATGCGACGCAGGAAGCGGCGCGACGTATGCGGACCCACGTGGAGATCCGACAGCTGCGCGATACGCAGTCCGTCGAACTCCGGTGCAAGGCCGGGCACCTCGACATCCACGCGACGCACGACGAGATGCCCCGCGCCGAAGTAGCCGAGGGTGAGCGTTGCGGCAACGAGCGCGAAGACGACTGCGGCAACAATCCGCCCGGTCGTGATGCCGTGTCCAAATGGTGAGCCCGCCATCAGTCCCAGCAGCCCACCCGCGGACACGAGCGGGAGCATCAGCTGTGCATACCAGAACGGCCGGACGACGAGCAGCCGGAATGCCTTTCCAGGGTAGAACGGCCAGCCGCGCCACCGCACGAACGCCATGAGCGGCGATGTCGTGTAGAGTGCCACGACGGCGACGACGGCGCCGGCCCACGGGAAGAGACCGCTCGCCAGGACGCCGAGGGTCCCCCATGCGGCGATGAGGTAGGTCAGGAGGCGCGCGGCGATGGAAAGGGAACGCGCAGGACGCGGGCGAGCGTGGGGCATGTCCATAGTATATCCCCCAATAGCAGGATCGGGTCCCCACGCCGTCCACCACCGCTGCCCTGAAGCCGAGCACGATGCGCCCGCCAGCCTTGCGCCGAGTTCACGTGATTGAGGGGCTGGGGGGCGCCCGCGCCGACGTGCTCGGGCGCATTCAGCAAACGACTCGGCCGCGCCGTACTCCTTGCACATGCCGAGCAATACCGCACCACTCATGAGGGCGCTCCTCGCGATTGCCGTTTCTACCGTGGCGATCGGGACGCCCGCGCATGCGCAGCGCGGGCCGCGCGTCCGCATCGAGCCGAACGTGCCGTACGACGGACGCTTCACCTTCGTCCGCCTGAGCTATCACGTGTACGGCCACAGCGGCTGGGAGTTCGACTACCCCGCCATGGAACGGAACTTCATGACCATCCTGAAGGACCTGTCCACCGTGCGCGCGCACTTTCGCGAGAGCAACATCCACGCGATGGACGATCCACAGCTATCGCACTACCCGATCGCCTACCTCAGTGAGCCGGGATGGTGGCATCCCAGCGTGAGTGAAGCGACGGGCCTCCGCACCTGGCTCGCCAAGGGCGGCTTCCTCATCGTCGACGATTTCTACTTCCAGCAGCAGTGGGCGAACTTCGAAAATTCCATGCGCCAGGTGCTGCCGGAGGGCCGCATCGTGAAGCTCGACGTCTCGCATCCCATCTTCAACTCGTTCTTCCACATCAAGACGCTCGAGGGGATGACCCACCCCGACAACAAGAATGCGAAGGCCGAGTATCTCGGGATCTACGAGAACAATGCTTCATCCGAACTTCGCGTCCACCGCGGTACGGATCTCATCGAGCGACTTTCCCGCCTTGTGCAGGCGCACTGCGAGCCGACCCTGCCCCTGGCAAATGGCACACTCCTTCGCCATCGCGTCCTTGCCCTCGTAACAGGTGAGCAGGGAATAGAAGCCGTCATTATGCGCGCAGCCGCAGTTGCAACGGATGCCGTCGATCACCTCGGGCACCTCGCGCACGGAGTCAAACAGATCGACCAGCTTCGGCTTGGCCGCCAACTGTTCGCGCGTTGCGACCTTCGCGCCCGTGATCCCGGGGCGCGGCGTCGGGTGCGGATCGCTTGATTGCCGATGGATCGGCAGCGCCGCCAGTGCGCGCGCCGGCAACAGCGCAATCGCCACCGCAGTGCCGCATGCGCCGAGAAAGTGGCGTCGAGTCTGTTGGTGCATCGGACTTATTCCCCGTGTTTGAGGCTCGGGGAAGTTCAAGCCCAAGAGGTCCGAAGTCCAGAGGAAATTCCGTTCGAAGGTCAGCCCTCCAACTCTTCCACCGTCTTCGGCCAATCCTGCTTCAGCAGGCGCGACAGCGCGCGATCCGCGAGCAGTCGCCCCTCGGTCTGGCAGGTGGGACAATAGTTCGTCTCGTTGTCACGATACCGGATGCGCTGCACAGAGGTACCGCATTCGGGACACGGCTGTCGATAGCGGCCGTGCACCGCCATGCCCTCCCGGAACGCCGTCACCTTCTCGGGAAATCCATCACCACGCTCGTCGCGCATCCGCTGCGTCCAATCGAGCAGCGAGGCCTTCGTGCACTCGAACAGGCGAGCAATCTCAGCGTGGTCGAGCTTGCGGGTGAGCTTCAGCGGTGACAACCGCGCCCGATGCAGGATTTCATCGGAGTACGCATTGCCGATTCCGCTGAACAGGCGGGGATCCGTAAGCGACCGCTTCAGCGTGTGACTTTCCCTGGCCAGTCGCTCCGCGAACTCGTCAAGCGAGGCGGTCAGCACTTCCAGTCCACCGCGATCGAACTGTACTAGCGCATCGCGCCCCTGGATGACGTGCAGGGAAGCGCGCCGCTTCGTGCCAGCCTCGGTAATCACCAGCGTCCCCGTGCGAAACTCGAGATCGACGAGTGCGATCCGCCCCGGCACTTTCTTGCGGGCGCCGGCTGGAAACCATCGAAAGCGACCCGCGATCATGAGGTGAATCACGAGGAAGCGCTCCGCCTCGAACTCGAAGACAATGCGCTTTCCCAGTCGGCTTACGCCAATGACGCGCGTACCGACCAGCGCATCCAGCGACGGCTCGACCGTGCGGAGCACAAACGGGCTGAGGATCGCATAGGCCAAGAGCGGCTGGTCGAGGATGCGTTCCACGATGGCTTCGACATAGACCGTGACATCCGGTAGCTCGGGCATCTATATGCTTTCTGGCCGACTTGGTTGGGATCGCTGCCGTTACGCTACTCCCGTGACTTACGGTGCCGCGGGGGCGGTCATAATTTTAAAATCCCCTGTCCGCCCTGGAGTCCTGTCATGACCGTCCTCTTCGCCGTGCGCCGATTGGTGGCGCAGTGCCTGTTTGTTGCCGCGTTTGCCTCGACCGCGACAGCGCAGGCTGCCATGCAATCGAAGGCGATCGATCCGTCCAATATGGATACCACGTGCGAAGCGTGCACCGACTTCTTCCGCTTCGCCAACGGCGGATGGCTGTTGCGCACGAAGATTCCCGCCGCGTATCCGTCGTACGGTGCGTTTTACGAGCTGTATGATCGCAACACGGACGTGCTGCACGACATCGCCGAGACGGACGCGGCCGCGGTGCGTGCGGGGAAGGTGCCGAAGGGGAGTGCCGCGTATAAGGTCGGCGCATTCTATGGCAGCTGCATGGATACGGTCGCGATCGATCGCCGCGGTGCCGCGCCGCTCAAGCCCGAGCTGGACATGATCGCCGCCATCGGGACGCGCACGGACCTGATTCGCTCGCTCGGCACCCTCGAGCGGCGGGCCGGTCTCGCACCGTGGGGCGATGGATCTGTCCAGGATTCGAAGGACGCGGCCAACACCATTGCGGGCCTGTACCAAGGCGGTCTCACGTTGCCCACGAAGGAGTACTACACCAAGACCGACTCCCTGTCGTCGGCGATCCGGATGAAGTTCACGGCGCACGTCACGCAGATGTTCCAGCTGCTCGGTGACTCACCCGATCGCGCCGCGGCGGAAGCCCGCACGGTGCTCGACGTGGAGACGAAGTTGGCGCGGGCGTCGAAGAGTCCCGTCGAGCTGCGCGATCCCGTGGCGAATTACCATCCGATGACGCTCGACCAGCTCAACGCCCTCACCCCGCACCTCGCGTGGAGCAAGTTCTACTCGGCGATCGGCGTTCCGAAGGTCGCAAAGCTGGACGTGGGGCAGCCGGAGTTCTTCCAGGCGGTGGATACGCTGCTCACCACGCTGCCGGTGGACGACTGGAAGACCGTGCTGCGCTGGCGGGCGGTGCACGATGCAGCGCGCTCCCTGTCGACACCGTTCGTGCAGGAGAACTTCAAGTTCGCACAGGTATTCTCCGGCGCCACGGAGTTGCTCCCGCGCTGGAAGCGATGCGTCAGCAATACCGACAGCAAGCTCGGTGAGCTGCTCGGCCAGGAG
>JALYVY010000298.1:2149-4806 GCA_030852985.1 Gemmatimonadota bacterium | reverse complement strand
GCGGAGCTGAAGCGAGTCACTGGACTCGAGTCGTTCGACGGCAGCTTCGAGAGCCTCAGGCCGATACTGCCGGCGGCCGCCACGGCCATCGCGTTCATCCTGCTCTTCGGCACCACGTTTGCTTCGCTCGCGGCTGATTGGTGGAACTCACCGGAGGCGGGTCACGGCCTGTTGCTGTTCCCGGTGGCCGTCTGGTGGGCCTGGCGTGAGGGCATCCGTCAAGACGCGAAGGGAAGCCCGATGCTTGGCATTGCGGTCATCGTGTTCGCGGTGCTCGTGCGCATTGCTGCAGGTCTTGCCGCGGAGCTCTTCACGATGCGCGCCTCCATGGTGATGGCACTCGTGGGCGTGACAGTTTTTTACTACGGCGTGCGGCAGGTGATCCATTGGTGGCTTCCGTTCGTCCTGATGAGTCTCTCCGTGCCACTCCCTGAGCTTGTGACGCAGGCCTTGGCCCTTCCACTGCAGTTCAAGGCGTCTCAAATGGGTGCAGCCATGCTCCAGATGCGCGACGTGCCCGTGCATCTGGCCGGCAACGTCATCCGCCTGCCCGGTCAGGAACTCTTTGTTACGGAGGCGTGCAGCGGACTACGGTCCCTCACGGCCCTCATCAGCCTCGCCGTGCTTCTCGGCGCAGTGATGCTGCGGAGCTCCGTGCTGCGCGTGCTGCTCCTGCTCGTGGCGATTCCGATTGCCGTCGTCATCAATGGCGTTCGCGTCTTCTTCACGGGCTTCCTCGTGTATTTCGTCGATCCGAAGCTTGGACAGGGGTTCATGCACATCACCGAGGGCTGGCTGCTCTTTCTTGTCTCGCTCACGACCCTGACCCTTCTCGTGCAAGGCGCGGCGTTCCTCGAACGACGGTTCATGACTCGCGTCGACACGGAGGTGGCAAGTGCATAAGGGACTTTCGTACCTTCCTGCTGGCATCCTGATCATTGGCGCCGCCTTCGTGGTGCACACGCGAGAGCAATCAGCTATTCCGCTCGTGGCTCCCCTCGCCACCGTCCTCGACAGTGTCTCCGGCTACCACTCGATTGACCAGAAGATCAGCGATGACGAGCGTCGCGTCGCAGGCATGAGCAATTACGTGGCACGTGCGTACACCGCCGATTCCACGCTGGCGTTCACGACGCTCGTCTCCTACTACGAGCGGCAGACGCAGGGAAAGACGATCCATTCTCCGCGCAACTGCCTGCCGGGCGCGGGGTGGGAAATCCTGAATGGTGGGACAAAGCCCGTGATGGCGGATGGCGCGGAGCACGTCGTGAATCACTATGTCCTGAAGAATGGCGCGTCCACGGCCATCGCGTATTACTGGTATCAAGGCCGCGGGCGCGTGGTCGCGAACGAGTATCGAGTGAAGTGGAACCTGCTGCGTGATGCCGCGTTGGCTGGTCACACGGAAGAAGCGCTTGTGCGCGTGGTGGTGTACCTCCCGCGTCGCTCGGCTGGCTCCGAAGAGGCTGCGTTTTCGCGCGCGGACTCGCTTGGAAATTCGATTGCCGGTCGTCTCATTCACGACGTCTACCGCGTGCTGCCCGGCGGCGATCCCGCGAGCGGTCAGACGCGCGTCGGGGCGATCAACCCGGCGCCAGTAGCGAGAGTCGCGCTGGGCGCTCGCTGACGTTTCGCTAATGGACGAATGGGTGCGTCACCAGTTTACCGTGCACGTGGAAGAGTCGTTTCAAGACGCGGCGACGGATTCATGCGGCGCCCGCCAGATCCGTCGCTGGTTCTGAGTCGCGTCGCGCTCAATCCTCATGGACATGTCGTCGCCACGCGTCAGCGTCATTATTCCAGCTTATGAAACCGCTCCGTTCATCGTGGAGACGCTGGAATCCGTGTTCGCGCAGACATTCGATGACTATGAGGTCATCGTGGTCAATGATGGTTCGCCCGATACCGCCCTGCTAGAGCGCGTGCTGCAACCGTTTCGTGAGCGCATCTGCTATATCGCGCAGGAGAACAAGGGCGTCAGTGCGGCGCGGAATGCGGGGTTACGCGTAGCGCGAGGGCCGTACGCCGCCATGCTCGATAGCGACGACAAATGGTATCCGGAGTACCTCGCCTCTCAGGTGGCGGTGCTGGACGCCGAGCCGGAGGTTCATGTCGTCTATTGCGACGTGGTTCAGTTCGACGAACGCGGATTACGGCCCAAGCGGTTGTCGGAGATTCTTCCTATGGGCGGCGACGTGAGCTTTCAACGGGTGCTCGCGCGCGAGTGTCAGGTCAATGGTCAAGCGATGGCCCGTCGGGACTCTCTCCTTCAGCTGGGCGGGTATGACGAGAACATTCCGACGGGTGAGGACTTCGAGCTCTGGCTGCGCGTGCTGAAAGCTGGCAAGCGCATCGCCTATAACGATCGTGTGCTCGCCCAGTACCGCGTGCGCGAAGGCAGTCTCAGCTCGGATGACCTTCGGATGAGCAGCGACGTCCTTGGGCTAATCGAACGGTTGTCTACAAAGATGACGTTGAGCCGTGAAGAGCGTGCGATCGTCGAACGCCAACGAACCAAGCTCCTGGGCACGATCAATTTGCTTGAAGGGAAACGCGCTCTCGTGACCGGCGACAGTACTGTCGCCCTGCACAGACTCGCGGCCGCACGCGCTCATCTCGGCGGTTGGAAGCTCGGTCTAGTGGTGGCGATGCTCCGG
>JALYVY010000298.1:0-2139 GCA_030852985.1 Gemmatimonadota bacterium | reverse complement strand
CTCCTGGTCTGGCTCCAATGCTCTTTCGCGCGCGGAGCTCGACGAAACGTTAGTCAGGTGCGTCCGCGCATCGCTTCGGCGTAGAGTCGAAGGAGATTATTCGCAAATGCGTCGGGGCTGAAATTGCGCAGGACGGACTCGCGACCTGCTTCGCCTATCTGTGCGCCGCGAGCCGGTTCGGAGAGCAGTGAGATGATGTGATGCGCGAGCATGACGTCGTCCTCATGAGCGAAAAGCCTTCCGACCTCGTTGCGATCGATTACTTCCGGGATACCGTTCACCGCTGTCGCTATGACCGGCAGACCCATTGCCATTGCCTCGAGAATCACCAACGGCAACCCCTCGAAGTGCGTGCTGAGGACGAAGAGATCGAACACACGCATGACCCGACTCACGTCGGTGCGGAAACCCGTGAAGATGAACGAATCCAGTACACCGGCCTGGACAAGCGCCTCGCGCACCAGTAGGAAGTGCTTGCGATGAGTGTCATTGCCGTCATGATCGCCGACGACAATGAAACGCACATTTGGCATGTCTGCGAGCACGCGCGCGGCCGCGCGGGCCAGCGTGAGGTAATCCTTCTGCGGCGCCACGCGGGCGACCATACCTACAACCGGCGTGCGTGCGCCCAATCCCAATTCGCGCCTCACTTCGGCGGCGATTGCCGGATCCGGCTGACGCTCCGCAAGAATGCCGTCGTAGAGCACCCGCCCTCGATCAGGCGTGACTCGGCGGGCGAACTGCGCCCATGTGTCTCGCGAAACGAATACGAAGGTATTCACGGCAGAGAGGAGCAAGCGCTCGCGGCGCGAGGTCACCGGCCATGAAGCGGACGGCCACGGGTTCCGCACATGGCACAGCACCGGGATTCCAGCGACGCGACCTGCAAGAGCCGCCTGGACGCCCGCTTGCACATCGGCGCAGTGCAGGACATCCACCTCGAGGCGGCGGAAGTCGCTCGCGAGCTTGCGTACGCTGCGGACATAGTCAAGCGGGCGTCGAAAGCTGAGATCCGACGCGTCGTACGGGATCGTCTCGATCCCGGCATTCTGGAAAAAGTTCAGAACTTCCGTGGCATCCCGCCGGCAGAAGACCACGCTGCGGAAACCCCGATCGCGCACGGCCTCGGCGATGCGGAGCGTGGCGTGCTCAGTTCCGCCTACCCCCAGCCACGGAAGGAAGTGCGCAACGACGCGCTGGACAACCGTCGAATGGCGGGGCATTGCCTCAATTTCGTCCATAGACGGGGTCAGTGCAACGATTTCCCCTGAAGTCGCGAGCGTGACACGCGTCACGGCGTCTCTGGCGTGGCTTGGGGAATACTGTCCGCGTCGGAACTTGGAGGTTGCAGATGCGTGGTTGATCGCCTCGACGTGCATTTCGGACGCAGAAGATTGACCGGTTACTCTTGAATCTCCTGCTCGTCCAGAAGACGAACAGCGTTTTTTTCACCATTTGATTTTGGGTCGGTTGGCTCCTCTCGTCTCGAGAGGGGGAATCCGAGAACGGCAAACCCGGCGAAAGCCGGCGACGCAAAGCTACGAGGCTACCGCCCAGGACGGGCCATGCCAGTCGAGCCGCCGAATTTTCCACCTTCGAGGGAGAAATGCGTGCTTGCGCCAGCAATTTCGCGTCAGTGGTGTCGTTGTCAGCGATGGTCGTGTTGTCGGTTATGGGGTGCTCCGATAGCATGAACCCTACGGCAGTCACCTCGTATTCGATGCTCGTGTCGCTGGCATCACCGAAGATGACTGTAGACGATTCGTCCCGCGCCCAGATCGTGGTCTCCGACGCGCGAGGAACGGTCATCAATGAGCCAGCGGTCACCTGGAAGTCGGAATCACCGTCGGTGGCACAAGTCGGGTCGAACGGAATGATCAGAGCATTGGCCGTTGGCGTGGCCGTGATTCAGGCGACGGCATTCGGCACAACGGGTGTTGTATCGGTCACCGTTTCAGCCGCGCCGGAACTCCAGCCTCCGACGAGCGGCTCGAGCATTCCGCTCATCATAACGCGTTTTGACGGCGGGCAGGGGATGGTCCTTGTATCGAACGGCATTCCGTTCGGACCTGGCAAACTCTTTCCCGGTCAACTGAAGTCGCTGCAGGTGTGGACGGGCGGTGTCGAGCAGCGCATTCG
>JALYVY010000297.1 GCA_030852985.1 Gemmatimonadota bacterium | reverse complement strand
GGCCCGCTATGCGCCTCCATCAGTCCACCCGTGATGGCGAGCGTGAGCAGCACGCTGAGGACGACAGCGTACATCGGGACACGCCGTGAGGAACGGCGCGCGTGCTCCGGTGGCTGGACTGACATGTTGGCGGGGGGCGAGGCGAGGCGGGGGAGTTGGTCGCGCCCGCTCGCGCCTGCTCCGCGTGGGCGGGCAGGCAAAGGGCAGGCGGACGATGCGAGTAGCGGCCTGATCGCCCCCGAGGGGAGAAGCCTCACTACTGAACAACCATCGTCGGCTGCCCGCCCTTAAACTAACCTGCCGTCAAAAAGCCACAACCGCGACAGGCGTCTCAGCTCTGATCGAACGGAACAAGTTTCAGGATGGACACCGGCGAAGCTAAGCCCGACATACCCGCGACACCTCCTCCGGCGTCGTCCGCCCCTCGAGGACCAGTCGCGCGCCGTCGTCGCGCAGCGTGGACACACCGGCGGCCCGCGCCAGTGCTCGCACCGCATCTGCACCATCGCCCGCCGACACCGCCGTACGCATCGATGGGTCGAGGACGAGAAGTTCATAGACGCCGGTCCGACCCATGTAGCCACTGCCGCGGCACGTGTCGCACCCCACGCCGCGCGACACCTCACACAGATCAGCGCGACCCAGCGTGATGCGCTCCTCTTCCGTCGCCGGCACACGTGTGACACACACGTCGCACACGGTCCGCACGAGCCGTTGCGCCAGCACAGCCTCTACCGTTGCCGACACGAGAAACGGCGCCACACCCAGATCGACGAGGCGCGTCAACGCGCCGGCCGCATCGTTCGTGTGCAGGGTCGAAAGCACGAGGTGTCCAGTCAGCGCGGCCTGCGTCGCGATCTCCGCCGTCTCGCCATCGCGAATCTCGCCCACCAGCATGACGTCGGGATCCTGGCGCAGCAGCGCACGCAGCGCACTCGCGAACGTTACGCCGACCTTCTCGTTCACTGGCACCTGTGGAATCCCCGCCAGTTGATATTCGACGGGATCCTCGACAGTGAGGATCTTCTCGCGTCCGGTCCGCAGCCGCTGAAGCGCCGCGTACAACGTCGTCGTCTTGCCCGAGCCGGTGGGCCCGGTCGCCAGCACCACGCCGTGCGTTCGCGTGAGCACTTCCTCGAAGCGCACAAGATCGGCGGCCGACATGCCGAGCGCGGCAAGCTCCAGCGTGCCGGACTCCTTGTCGAGCAGGCGCAGCACCACGCTCTCGCCATGCAGCGTCGGCACGGTGGACACGCGCACGTCCACCTGCCGGTCCTGAAGCGGCAGGCGAATGCGACCATCCTGCGGCAGCCGACGTTCGGCGATGTCGAGATTCGCCATCACCTTCAATCGGCTGATCACCGCGGGCGCCATGCTCCTCGGCGGCGACGGTGCCTCCTGGAGTACGCCGTCGACGCGATAGCGAACGCGCAGCCCATCGGTGTACGCCTCGAGATGGACGTCCGAGGCACGCGCTTCGAGCGCTTCGGTGAGCAGCATGCTGACAAGGCGAATCACCGGCGCCTCGTTGGCGAGCGCACGGAGATCGTCAATGGCGGGCGACTCGTCGGTTGCATCGGCGATGCCGGTGTCCATCGAATCGATGAGCGACTGCGCGGACGACTCGCCGTAGTGCTCGCGAATGAGCGCGTGCGCGTCGGCCTCGTCAATTCTGATTCGCGTCGCGGGTGCGCCGAGCAGGCTTTCGAGCTGGTAGATGGCGTCGGAGCTCGCGTCGTTGCGCCAGACGCCGACGATGAGGCGTCCGTCCTCGAGTGCGAGTGGGACGACGCCCTGCTCCTCGAGAAACTCCGGTGTGATGCGCGTCGAGAGGTTGTGTGCGCGCGCCATACGCAAATCGTTCGCCTCACTTCCTTCCGCTACGGTCACTGCGGCTTCGCGTTCGGCGCCGTGGGCAGCGGCGGATTCGGCACCTTCGGCGTCGGCGCGACGGCCGGATTCTCCGTTGTCGTCTTTCCACCCACGGAATCCAGTCGTCGTTCCACACCCTGCCGCAGTCGCGACGCGTCCTCGTCGCTCGTCACGATGTGCGGCGTGAGAAAGAGGTAGAGCTCGTTCTGCGAATCGTTGTTGTGCGTCGAGCCAAACAGCCCGCCGATGAACGGAATGGAACTGAGAATCGGAATGCCCGATCGCGTCTGCTCCTGCTGCCGGTCCGCGAGCCCGCCGATCACCACCGTCTCGGCATCCTTCACGAAAAGGTGCGTCGTCGCCTCGCGCGTGCTGATCACCGGCGCACCAAACTGGAGCTCCGCCGTCGCCGAGCTGACTTCCTGCTTCACCTGGAGATTGACGTAGCCGTCGGGATTGATCGTCGGGATGAGGCTGAGCGATGTGCCGACGTCGCGATACTGCACGACCTGGTCGCGCACGGCGCCGTCGGTCGGTAGCGAGCGGAACACCTGCACGAACGGGCGCTGGCTGCCCACGAGAATGCGCGCCTCGAGGTTGTTCTCCGCGAGAATCAACGGCCGCGAAAGAATGCGGACGTCGCCACGCTCGGCCAACGCCGACAGCGCCACGTCGATCGAGACGGTGCCGCCGCGCGTGATGCGGAGGAGGAAGTTGTCGGGGCTCGACGATGTCAGTGTCCCCGCCGTCTGGTTGCCGTTCGTCGTCTGGCTCGCGTTGGCGGTAATGCCGAGATCATACGATTTCGAGCGTCGGACCTCGGCGATCAGCACTTCGATGAAGACCTGAAGTGGGCGCAGGTCGAGCGCATCGACGGCGAGCCGAATGGTCTCGTAATCATTGGGCTGCGCACGGATCAGCAGCGAGTTGGTCGTTTCGTCCGGAACGATCTGGATTTCGCCCTGCACGGCACCCGGCAGCACGACGGCAGCATTCACCGCCGCCGACTTGCCGATGGTGTCGATGTTGAGTGGTGGGATCTGCGTTGCACGAAGCTGGTCGGACAGGCCGCGTGTGGAGAGTCCGAATGCCGGGCCGCCGGCATCCGGCGAATGGCCGCCATAGATCGCTTGCAGTGTCGCCGCGAGACGCGCGGCGCGCGCATGCTTGAGCCGGTAGACGAAAAGCTGCACGCCCTCGCGCGATGCGCGCGCAGCCGTCGCGGCGCCTGTGGGGTCACGAGAGTCGGCGGACTCCACGCGCAGCAGGCTTCCGTCCGCGACGACGCGCAGTCCGTTCGACGACGCGACGCTACGCAGCAATGGCAGCATGTCGGCGCGAGACAGTCCCTGCGGCAGGTGGAGCGTCACACGCCGGTTGGGAAGATCGCCATACGTCACGTTCAATCCGCCGGCTTCGGCAATCGCCGTGATGACGGCGCGGAGGTCTGCATCCTGGAAGTCGATGCGCGAGAGGGGCGTTACGGTGCGCACGGAGTCCTGGCCACGCACGGATACGGCATGACCCACGGACACGGCCGCGAGCGCGAGGAGCGCCAGCCGCTGACGGTACCAGTATGCAGAGATCTTCATGGAAGTTTTTCCGCGGACCGAAGTGTGATGCGAGCTCCCTTTGCGTCCTCGAACGATGCTTCGCCCGCCGAGACGGCGCGAAGGCGCAGTTCGCCGGCCTGTTCGCCGATGCGCACAACCTGCATGTGCGCATCGGGCATTTCCACGACGACGAATCCGCCGTGTCCTTCGACAACGGTTCCTACGAGGCGTGGCTGTCTCGATACCGGTTGCGGTGGCGTCGTCGGTGTCAGTGGGCCCGAGAGCAACGGCGGAGGCGCCCCGCCAGCATCGAACGGCGTGCGATTCTCTGCCTGCCGGAGCGTCTCCGCGTCCTGCGTTGGCAGAACGACGATCCGCGGCGCATCGCGGAGCACGAGGGGCTCGAGCGTGACGTCGTTATTCCCCGGGCGCATCAGCCGGAGCGCTAGCGCCGCGTCGAGGGCGAGCGATGCGGCAAAGGCGACGCTCACGATCTGGAGACTGCGCGGCCAGTGCTTCATGTCGCCGAGCGTCATTGAGCGCTCCGGCTGTAGCCGGCCACGGTCGCTGTAAACGATACGAGATCGCCCCCAAGCGGGCCGCCGCGCGCGCCGCGTTCGATGCGCAACCGCTGGATGTCGACGAGGCGTGTTGCGGATTCCAGCGCGTGGGTGAACGCGAGGACGTCGCGCCAGCTCGCTTCGCCGCGAATGTCGACGGCAAGGGTGGTGATACGTTGCGTGGTTCGTGGCGCGTGCGCCTCCACGGATGCGATGTGCGTCTGCGATCCGTCGGCGATGATCGTGATGTACGACGTCAACTCGGCCATCGCGGCCACGGAGTCACCCGCGAATAGTCTCGGCGCCCAAGCATTGAGGCGACTCGCGATTGTATCGCGCTGGTGTGGAATGCGCTGCACGCTCGCCAGTAGCGAGCGTTCGCGGGCGAGACGAGCTCGCTCGTCCTGAAGCTGCGACCGTTGCGTGGCGAGCCGCATGATTGCGGGACGCACGACGTACCCGTAGCCGAGGAGCACGGTCGCCAACACTGCGCCGATCGCCAGCGCGCGCCGGTCCTGTGGCCGCATGGCGCTCATGTGGTTGCGGCCATGTGCGCCATCGTCGTCACGGAGTGTTCACCGCACATTGGCGGTCCCGTTGCGCAACCGCGCGCTGAAGGAAAAACGCTCGACCGCCGCGCTGGCGGCCTGACGTTCCTGCCGCAACGGCGCCGCCGACTGGACGCGATCGATCGTCGGCACGTGCTTGAGTGCATCGTAGACTTCGGCGCTGCGCGGACTCTCGCCCTCGATGAGCAGGCTGTCGCCGGCGATGGTCAGCAGCGTCAGCGCCGCGCTGCGTGGCAGTGCAACCGCGATGGCGGCCGCGGCGCCGCTGGCG